>NZ_JAANAT010000001.1:2770756-3141513 GCF_011089895.1 Mucilaginibacter inviolabilis
TTACCTCATCAAAGAGCAAGGTAAGCGGCCATCAGAAGTATACTTCGATTTGGGCTTTGAAGATTTTTCCCATTTCTCTTATGCTTTCCGGCAGGCTTACGGGGCAGCCCCTACTAAGATCTAAAAATTGGGGCAGATGCGAGACATAGTGATGCACCTTCCTCTACAAACAAACCCATCTCTTTTTATGTTCATAAACCATGCAACCCTCCCAGTATGAAAACCTTACAGCGGCGCAGGCTATCGCCTATCAGCATGAACTGCGCAGGCAAATCGATCTTACTCCGCTGCATAAATCTATTCAAACCATAGGTGGAGCTGATATCTCGTTCAACAAATACTCGGAGGTGGTTTATGCCGGAATTGTATTGTTCAGCTACCCCGAATTAAAGGTAATTGGCACAGCAACTGCCATCAGCGAAACCAAATTTCCTTATATCTCGGGGCTGCTGGCTTTTCGCGAAGTACCTGCTTTGCTGGAAGCCTGGAACAAACTGCCAACAAAACCCGATGTAATGGTTTTAGATGGTCAGGGCATTGCTCATGAACGCCGAACGGGTATCGCCACACATTTTGGCTTGATTACCAACACACCATCCATCGGCAGCGCCAAAAGCCGGCTTACCGGGCGTTATGATGAGCCCGGTAATCATCCATTTGACCAAAGCCCGATGTATGATAAAGGCGAAGTAATCGGCATGGCACTGAGGAGCAAGGCCAATTGTAACCCCATTTATATTTCGCCAGGTCACCGGGTAAGCATGGAGCAGAGTGTGAGTATCATTAAAAATTGCATCCGCGGATATAGGATCCCCGAACCCACCCGTCAGGCACACTTCCTGGTAAATAAAATACGGATTGAAGATGGCGACAACAATAATAGGCAGATTAATCTGTTTGATTAGGCTTTTCTTTGACAAAATTCATCCTTCAATCGAATATAATTACCGATATTTCGTTATGTTGATGTGATTTAATATTCACATAATAAAAAAGTAATTTAGCTCTACCAGAACATTTTTTATGACCATCCCTATATACCAGGCCGACGCATTTACCGATAAATTATTTGGCGGCAACCCTGCAGCTGTTTGTCCGCTCGCCGAGTGGCTGCCCGACGCTGTGATGCAAAAAATCGCCATCGAAAATAACCTGGCCGAAACCGCTTTTTTTGTAAAAACGGATACCGGTTACAAATTGCGCTGGTTTACACCTGAATATGAGATTGATCTTTGCGGCCATGCCACCCTGGCATCGGCACATATATTGTTTACCGAGCTCGGCTTTGAAGGCGATATACTGCACCTTGAAACCGTAAAAGCAGGCACATTAACCGTAAAAAAAGATGGCGATAAATACACTATGGATTTCCCGTCGAGGCCGCCTATCCCTATTGAACAACCGATGGGATTAGCAGAAGCCCTGGGCGACAAGCAACCTGTAGCCTTTTTACGATCAAGAGATTACTTCCTGGTTTATGAAAGTGAGCAGGACATTAAAGATATTACTCCAGATTTTTTCGCACTGTCAAAAATGGATACCGTGGGAGTTATTGTAACCGCACGCGGTGATAACTCCGATTTTGTATCCCGTTTTTTTGCCCCTGGCGCCGGGATCCCCGAGGATCCAGTTACCGGTTCGGCACATTGCAACCTGATACCCTATTGGGCAAAAGTGCTGGGCAAAAACACCCTGCACGCCTACCAGATCTCGGCCCGTCGCGGCGAACTCTGGTGTGAACTCAAAGGCGACCGCGTACAAATGAGTGGCAAAGCGGTGACTTATTTAAGGGGAGAAATCAACGTGGTTCATTAGTTCATTAGTTCATTAGTGAAACTCGTAAAGCTTAAATATTGTTTGTCATCCTGAGGAACGAAGGATCTATTAATGGCCATACTAATCGCAGATCAGATTCTTCGTTCCTCAGAATGACAAAGTTTTTAAATATCTTTTTCTTCTCCCCCGTCAGCAGAACAGCTTCGGGTGAAAGCGGGCCTTGTACGGCAAAGAAACATTTCTGGTGACAAGCCTTTTGGTTACTTTGTGGCTACAAAGTAAAGGCCCTCCCGCGGCCAAGAGCGGGTATACGCCAAGCAAAACCACTCTGTATAATATAGAGATTGCTTCGTTCCTCGCAATGACGCGTGATAAACTAAACCGCCTCAAAAAAAGTTTAATAAAATCATTTTTTTATGATTACTTTGAAGGTTCGATCTTTTATACGGACACAATAATATAAATGCAGCTTACCCGCTTAGAAATCAAGGGCTTTAAAAGTTTTGGAGATAAGATCACCATTAATTTTAATGAGGGTGTAACTGCTATTGTGGGGCCAAATGGCTGTGGAAAATCAAATGTGGTCGATTCCATACGCTGGGTTTTGGGCGAACAAAGCACCCGGATGCTCCGCTCAGAGAAGATGGATAACGTTATTTTTAACGGAACCAAGAGCCGCAAATCGGCCAATCTGGCCGAGGTTTCCCTCACTTTTGATAACACCAAGAACGTACTGCCAACCGACTATTCGCAGGTTACCTTAACCCGTAAGCTTTACCGTACCGGCGAAAGTGAATACCGTTTGAATGATGTGCAGTGCCGGTTGAAAGATATTACCGACCTTTTCCTGGACACCGGTATCGGCTCCGACTCCTACTCCATCATCGAGCTGCGGATGATCGACGAGATCATTACCAACAAGGAGGGTTCGCGTCGTAATTTGTTCGAAGAAGCGTCGGGCATATCCAAATACAAGCTGCGTAAAAAGCAAACTTTTAGTAAGCTTAAAGACACTGAAGCAGATTTGGAACGCGTGGAAGATCTGCTTTTCGAGATCGAGAAGAACCTGAAAACACTGGAGAACCAGGCAAAAAAAACCGAGCGCTATTACCGCATTAAAGAGCAATATAAAACGCTCAGCATTATGCTGGCTTCGTTCCGCATTGTGTCGTTCAGCGAATCGTTAAAGAAAATTGAAGACCAGGAGCAACAGCAAAAAGCCGAAAAAGGTGGTATTGTTGCCCAGATAGATACCTTGGAGGCAGCCCTGCAGCAACAAAAGCTGGATAGTATCACCAAAGAAAAAAACCTGTCGGTTCAGCAAAAAACCACCAATGAGTTTGTGTCCAAGATCCGTGCTTATGAAAGTGAGAAAAAGATCAAGAACGAGCAGCTCAAGTTTCAGCAGGATAAAGAATCCCGATTAAGTGAAGAACTGGAACGCGATAAAAACCAGCTGAATCACGTACTGTACAACATCAAACGTCTGAGCGAAGAGAAGGCCATGGAGGACGAAAACCTGCAGGCCATCCAAAGCAAAGTAACCGACCTGAAAGAAGCAGTTGATGAGCTGCGGCAACAACAAACCGAAGCCCGTAATGAGCTCAATGAGCTTACCAATATCAATACCCGCTTACAAAACCAGGCTTACAAAGCCGAAAAGGATATTGATATTTTACAGATCCAGCAGCAGGCCCTGGAACAGGAAAGCCAGCGCAACATGGAAGATACCACCAACAAGGAGGTGGAGCTTTCGCACTTTAACCAGGTGGTTGCCGAGCTGCAAACCCGCAAGGAAACATTGGATGATGAATACCAGGCATCTTTAGAGGCAGAAAATAAGCTTAAAGAGCAGATTGTTACAACAGAAACCGAGCTTACCGAGATAAAGGATACCATTATTAAGGAAAGCCGCAAGCTGGACGCCAAGCAAAACGAATATAACCTTACCAAAAGTATGGTCGACAACCTGGAAGGTTTCCCGGAGTCGATCCGCTTTTTGAAAAAAAATACCGACTGGGCCAAAAACGCGCCGCTGTTTAGTGATGTGCTTTTTTGCCGCGAGGAGTTCCGTGTAGCCATCGAAAACTATTTGGAGCCCCTGATGAACCATTACGTGGTAGAGAGCTATGACGAAGCTATAAAGGCCATCAATTTGCTCAGCACTGCTTCAAGGGGAAGGGCACACTTCTTCATCCTCGAAAATTACAGCGAAACAGCGCCAACCGAGCCTGCGTTTGAAAACGCCGGCGCAGTATCAGCACTTAAAGTAATTGAGGTAGACAAACGCTACACCAACCTGTGTAATCACCTGTTAAAAAATGTGTACCTCGTTGATGACGATAAAGATCAGCAGATCAACAACGCGCAATTGCCCGAGGGCGTGGTATTGATTGGTAAAAGCGGCAAGTTCAACAAATCAAAATATACCATGGCCGGCGGTTCGGTAGGTTTGTTTGAGGGTAAAAGGATAGGTCGTGCCAAAAACCTCGAAAACCTGGCCAAAGAGATCAAAGGAATCGAGAACCAGGTGAATGGCTTAAAAACCCGTGTCGATGATCTGCAAAGTAAACTGGCCGCACTTAAAGCATCTACCAAAACTGCGGAGCTGAATGAACAGCAAATGATCATCAACCGTTTAAATACGGAACTTATTACGGTTAAAACCCGGCAGGAACAGTACCAGACTTTTATTGAAAACAGTCTGAACCGCAAGGAGGATATTGCCCGTAAAATAGCCACCATTACCGAGGAGATGCAAAACCTGCACCCTATGTTGGCCGAACTCAAAACGCAAAAGCAGATCCAGAACGACCTGCTGGTTGAAAAACAAGCCGCGTTTAACGAACTGAACGAATATGTATCGGTACAATCAAATGCCTATAACCAAGAGAATATCCGTTTCCATCAGCAGCAAAATAAGGTATCTGGCCTTGTAAAAGATCTGGATTATCGCGATACCCAACAGGAAAGCCTGGAAAGCCGCATCAAGCAAAACAGTGCCGAATTTGAAAATGTAAAAATAGCCATACAAGACAACCTGAAACAAGCCGACAACTCTGACGAAGGTTTGCTGGAAATGTATGAGCAAAAAGAAAACCTGGAGAAAGCCACCCAACAGGCCGAACAGGAATACTACCAGTGGCGCGGTGTGATCACCGAAAACGAGAACGAAATAACCGCCCTGCGCCGTAAAAAAGATAACAGCGAGGTTATAGAGAACGAGCTGCGCGAAGAACGCAACAATCTGAAGCTGGAGCTAAATGCCCTGAAAGAGCGCCTATCGGTAGAGTTCAACATCGATATTGAAGAACTGCCCGAAACCGAGACCCCGGCCGACGAAAACGAGCAGGATCTGCGTGAAAGGGCCGAAAAGCTCAAACGCCAGTTGGATGACTTTGGAGCTATTAACCCCATGGCGGTAGAGGCTTATAACGAAATGAATGAGCGTTACACTTTCATTCAAGCGCAAAAGAAAGATCTGAGCGAGGCTAAGGCATCTTTACTGGCCACTATACAAGAGATTGACGATACCGCTAAGGAAAAATTCATGACGGCCTTTATCATGGTGCGCGAAAACTTTATTAAGGTATTCCGCTCGTTATTTAACGAGGAGGACTCCTGTGATCTGGTACTGACTGATCCTAACCATCCGCTGGAGTCGGATATTGATATTATTGCTAAGCCAAAAGGTAAACGCCCCCTGTCAATCAATCAGTTATCGGGTGGTGAAAAAACCTTGACCGCCACGGCTATACTGTTCTCGCTTTACCTGTTGAAGCCCGCCCCTTTCTGTATTTTTGATGAGGTTGACGCCCCGCTGGATGATACTAACATTGATAAATTCAATAACATTATCCGCACTTTCTCTAAAGATTCGCAGTTCATCATTGTATCCCATAACAAAAGAACCATAGCCAGCACCGATGTAATTTACGGGGTGACTATGGTTGAACAAGGTATCTCGCGCGTGGTTCCCGTTGATCTCCGGGAACTGGCCGACTAATTATTAACTTATTTATTAGCTTATTTATTAGCTTTTAACGTCAGGAACATAGAGTTTTTGCGGGACGACTGTTTGTTCACCGACAACACTCTGCGCTGATAGTCGCTCATCGCTACTGCATTAGTAGATAGGCTTTGGACCGCCAAGGTTGAACTTGTTGGGTAGGCCCCATTTTGAATGTATCCTATGGCCTGGCTCAGTAAAGTTTCATTAATATCACCAAAGTCATTCTGGATATTCTCTATAACCCGTTTACCTTGATATGTTCCGCCGGTTGCTGTGCTACCTACGGGTGGCATACCTGTATAATAACCGCCTTCGCCATTTGAGTTTTTTGTTTCAAACTCTGGTGTATAAAAGTAATATCCGTTAACGGTAAGATTTGACAGGAAGCCAACTGGTTTACCATAGGTTGTGTCGCCAATTAACTGAACATTCATTTTAGGCTTCACGTTATTGATAGTAAGCTCGCTTGCTGATGCCGTGTTACCAGTTACTAAAAAGAAAACACGATTCACATTTACAGATCCCACTTTTGAAAACTTTTCGATCTGGGCAGCATTCGTGGGCTTAAAATACCCTGTAGAGAATGGCCCCAGTTTTTTTTGAATAATGGGGTATTTATCATTTTGCATATTGGCAGTCCAATAAGTAGTGTTCATTACACTCCCGTTTACGCTTGAGGGCGCAATGAGATTGGTGAGGTAAATGCTCATGAGTACATCACCACCGCCATTATAACGCAGATCGATAATCAGGTCGGTTACATTTTTACTGGCAAAAACATTAAAAACGGAATCAAGGCGGGCCTGTACGGCCGGGTTACTTTTCAGGTCAACAAAACTATTAAATACCATATAACCGGCTGTTTTCCCGCCACTAAGCGCATAAGTATTGGTATAAATAACCGGGTTAACCGTATAACTTTTGGTATTCAGGGTAACGGTTTTCTCGGTACCGTTCGCCTTACGGATCTGAAGGGTTATTGTGCTGCTATTATTCACTGCATTACTTACATATTTGTAGCCTGCATCATTAGCAGGGTCTTTAAGATTGGTAATGTAAATACTGTTCCCGGTTTGTCCGTTAATACCGATGATCTGATCGCTTCGTTGCAAGCCGGCGGCGGCGGCTGGTGAACCCGGCTGAATCAAACTTACCCTGATCACATTGGCATAGGTATAAAAGTAATTAAAACCAAAATCCCCTTTTACAGCATTTAAAGCCTTATTAACCGTACCATCATCAATAAACGAATATTTGGAACTTCCCGGGTTAAAAGGATCATACTCATAAGGCAAGTTATGATTAGCAGGATTTTGTGACTTCTGGGTATAAGCATCAATTTCCTGACTAAGATTAAGCAGATCCGTACTTTGCGCAGTGTATTGCCGGGGATTAAAAATACCATATTCTGGCAAGAAACTATTCCAGTAATAATCTTCCTGGGCAATCATATAAATAGAATCCTGTGTTAGCTGAAGTTTTGTAGCTCCGTTGTTACCGGACCCATTGTTATTATTGCCCGGATCATTTTTTTTACAAGCCGAAACAACAACCACAGCAGAAAAAAGTATGAAGTAAAGTAGTTTTTTCATATAGGATCAGTTTAATAAATGGTTAACGCTTTACAAACAACTATGTTACGTGCGTTTATAAAAATTTGTCTATGTTGATATGATCAATTCCTACAGCTTCGGCACACATCCGGTCAGTTTCGGAGTTTTCGATCATGATAATATCTCTTCTTTCTAAATCATGGTCTTGCATGAGCAGGTGCAAAACGTCTGGTTCGGGCTTTAAGGCGGTTTCTTCAGCAAAATAGCAGGCCAGGTACTTTTCCAATCCGTGCCATTCTGTTTGTTTAATTTTATTTATCTGCTGCGAAATAGGACCGTTAGTTACGATGAACAGCTTTTTACGATCAACAACAATTTCCTGCATCAGCGTCAGCATATTCTGATACAATAACAGTTTTAAAGGCAGTTTAGCCGTAATGAGCAAGTTTTCGAACTTATCCCTATACTTTTCCGCAATCGGGAAAGCTTTGGCAACCTCATTAAAAACAGCGTCCTTTCCTAAAGATGCATACGTATCAACCATAATATTGGTTGTCTGTTTTGCGTCAACTAATTCGGTATACTCCAACAAATTGGCAAACAGGTAATAAACCTGGAATAAATAATCTTTTTCGGGATAAAGCACATCATCCAATTCAAAAATAAAAGCGCTCTTGCGCCCGTCGATATCTTTATAATTCATTTCCCTCAACCAGGATTTTTATATTGTATTCATTAAATAATATTTGGGCCTTTAGCAACAGATCAATTTCTGTTTGCCGAAACAGGTAAATCGCTTCAACGCCCATATCCAAACATAAAGTAAGCATTTCATGCGTATAACTTACCGATTTAGGATCGGGCAAACGGATAAGCTTACCAGGTTTCAGCATAAAATCGGGCAAATCCATATGGTCGCCCATGATAATGTTATCACTGTTTAACTGGTTTTTAAGCTTATAGGCAGATGCGGAATTGGCCGCGGTTATTAGTATACTCACGTTTTAAGCTAAAGGTTGTTCGGCAATTAAACCATCTTTCATTAAAATTGTACGATCAGACAAATTGGCCAGATCCTCGTTATGGGTAACGATTACAAAGGTTTGATTAAAATCTTTGCGCAGTTTGATAAACAATTCATGCAGTTCCAGCGCGTTTACCGAATCCAGATTGCCCGACGGCTCATCGGCAAATATCAGTGCCGGATTGTTGATGAGCGCCCGTGCTACAGCTACTCTTTGCTGTTCGCCACCTGACAGCTCGTTAGGCTTATGGTTTATCCTATCGGCTAAACCCAGTCGCTCCAATAGCTCTGTGGCTTTTTTCTCTGCATCGGGGCGCGATATACCGGCTATAAACGCGGGGATACATACATTTTCAACCGCTGTAAACTCGGCCAGTAAATGATGAAACTGGAAAATAAAGCCAATCTTACGGTTACGAAAATCGCTTAAACCCCGGTTACTTAGTTTACTTAGTTCGATATTATTAATAAACAGCTGACCGGAATCGGGCCTGTCTAACGTACCCAAAATATTGAGTAAGGAGCTTTTACCAGCACCTGATGCGCCAACAATGGTTACAATTTCGCCCTGCTGTACCTCCAGGTCAACCCCCTTCAATATTTGCAGCTGCCCGTATGATTTATGGATAGATGTAGCTTTAAGCATTTTACAAATGTAAAATTAGTATCAAGTAGTTAGTATCAAGTATCAAGATTTTTTACAAGGGAATCTTAATCATATAATCTGCATACAGAAAACGGTCGTGATACTTGATACTAACTACTTGATACTTCCCCTCATTGTAAAGACAATGTTAATAAAAGCAACAAGGGCAAATAAACTCCATTTAGGGCATGAACCTTTGAAACAAAATTGTAGATTTACCGCAAATTCTTCAAAAAACATGAATATTCACGAATATCAGGGTAAAGCTATATTAAAGAGCTTTGGCGTTAGAGTTCAGGAAGGCATTGTTGCCGACAATCCTGAAGAGGCTGTTGCGGCTGCGCAAAAAATGAAGGAAGACTTTGGGTCTGACTGGGTAGTTATAAAAGCACAAATACATGCCGGTGGCCGTGGAAAAGGTGGTGGTGTAAAACTGGCTAAAAATCATGATCAGGTTAAAGAGATTGCCGGTAACATTATAGGTATGCAACTGGTTACTCCGCAAACCGGACCAGAAGGTAAAAAAGTAAAAAAGGTTTTAGTAGCACAGGATGTTTACTACCCGGGCGAAAGTGAAACAAAAGAGTTTTACATGAGCGTATTGCTTGACCGCGCCCGTGGCCGTAACATCATCATGTACAGCACCGAAGGCGGTATGGACATTGAGGAAGTAGCTCACTCAACACCAGAATTAATATTTAAAGAAGAAATTGATCCTAAGGTTGGTCTGCAGGCATTCCAGGCGCGTAAAATTGCGTTTAACCTGGGTGTTAGCGGCGACGCTTTTAAAGATATGGTAAAATTCATCACCGCTTTATACAAAGCTTATGATGCTACCGATTCTTCGCAATTTGAAATTAACCCGGTATTAAAAACATCCGACAATAAAATTTTAGCGGTTGATGCTAAAGTAAACCTGGATGATAATGCATTATATCGTCATCCGGATTACGCTGCGATGCGCGATACCGATGAGGAAGATCCAACCGAAGTTGAAGCCGGTAAATCAAACCTGAACTATGTAAAACTCGACGGTAACGTGGGTTGTATGGTAAACGGTGCCGGTTTAGCTATGGCCACTATGGACATCATTAAACTGGCCGGCGGCGAACCTGCTAACTTTTTGGACGTAGGCGGTACGGCTAACGCACAAACGGTTAAAGCCGGTTTTAACATCATCCTGAGCGACCCGAACGTAAAAGCTATCCTGATCAATATTTTTGGTGGTATAGTACGTTGCGACCGTGTGGCACAAGGTGTTATTGATGCGTATAAAGAAATTGGCAACATCCCTGTACCCATCATTGTTCGTTTGCAAGGCACCAATGCTGCCGAAGCCAAAGAACTGATTGATAATTCAGGCCTAAAAGTATTCTCGGCTATCCTGTTAAAAGAAGCTGCAGAAAGAGTAAAAGAAGTATTGGCTTTGTAATTAAAGTTGATATTTAACATAAAAAAGCGATGGGTTTTGCTCATCGCTTTTTTTATGCTCCCTTAAAACAAAAAACCTGCCTCTGGTAAAAGCAGGTTTTTCTTTATGGTATTAATTTAGTTTTGTTCTGTTTTTATATGTCGAACGAGAAATCATCATCGGCACCGGCAGCTTTAGCTACTTCAGAGCCTTCGCTATATTCATAACGTTTTTCAACTACTTCCTGGTTTGCTTTGATATACTCAACGGTTTCTTTTAAACCTTCAGCAAATTTTTCGAAGTCTTCTTTGTATAAAAATATTTTGTGTTTAATAAACACACCATCCTCCAAACGTTTTTTGCTTTCAGTAATTGTAACATAATAATCGTTTGAACGGGTTGCTTTCACATCAAAAAAATAAGTCCTCTTCCCGGCTCTCACCTTCTTTGAAAAAACCTCTTCTCGCTCTCTATTGTCAAAATCTCCCATAATGAATATACCTGTAATTAGTTTTGGTTGGCATAAATATAAATCAAAATTTGAAAGCGCAAGTATTTTATTGAATTTTATTGAACTTTTTGAAACATTTCCGTCATTTTATTGTGTTTACACAAAAAAATCAGGCGTCTTGCTCTTCTTCCAGCAATTGTTTTTCGTATAGTTCAAAGTAAGTTCCTTTGAGTTGCATCAGGAAATCGTGGTTGCCATGTTCTACAATCCGGCCATTATCCATTACCAAAATCTTGTCGGCATTTTTGATGGTTGATATACGGTGGGCTATAATGATACTGGTTTTATTTTGCATTACCCGCCCCAGGTTGTTTAATATCTCCTCTTCGGTACGGGTATCAACTGCCGACAGGCAATCGTCAAAGATCAATATCTGCGGGTGTTTAAAAATAGCCCGGGCAATGGATACCCGCTGCTTTTGTCCGCCCGATAAAGTTACGCCCCGCTCTCCTATCAGGGTTTCAAAACCTTGTTCCAGTTCTACAATATTATTGTATACTGCGGCATCTTTGGCGGCCTGTTCTACAAGTGGCATATTCAGTACATCAGCGCTAAAAGCGATGTTATTGGCAATAGTATCCGAAAACAGGAAAACTTCCTGTGGTACAAAGCCTACCTGCGAACGATAGCCCTCCAGATTCAATTGTTTTACCGAAACACCGTCAATAGCTATCTCACCGGCCGTGGTATCATACATGCGCATCACCAAATTGGCAATGGTTGATTTCCCGGACCCTGTACGACCGATAATAGCTACCATTTGCCCGGGCTCCACAGTGAACGACACATCCTTTAAAGCCTCGATGCCCGTATCGGGATAAGTGAATGATACATGGTTAAACGTAATGGCTCCTTCAACAGTACGAACAGGTACATTAGGCGATATGATATCGGGTTTTTCATGCAAAAACTCATTGATACGTTTTTGGGAGGCGGCCGCACGCTGGATCAGTGAGGTTACCCAGCCCAGTGATATCACCGGCATAGAGAGCATGTTCAGATATACAATAAACTCCGCGATGTTACCCGAGGTAATATTACCCTTCATCACCTCAACCCCGCCAACATAAATAGTGATCACGGTACTTAAACCCACCAGCAACAGCATAGTTGGATAAAACATCGCCTGTACTTTTACCAGATCCATAGAGTGTGTCTTATAGTTTTCGCTCTCTGCGGCAAAATTCTTACGTACAAAGCCTTCCCTTACATATGATTTGATAACCCGGATACCCGAAAAATTCTCCTGCACAAAACTCGACAGGGCCGACAGCCTCTCCTGGATCTGTTCGCTCCGCTGGTTAATCACGTTGTTTACGTAATAGATAACCCCGGCCAGTATAGGTAATGGTAATACGGAAAGAATAGCCAGCCTCACATTTACCGTAAGCATGGCGTATATCACCAGTATAAACAGCACCACCGTATTGATGGTATACATAATACCCGGCCCCAGATACATGCGCACGCGACTCACATCCTCGGTAACACGGTTCATCAGATCGCCCGTATTATGGCGACGGTAAAAAGCGAGCGATAGTTCCTGGTAATGATGATATATCTCGTTTTTAAGATCATACTCGATATGCCGCGACATGAGGATGATGGTTTGCCGCATAAAAAACAGGAACAGTCCACGCAACAGCGCCAACACCAATACCAGTACACCAAACAACATCAGGCTGCTGCCAAAAATATCATAGATCATGCTTTGCCTGTTAAACCCGGCAAAAAGCTGGTAGGCGCCGATGTTTTCGGTCACCAGGTCAAAAGCTACCCGGATCACCTGTGCAGGCAGCACCCCGAAAATATTAGAGATGATCACAAATAGCACACCGGGTATTAGCCGCCAGCGATACTTGTAAAAGAATTTATTAAGGTAAGCAAGGTCTTTCATATTTATGTTGTCCGGAAGTCCGGGGAGCCGGAAAATCCGAAAGATATCGTTGCCGGATATCGTTTAATCAAAAGTATTAAAAAGTTGGCAGAGTGGTTGAATTGAAAAGTCGGAATGATGTAAGAAAATAACCAGGTATCAGGTCTTGTTAAATTTCTTCTCTCTGCCCACAGGCTTTTTAATTTAATCATCCCCCTTAAAAATAGCTTATTTATATCAATAAATCCACTCATAAAGTATTAATACGATTAACACTTCATATTATTATTAACATACTGCTAATCAATAAATAAACAGCTCTTAATTTATTAGTTATTATTTTATATTTGATAAATCTATAACCATTTTTAAACTAAAAATTATGAAGAATTTCCAACATCTAGGTTCCAAAGTATTGAACCGCACCGATCTTAAAAACATTAAAGGAGCGGGTAGCGGTGAGTCTGCCATATGTGATAACGCCGGAAGGTCCTGCAGCCGTTATTGCTCCTCTGGCTTTTCAAACGGATATAGTTCATTTGTACAATGCGTCAGCGCTTTTAATCCATGGCCATGCTCTCCGTTAAATGAGTGGGGAGTTGTTTGTGGCAGCTATAATTGAGCAAAACACAGGTATGCTTACTTAGGTTATAACTAAGTAAGCATACCTGTAATTAACCGGGTGCATTTATTGTTATTATTCGCAGTTTATACTCCTTTGTAACTACCTTATTACATATAGCTTACCATAAACGTGGTCTAAAAACAGGTCGGTTAGCACTTCCCCGCTAATAAACTTTGTCAGAATAAAAAAAACCTCTACTTTTGTCCACGCCTTAAAACATTTACTATCGTATAACTAATGCCCGTTCAAGAACAACCGGAATCTATATTCAATCAGCTCGACGCCTTTGGGCACAAAAAAGTTGTATTCTGCAGCGATCCGGATACGGGTTTAAAAGCCATCATAGCTATTCATGATACTACGCTGGGCCCTGCTTTTGGCAGTACCCGCATGTGGAGCTACAGAACCGAGGCAGATGCTTTAAACGATGTATTGCGCCTTTCAAAAAGCATGACCTATAAATGTGCCATTGCCGGCCTTAACATGGGCGGCGGTTACTCCGTAATTATAGGCGATTCGCGCAAGGATAAAACCGAAGCGCTGATGCGCAAGTTTGGTCGCTTTATTAAAAATCTTAACGGCGAGTTTATTACTTCTGAGGATGTAGGCACCAATCCGCGCGATATGGAATACATCCGTATGGAAACCGAGCATGTTACCGGCATACCCGAAAGTTTGGGAGGCAGCGGCGATCCGTCGCCAGTGGCCGCGCAGGGTGTTTTTCAGGGTATTAAAGCCTGCGTAAAAGAACAATTCGGCAGTGATAGCCTTACCGGCAAATCGGTTATTGTACAAGGCGTTGGCCATGTTGGCGAACACCTGGTACGTTTGCTTCGCGATGAAAATGTAAAAGTTTACGTGAGCGATATTCAGGAAGAGCGCATTGGCCAGATAGCCAAAAGATATGGTGCCGAAGCCGTATCCAATAACAGTATATTTGATATTGATGCCGACATTTACGCACCATGCGCTTTAGGCGGCACTATTAATACACAAACCATCAATAAACTTAAATGCAGCATTATAGCAGGCTCGGCCAATAACCAGTTGCTTGATGAAGCCGAACATGGCGCCATGCTTTTAGAGAAAGGTATTTTGTTTGCGCCTGATTACGTGATCAATGCGGGTGGCATTATCAATTGCTATTCGGAGTTGATGAGTTTTAGCAAGAAACGTACTATGCAGCTTACCGAAAACATTTATGAGGTAACACGCAATATTTTAAAACTTTCTAAATCAGAAAACATTTCTACCGTTAAGGCAGCCAATAAAATTGCCGAAAAACGGATAGCGGATATTAAAAAAGTAAAATCGTCTTATTAAAATCATACTTAACCATTTGCCAGCTGGCAAATCAAATCGTTCTTACACATGTTAAACAGAAGGCACCTCCGGGTAAAGGTATTACAGGCACTATACGCGTATCATCAGTCAGATACTAAAGACGTAAGGCTACACGAAAAAAATATGTTGCATGGCATCGACCAGGTATTTGAAATGTACATCTGGATGCTATCATTAATTTCAGAAGTGGCCAATTACGCGGCTAATGACGCGGAAGAACGTGCCAATAAGCACTTACCAACTGCCGAAGACTTAAATGCCAATCGTAAAATATTGAGCAACAGATTTATCGTTACCCTTAACGATAACCGCGATTACCTGATCGCGTTAAAAAAGTATAAAGTAGAATGGCATTTTGAGCCCGAACTGGCCAAAACCCTGTTCACCACGCTCAAAAATTCGCCCGAGTATGCCGAATACCTGGCCAAAACCGGCGATACCATTCAAACAGATAAAGACATCATTAAATTCATCTTCAAAAAAGTGATCTTGAAATCGTCATTAGCCGAACAGGTTTTTGAAGATAAGTTTATTTTTTGGCCGGTTGACCGCGATGTATTACAGGCATTAATTGCTAAAACATTCAAAAATTTCGCATCAGAAGATGCCAAACAAAACCACCTGGCCGAAATTACCGGCAACTGGATAGAGGACCGCGATTTTGTGGTGAATCTTTTTGATCAAAGCATCCGGTTTGATAAACCTTACCAGGAGTTAATAGCCGCCAAAACCCAAAACTGGGAGCCAGAGCGTATTGCGATGATGGATACCCTGTTGATGAAAATGGCTATCACCGAGTTTATTAACTTCACCTCCATTCCGGTTAAAGTAACCATTAACGAGTACCTGGAGATATCTAAAGAGTTTAGCACTCCTAAAAGTAATTCATTTATAAACGGTATCTTAGACAAGATTTTGATTGACCTGAAAGCAGAGAATAAAATCAAAAAAATAGGACGAGGACTAATAGAATAATATTTTAACCGATGAAACGATTATTTTTAAGCTTATTAACCGCAGGCGTATTATTATCGGCCTGTAACCAAACACCCGCCAATGGTGCCGCATCAACCACAGCCGACAGTTCTGCAACAAAAACTGCTGCTACTACAGCCAATGCCGCGACTGCCCCAATCATGAAGTTTGAAAAAGAAAGCCATGATTTTGGCAAGATTAAACAGGGTGATAAGGTTGGTTATGATTTTAAGTTCACCAACAATGGTAAATCTCCGCTGATTATCACAGACGCGGTTGCCAGCTGTGGCTGCACCACCCCCGAGTGGCCTAAAACCCCCATTAAACCAGGCGAAAGCGGTTTAATTAAAGTGGTATTTAACAGTGCAGGTAAAACCGGCTTGCAGGATAAACAAATAACCATTACCGCCAATACCGTACCGGCCCAAACTATGGTACACCTGATTGGCGAGGTATTAACAAAATAACAATAATTAAAAAAATGATAGCTACTATTTTATTACAAGCACCAGCAGGTGGTTCCGGAGGTTTTGGTATGTTAATACCAATGGTATTGATCATCGTGGTGTTTTACTTTTTCATGATCCGCCCGCAGGTTAAAAAGCAAAAAGATCAAAAGAAATATGTTGAGGAATTAAAAAAAGGTGATAAGGTAGTTACTACTGCCGGTATACATGGCCGTATCATTGATTTAAACGAGACCACCTTTTTAGTTGAAGTAGAAAACGGCAAGATCCGTTTTGACAAATCGGCTATCTCGTTAGATGCATCAAAAGCATTAAACACTCCTGCTGCCCCGGTTAAAGGTTAAAGGCAAAAGGTCAAAGGTTCATTCATAAGCGGTTAATAACCCAACAAAGTGTACCTGACTACTAAAAGTTTAACTTTTAGTACATAGAATTTTAAATTCAGGATTTATTAAAGGCGAAAGGCAATTGGTAATAAAAACCTTTATCCTTTCGCCTTTAACCTTTCACCCAAAATATGGCAATAGTAAAATTATCGGCTACAGAACGAAGGCGCTTATCGGCATTTTTTACCTGCCTGGTGTTGGCTGTTTTGGCCTGGTTGTTTACTACGCTATCTACTCCGCAGCCCTATACTATTCAGGAAGTACTTACCTATAAAAACGCTCCTCAGAAACGCGCTTTTCATTCCCTGCAGCCCGATACCGTGAATGCTACCGTACAGGGCACCGGCTGGCAAATGCTTTTTTCGAGCATGAATAAAGAAAGCAAGCCTATCACTATCGATCTTTCGACGCTGGAGACCCGGAATTATGTGGTACTCAACTCACAGCTCAAACAGATCAATCTCAATAAGGATATTACACAGCAGATCATCTCCATTGATCCGGATACCCTGTATTTTGACTTCTCGAACCGTTTGGTAAAAAAAGTCCCGGTACAGCTGATGCTGGGTATCAAATACCGCAAGCAGTTTGCGGTATCGGGTAATATGACCATTAAGCCTGCATACATTACCGTGAGCGGCCCAACCGAACGTTTAAAACAAATAAACCTGTGGAAAACCGATTCGCTGCTGATGAATGATGTGAGCGAAACCGTGAATACCCGTATCAACCTGCAATCGGTTAAAGAAGGTAATTTAAACATGTACCCCAAAACCGTACAGGTGATTATCCCGGTTGATGAGTTTACCGAAAAAACGCTGGATCTGCCGGTTAAGCTTATCAACAATCATAATTACGATAATGTAAAAATATTTCCGCAGCGGGTTAAGATTACTTTCACCACCTCACTGAGCAGATACCCCGACATGACCGAGGACCTGTTTGAAGCCACCGCCGATCTTGACCTCTGGCGCGATCACGGCTATACCACACTCCCGGTAAAACTAACCCGGGTACCTCCCTTTTGTAAAATTGTAAAAGTGAGCCCCACGAATATTGATTTTATTATTAAAAAGTGATTTTGGAGCAAAGGGCATAAACGCTCGAAAAATTAGAATTTTGGCTAAAGCCCCTATTTTTAGTATCGCTATCCGTCCCATAAATGGGACGGCAATGAATAAAAATATTAGAACTGTTCCATATTTATCATTGCCGTTGGCTTTAGCCAACGGATTACAAAGAAAAAACATCGGGCTTTAGCCAAAACTATTCGTTTTGATTCTTCCGAATAGCAATACTCCTTACTCCAAAGAAAAATCCCTTATCTTTGCTCCCCAAATCCTTGCTCCAAAAAAATGCTTAAAATAGGTTTAACAGGTAATATAGGTAGTGGCAAAACTACAGTAGCCAAAGTTTTTGAGCTTTTGGGCATACCTGTTTTTTATGCCGATGATGAGGCTAAAAAAGTAATGGTGACCGATGTTATACTAATTGATGCCTTAAAACAAACTTTTGGCGCTGAGTCATACTTTGAAGATGGCAGCCTGAACCGCAAACATATTGCCGGGATAGTTTTTAATAACGAGGCCGAGCTTAAAAAATTGAATGCCCTGGTACACCCGGCAACTTTCAGGGCTTTTGATAATTGGCTGCAAAACATTCATAGCGCCCCTTATGTGATCAAAGAAGCCGCCCTCCTATTTGAAAGCGACTCTTACAAAATGTGCGACCGCAGCTTGCTTGTATCCGCCCCCTTGGAGAACCGCATAGCACGAGTTATCAAGCGCGACCATATTACACGAGCCGAAGTGGAAAGCCGCGAAGCCCGACAATTTACCGAAGAAAAAAAGAAGCAACTGGCCAACGATGTGATTGTTAATGACGATCATCAGCTGGTTATCCCGCAGGTGCTGGCTTTGCATGAGCAGTATTTGAGAATCAAGAGCTAAGAATCAAGAAATATGAAAATGTTTAGTTTTCGCCTTTTACCTTTCACCCTTCGGCTTTTCCCTTCCATATAAATGATACTCGACGATTTTGTACAGATAGATGAAAAAGGATTGTATTGCAAATACGGCGATTTTTATCTGGATCCTAAACTACCTGCTAAAACAGCGGTAATAACCCATGCCCATGCCGATCATGCGGTGAGTGGTAACCATGATGTTTACTGTACCCGGGCAACAGCCAGTGTGATGCAGCTGCGTTATGACCGTACCGCGGCCAAAGTTTTTAATATAGTAGGGTTTAACGAACCTTTTACCATTGGCAAAGTAACCATTACGCTGATCCCAGCCGGCCATATGCTAGGCTCTGCCCAGGTGCTGATGGAATACGAAGATACCCGCTACCTGTATACCGGCGACTATAAATTACAGCCCGATGATACCTGCGAACCCATTGAATGGGTAACCACCGATGTACTGATCACCGAAAGTACCTTTGCCGATCCGGAGGTGATACACCCCGATCCGGTTGCCGAGATACAAAAGATCAATTCCATCAAAACCAATATCCTGTTAGGCGCTTATGGTTTGGGGAAAAGTCAGCGGCTCATTAACCTGATCAGTGCACATGCACCACAAAAAAAGATACTGGTGCACCACCGCATTATGCCTATCAATGCCATCTATCAAAAAATGGGAATTGTGCTGGGCCCGCATCAAATTTACGGGCGCAAGCTGATGAAGGTGCAGGATGAGTTTGTATACATCGTTCCACCCTTTACTTTCGATAGCTATATCCGGGCTACAGGCGTAACCCGGCTTTTTGCCTCGGGCTGGAAAAATCTGCAGGTTAACCAGCGCGATACCCTGTTTATATCAGACCATGTGGATTGGAACGATATCCTGGAAACCATAGCCCGCACCCAACCCAAACAAATATGGACACTTCATGGTGATGGCCGACATTTAAAAGCCCATTTCAATGATGACATTTTTGTAAAACTGCTTTAAGATTATGCATTTATAATTACCAATTTTTTTAGTAAATTTGTGTAAACAATGGCCCTAACGCTCTTTTTTCAGAGGTGGCTGCTTGTTGAGCTAAGCATAAATATGACCAAAAAGAGGCAATATTCACCCCAAACTATTAACTATCAACTAATTATAACTTTTTAAACTTCAAAAAACGCATTAAAATCGCGTTTAAATTTGTTAAAAAGTGTTAAAATCGATGTTTTTCGAATGTTTTTGAATGCATTTTGGCTCGTTTTTGAGTCGAAATTTGTTAAAATTCAAGGTTTAAAAAGTTTTTATCGCGGCAGCAGTTTAAATAAATGTTAGAGGAAGGAACAGACTATTACATTAATGAGGATGGCAATTTTGTTTTCACAAAAGAGTATCATTTAAAACGCGGTTACTGCTGTAAAAATAAATGCCTGCATTGTCCCTGGAATTATGGAAAAGCCGATATAGCTGATACTGAAAATGGAACAAATAAAAATGAGCTGTAATGAACTATCCTTAGCTTACGTATAGACTTAGCTCAAATTAAAAATAATTAAACATATTTACATTCTTATTGATTGTTACCTATTATGCGCATTGACGACGAAATACAAAGCACAAATTTTGAAGATAATTATCATAAAGTAGCAATTAACATTGCCTACACCTCGGGTTGGTTAAACAACTACTTTAAGCTTCATTTTGATAAATATAATATTACCCAACAACAATTTAATATCCTGAGGATACTAAGGGGCCAATACCCCAATCCGGCAACTATCAATTTGCTGAAAGAACGGATGATTGATAAAATGTCTGACGCATCACGTATAGTTGACCGTCTGATTCAAAAGGAACTGGTTTCGCGCTGTACCAATAATAAAGACAGGCGCGCCGTTGATATCCGCATCAGCGAACTGGGTTTACAAACCCTGTCAAAAATGGATGATGAATTTAAACCCAAAGATATATTGAAAGGTAACCTGAGTGAGGCAGACGCTGCAGCGCTCAGTGATCTGTTGGATAAGCTGAGGGGATAAAAGAAATCAGGTCATGCTGAACTTGTTTCAGCATCCCACATGCCAGGCTTATACTTTAATGAGGGTAAACCAAGCATGTGGGATCCCGAAATAAATTCGGGATAACTCCGGGAACTAAAAATGTCCTCTTATTTTATCAACTATCTCAGCATCATACAATGATCTTAATTGCTGATGAATTCCTGCTGTTAAATGAGGTAATTTTACAGCCTCTACATTACTGTTAACCTGTGTTACTTTGGATGCCCCCGGTATTACTGTGGTAACTTCCGGATGATCCAATATCCAACGAATAGCCCATTGCGGCATTCGCTCATCTGGCAGCAGTTCTTTTATTTTGTTGGATAATTTTATGCCTTCATTAAACTCAATACCCGAAAATGTTTCACCTGCGTTAAAAGCTTCGCCATTGGCATTGTAGTTACGATGATCGTTCTGGGCAAATTGGGTTTCAGCATTAAATTTACCCGACAACAAGCCACTGGCCAGCGGTACCCGCACGATGATAGCCACACCTTTTTCGGCAGCTTTGGCAAACACCTCATCGGCTACGTGCTGCCTGAACAGGTTAAAGATGATCTGTAACGAAGCTAAACCCTCCTGCTCCAGGCAGATCAATGCTTCCTCAGAAGTTTCCACACTGGCGCCGAAATGGCTAATGAGCCCTTGCTCCTGCAATAGCCGTAAATGATCAAACACTTTCCCCCCACGCATTTCTTCGGTAGGGATGCAATGCAGCTGTTCCAGGAATATGCGTGGAATATCCAGATGTCTCAGCGAATCTTCTACCTGCCGTTTCATAGCATCATAGGTAAAATTCTGTGGCCAGCCATTTGGGGCATCGCCACGGCGACCCAGCTTGGTTGCTACGTATACTTTATGATCAACCAGTTTTAAAAATTTACCGATCACGGTTTCGCTAACACCCATACCGTACACATCGGCAGTATCCAGAAAATTGCCGCCGGCATCAGTGTAAGCTTTTAGTATATTGATGGCTTCATATTCGTTCACATTGCCCCAGTCGGCGCTGCCTAATTGCCAGGTGCCTAATCCAACTTCGGCAATGGCTGTGCCTTTAAAATCCCTGTAATTCATAGTGTAGTTTGCTATGCTGTAAAAGTACAAAGCCGTTCTGATAAACAAAACGGCTTTATGAATAGCATTATTGAAATATTCTTTGACCTATGCTTTAAATGCTGCGCTTTCCTGCTTCAGAATATCCAATACCGATGGTGTAACCCTGCCAAAGAAAGATACCCCTGATGCTCCATTTTTCAAAGCATACTGGATACCGGAGCGTACCTCTTCATCATTATTAAAATCAGACAGATAAAGACCGGCATACAACGGAAATTTGTCATTAAGCACATGGATACCTTCGGCAACAGCATCACCTATCCAGCTTACGCTCTCTTTATAAAAGCCGTGATAGATCATCGGGCAAACGCCATCAAGCTTAAAATTTGTCCAATCTTGGCGTACATTACGGCGCGCCACTTCGGGTGTCGGGAAAACGGCTGCCGTGATCGTTTTTTTATGCTGATGAGCCACCGCCGATACCGCGTTCACCACCCGGATAATATTACCATACCTGAACAGGCGCCAGGAAAGACTGGCCTCCGGGTATTGAATAGCTTTGATATCCTTGCCATACTGCTCTTTGAATTTAGCCTGGCAAACTTCGCAGTAGCAAAAATCGTATTCGGGTAGTTCTTTGGTTTGTTCAATTTTGTATTTATCCCATAGGTTTACAGGAAGTATCACATCGCAATAACGTACATAATCCAGGTGGATGCCATCAACATAATCCTTGGTCAGTATATCATTAACAGTACTGGTTAAATAATCCTGAACCTCGGGGCGGGAAGGACAAAGCCAACGGTAGTACTGCACATAGGGTGGCTTATCGGCACAGGAATCACCGTTGCGGCTTTTGCTGTACCATTCCGGATGATCGGTTAATTTTTCGGCACGATTAAAAGTCCATATCCAGCGATGAGCCTCAATACCCACAGCTTTAGCGGCGCGGAAGTGTTTTTCACTATCATTCTCAAAAAATATACCAGTAATACCGGCTGCTTTGTAGGCTGTGTAATTGGTTTTCAGATCCTCGTCCGTATCCTTTAGGTTAGGATTGATCCAAATCCAGTTTTTCATAGCCTTTTTCTTACTGACAGCTACAGGTTCCTTTGCCTGGCTTTTTACAGGTAATTGAGCTGCAACGGTGGCTACTAAACCGGCTTTTAAAAATTCGCGCTTATTCATTGTGTTTAGTGATTGGTGGTTAAAGGTTCAACAAACCCATCCTGGTTAATGGTATAAGTTATTTTATTCTCCTCATCGGTAATTAAAGCTATAAACTGGTGTTTAGTGGCTTCGAGTTGTAAGTTATTAAATTTTTTTAAAATGTTATAACCACTTTCCAATCCCAATTCTTTTAATGATTGCGCGTAACTATGATTTTGCCTTTGCCACTCTTTTTGCTTGTAATAAATCAGCCATAAATACCTTTTTTTCAGTTCGGCATAAGGCATTTCGAATACCACATCATCGGTTTGATGATCACTAAACAGCAAGTATCCAAAGCGTTCCGGATAATGCATATTGATGAGTCCCTGAGATGACCATGCCCAATTATGTTCTGGCCGATCATAACCTGCACTATCCTTCAACTTTTCATATTGCCCGTTTTTAACCTGAGTATCATACTCCACTCTTAAAAAATTGATACGCCATATAGTTCCAGGCCTAGGGTTTACAGCTCTGAAACCAGGATTTACAGCTTTGAAAGGGATAGCCATTTCAACCGTCCAGCCTTTGTCAACATCAACAGGATCATTTAATGTGCCTTGTATTTTAACAGCGGTACGCAAACCGTGAGCATCCCACCCGGACACCGAGTTACCCTGGTTACGGTATGGCTTTGGTAAAAATAGATCAAAAATGGTATTGAGGGCATTAACCTCAATTTCATAATAACCATGAGTTGTGTTGGTTGGATCAATAAAGACCTCAAAATCATTTTCCCTGAAAAGTGCATCATCATGATTTTTTAGTTTGGCCCACACCTGCGGATCATACATTCGGGCAGCCACATACAAACAGCTATCGTCCCATAACATTTTAATGTTGGTTTGTAGTGGTGGTTTAGGTTTTAAGCTACCCTCAATATCTACAAAATCAGTTGTCCATTTAGCCTGTTGCCATTCACTATCACTTATGTCACCATCAATTACAGGAGCCTTTGAGGTATGTTTTACCACATAACTTTCGGGAACGGTAAACAGATTTTCATAGCCTTTAAAAATATCCTGAGCCTGAAGCTGCCAGGGCATCAGCATCACAAAAACAGTAAAAGCCATCATTTTAGGACGGCTTTTAAATAAATGGAGATTAACGATATGTTTTTTCATTAACTGCCCAGTTCTAATATACGGTCAAACTCCTCGCGTTTTAAACCCATTACTGATAGGCGACCTTGCCTAACCAAGCCCACATCTTTTAATTGTTCATCCGCTTTAATGGTTTCCAGGGTTACGGGATGCTTCAGGGTTTCAACCGGCGACAGATCAACCACCACCCAGTTAGGATCTGAAGTTGTTGGATCCTGATAAGCTTCCTTCACTACTTTGGCTATCCCAACCACTTCTTTGCCATCGTTACTATGATAAAACAGCACCAGGTCGCCTTCCTTCATCAAGCGTAAATTATTACGAGCCTGATAATTGCGCACGCCATCCCAAAAAGTACGTCCATCTTTATTAAACTTTTCCCAACTGTATTTAAATGGTTCCGATTTGACTAACCAGTGCTGCATAAATATTTCTGAATTGATTTGTTTTGTAACTGTAAAGATGTCAAAAACTGCCGATAAACTAAAACAGCATTTTGTAAAATCACGGATGTGTACTGACGCACATGAATTCAATAAAAAACCCCGCGACAGGCATCGCAGGGTTTTAGCTTTATAATTGGTTGGTCTGGTTATTGTCCGGGAATGCTATAGAAAAATCTTTCATAAACAATTTTGCCATCCTTAACTTCATATACGCAGATCTCCTGCATATTTACTCTACCCATTCCTTTAAAGGTGACATCCGTATCCATAGTGACTGCAAAAAAGTTTGCGCTTACAATTGGATCGGAAACAGTGCCTCCATGCACCTCTTCTACCGATTCAAACCATTGTTTTGACTTCCCTATAACAGCTTCTTTGCCATTTGTAAATTCCTGGTGAGACCCTTTGGGCTCCTCGCTTACTATATGATCAGCATAAAGCTCATTCATCGCCTCAAAGTTTTTACCCTCACGGCAAAATTGTACTAATGCGTTAGCTACTTCTTGTGTGTTCATAATGGAATGTTTTAATTGGTGGTTCTTTGTATTAAAGTTATCAATAATCTATTCAAAATCACGAACCTACCATTTTAAGTTTAAGTTACCTTTTGCTGAATTTTAGATTGTCAATAATTTGTTACATCAATCATTATACTGATGATTAAATTATTATAAAGTATTTTAGCACAGAACAATCCGGTTTATTCATCATTTTACCTTTATCATGAATCAAAGCTATCCGCCCCGACTAACCTTTCTGTTAATCATTCTAAGTCTCCTGATTTTTACCTTTCAGACCAATGCACAAACACTAAATGATGACCCTCATTTAGGCATCATTCCTGCGCCGGCATCTATAACCAGGGCTCAGGGTACATTCATATTTAGTCAGTTAACACAGATCAAGGCAGACAATATCAAAGACAGGAACGTCGCTTTCCTAAAAGATTTCCTGCTGAATAGCCGGCACTTCAATAACAAGCTATCCAAATACAACTCTAAAGTAAAATCAACTAAAGGAACTACCCTTATATTAACCGCCAAAGGATCAGTAACGCTGCCTAAAGAGGGATATAAACTCACTATCACTCCGCACCGCATTACTATTATTGGTAAGGATGCCGGTATGTTTTATGGTATTCAAACCCTGATGCAATTATTCCCGGTGGAAACCTCAGGCACCGAAAAATTCAATTGCGTGACCATTGAAGATAGTCCCAGGTTTGGCTATCGGGGCATGATGCTGGACGTATCCCGACACTTTTTTACTGTACCACAGGTTAAAAAAGTTATCGAATTGATGGCGGCTTATAAGCTGAACAATTTCCACTGGCATCTGGTGGATGGCCAAGGCTGGCGCATCGAGATCAAGAAATACCCAAAGCTGACGCAGGTTGGTGCCTATAGGATGCAAACCACCTTCGGCAATAACCGTGACTGGCCCGATTCCTTATCTTATGGCGGCTTTTATACCCAGGATGACATTCGCGATGTGGTTAAATTCGCTGCTCAGCGTTACATCAATGTCATTCCCGAAATTGAAATGCCCGCGCATTCCGAGGCTGCTCTGCGAGCCTATCCCGAACTCAGATGCGAGTCGCCTGCTGATAGCAAGATCCCGGCACGCGATATCAACAATATCTATTGCCCTACCGAAGAAACTTTTACTTTCCTGGAGAATGTGCTGACTGAAGTGATGGAGCTTTTTCCAAGCAAATACATTCACATTGGTGGCGACGAGGCAGGCAAACAACCCTGGAAAGAATCTGCTTTTTGCCAGGCGCTGATCAAAGAAAAAGGCCTGAAGGACGAGCACGAACTGCAAAGCTATTTTATACAGCGCATTGAAAAATTCCTGAACTCCAAAGGCCGCACCATTATTGGCTGGGACGAGATACTGGAAGGCGGCCTGGCCCCTAACGCCACCGTAATGAGCTGGACAGGCGAAGCCGGTGGTATTGCCGCCGCCCATCAAAAACATAACGTGATCATGACGCCGCAAACCACCGGTAATTACTTTGACCATTACCAAAGCGGATCGCCGCAGGAGCCGGTTTCATTTGGTCGTTATGCGGCCCTGGACGAAACTTATAATTATGATCCCGTATCCAAAGAGCTAACGCCCGATGAACAAAAATATGTGATAGGTACACAAGGTAACTTATGGACAGAATATGTACCCACCGTAGCCAAACTACAATACCAGATATTACCACGCTTGTTCGCCCTTTCGGAAGTGGCCTGGAGCCTGCCCAAAAATAAAGACTATACCAATTTTTCGGAGATACGCCTGACCAAACATTTTGCCCGTTTAGAAGCTATGCACTATAACTATCGTGTACCAACCGCACTGCCGGTTATTGACACCATGGTTTTTGGCAATAAATTTACGTTTGCACCAAAATCTGTAGTACCCGGTGCCCGGATCTTTATTACCTATAATGGTCGTGATCCGCTGGATACCGATTGGGAGTATATTTCGCCCGTAACCATTGTAGTACCGCCAAATGAAAAGCGCGAATTTAAAACCCGTGTAATTACACCAACCGGTCGGCGTAGTATAGCAACCCGCATACTGATGTATAACCGGGCACTGGTGCCGGCGGCAAACTATACAGCCAATAAACCCGGCCTAAGCTATAAACTGATTAAAAGTAAATTTACCACACCCGAGCAACTGGATTATGCCAGCGCTCCGGATTCAGCCATTACCGATCGTTTAAATGCCGAAGCTTTTAAAAAGGATAATCCCAATTTTGGCGTGGTGTACAGCGGCTATGTCAACATCCCTGCGGATGGGGCTTACAATTTCAGCACAGCATCATACACCGATACCCAGGTATTTATTGATGGTGAAAAAATAACCGAAAGCGAACCTGCCTTGCCATTGGCAAAAGGTTTTCATGCCATTAAGGTGAAATATATTTACAACGCTCCTGTTCCAGCACCGGGATCATACCGGGTTAGGCAAACCCCGCTGCGTGTTTTTATAGCGGCACCTGGCACAGCAGGCAAAAAGGAAATTATGCCGGGAATGTTGTTTAATTGATCATCCGCGATGAAGAAAACAGTGCGTTGTTGAACAATAATGCGCTGCTTTTTTTAACCTTTATTTCAGCTTGTTTAAATTTTGAAGATATAAATTCATAGCGGCATCATCCAGTAAAATTTCCTTACTCATTAAATACTCAGTTGTGGAATTTAAAAAACCTATTCCATTAGAACCATTAAAAGTATCCGGTTTTACAATTACGGATATTAATTTCCAGCCATCCTGATTCATTCTTAAAATTAAGGTATTGGGGAAAACAACTCTATACTTTTCTTTATAATCGATCATGATGGTGGTCTTTATGCTATCGGGATAAAGCTTGTCATAATTAGGATATTGCACTACACAATACCGCTCATCAAAAGAACTATAGATAGTTAATTTATGTGCTTGAGCAAACGCTCCCATAGCTGTAAAGCTGAGGAGCAGGACAATCAAATACTTTTTCATGATTATAAGGCAGATTATGGTTTAAAGGACTAATTACTTCTACGAGCTTTGATTTGGCTAGATAAAAGATTAAAGGATTAATACTATTAAAATGCCTTGATAAATCCATTTTATATTATATGTTTGTACATTATAACATATTAAACTATCTCGTTAAATTTTAACTGTTTGCATTATAATGAAAAGACCACAATCCCGTATAAAAAGCTTTTGCCTTATCACTATTCTGTTTTTACTGAGCACCGTGGCTACAGGTGTTTATGGTCAAAAAGCTCAACCTGCTTTTACCTCCATAACCCTGCAGCCTACGGTGGCTTATGTAAACTATCATGGCGAAAACAGACGGGTTGTCCGGCTGCTGTTCAGGAATGGCAAAAGTTACAATGCCGGTACGTTATTGGTTTCATTTAATGATCATACCGATCATATCGCTGTACCGGCCAGCGCTACCGGATTGGAGTCTTTTGAGGTGCCTCTGCCGGGCCCTGCTATCAAGCTATCTACCCAGGCTACTGTTACCTTAACCTATAGCGGTCAAACCTATCCGGCCCGTTGTATTGTGGAGCCGGCTCGTGATAATTGGACGGTTTATGTACTGCCCCATTCGCATGTTGATATTGGCTATACCAATACGCAGGCCAAGGTACTCAAATTGCATATGGACAATATTGATGAGTCGATCGATCTGGCCGAAAAAACACAGAACTATCCTGCCGAAGCCCGTTTTAAGTGGACAACCGAAGCTATCTGGGTGGTGGATAATTACCTGAAACAAGCCAATGCCGAAAAGAAAGCGCGTTTCTGGAACGCCGTAAAAAAGGGCTGGATAAACCTGGATGGCGCCTACGGCAATATCAATACCAGCATGACTGATTCGCGCCAGTTAATGCAGATGTTTGCCAAATCGCAAAAACTGGCTCGTGAACAAGGTATCGAGATCCATACCATGTTCCAGGGTGATGTACCGGGAGCTTCATGGGGATTAGCAGCCCAGGCCGAACAAACCGGCATCCATTATTTTTTATCAGGCCCTAACGCGTCCGACAGGATCGGCAACCTGGCCAAATGGCAGGACAAGCCTTTTTACTGGTTATCTCCATCGGGCAAACAAAAACTGCTGTTTTGGCAATGCCAGCCCTACTCTATCGGTTATCAGCTTAAGGGCGCTAAAATACCTAACTTCTTTACTATTGATGATCCTAAACCTTATTATACCGGTCACCCCGAAGAAAATTTCCTGAACCCCTACCTTTTCCAATACCTGGGTGGCCTGGAGCAGAATAATTTCCCGTATAACATGACCATACTCACCTGGGCCATGAGCGATAATGCCCCTATCGATCCGGAACTGCCAGATGCTGTAAAAGCATGGAACGAACATTATACTTCGCCCAGACTGGTGATCACCTCTGTAAAACAATTTTTTAACGATCTGGAAAAACAGCACAAAAATGACATCCCCTCTTTTACCGGCGATTACACCGAGTACTGGACCGACGGTGTGTCATCAGCGGCACGCGAAACCGCTTTGAGCCGCGCTACATCAGACAGGTTGAAGCAAACCGGGGCCATCTGGGCTATTCGTAACAAAGCGGCCTATCCTGCTGATGCTTTCGATGATACCTGGAAAAACCTGTTGCTGTACAACGAACATACCTGGGGCGCCTATAACAGCGTGGGCGAACCTGATAACGAAAAGGTAAAAAGCGAATGGAATGTAAAACAAGGCTATGCACTGCGTGCCGATAAACAAGTGGACTCTTTACTAACGGAGGCCTTAAAACCAGCTGCTACACCAAATAATGCCATCGATGTTTATAACACCACCAATTGGCCCCGTACTGATGTGGTTTATATCCCGGCCAACCTCAGCAAAACCGGCGACGTGGTTAAGGATGCTACGGGTAAAAAGATCCCTTCTCAACGCCTAAGCAGCGGTGAACTGGCTTTTGTGGCGAATGATGTACCGACGCTGGGTAAAAGCATATATACCGTTAATGCAGGTAAAGCATTTGGCAATGGTAAGGCTAAGATCACCGGTAATAGTTTAAACAACGGTATCTATACGGTTGCCGTGGATGCCACAAACGGTAATATCGTAAAACTGATCAAAGGAGCATCTGCCCGTAATTATGTTGCCGCTGATTCTGCCGGGCTAAACCAATATACATATATGCCGGGCGATTCATTAAAGAAACTCGTAACCAGCTCCAATACCCACATCAGCATCAAAGAAAACGGACCTCTGGTAGTAAGCCTGCTTATTACTTCGGATGCACCCGGCACCAATGGCCTTACCCGCGAAGTAAGACTGGTAAGCGGTTTAGATCGAGTAGAGCTCATCAATACCATAGATAAAACAGCCATCAGACGCAAGGAAAGCGTGCATTTTGCATTTCCTTTCAATGTACCGGGAGCGCAAGTTCGTTACAGTATTCCATGGGGCAGCGCCCGTGCCGAAGCCGATCAATTGCCTTATGCCAACCACAACTGGTTTACTATGCAACGCTGGGTTGATGTATCCAATAACGCTTACGGCATTACCTGGTCGAGCCCTGACGCACCCTTATTTGAGATAGGGAGCATTACTACCGGCAACCTGCTGGGCGGTTTACATCATGCACCGCAGTGGCTTTCGTTCACCCCGCAATCGCCGGTACTATATTCATGGGTGATGAATAATTTGTGGCATACCAATTTCCGTGCAGATCAGGAAGGCAAGGCCACTTTCCATTATTTCATACAAGCCCATGAAAGCGGTTTTAATAACTTTAAAGCTAACCAAACCGGACTGGACAATCATCAACCACTGGTTGTATCTACTGCCTCTGGCGCGCCGGAAAAAGGCCTGTTCTTTAAGATCGGCGGCAATAACATTTACGTAAAGGCCATCAAACCTACCGATGACGGTTTAGGCGTAATAGCCCAGCTGGTGAACAGCGGCGATACCGATACAGAAGCAGCTATCACTCCGAATACAGTCCCCGCAGTTAAAGTTTGGGAAAGTAATCTGATGGAAGATAAGTTGAGGGAATTAGGAGATCATTTTACAATCCCTGCTAAAGGCGTAATAAGTGTGAGGGTAGATAAATAACGTAAATCGCACTGAGAAATACAACTCGCGCTGTTCGAAGTCTCTGACTTCGAACCATTATGCTTGTAGTCTTCAGACTACACGAAAACATGAAACCAACTGGCTATCTGTAGTTTAAAACTACAGGAATAGTCGTCCGAAGTCGAAGACTTCGAACAGCGAAGCTACTTGGTGTCGGAAGCTATAAATTGAAAATGAGCTGATCATATTTATACAAAAAGTGGGTTTACATGCAAACCCGCTTTTTGACGATGAAATATATTTAATTATTTGATTATCAAAAAAATACATAAATAAAAACCGCGCTGTTCGAAGTCTCCGACTTCGAACCATTATGCTTGTAGTCTTCAGACTACAGGAAAACATGGAACCAACTGGCTATCTGCAGTTTAAAACTACAGGCATAGTCGTCCGAAGTCAGAGACTTCGAACAGCGAGGTTAGAATTACCCGTGCTGTCACCTATGAATTGAATTTAAGCTGACAATATTTATACAAAAGTGGGTTTACACTTTTTTTCGAAAAAATTACATAATTAATTGATTATCAAATATATAAATCAATATTAACCCTAAAAAGTGTAAACCCATGTTAACCCACTTTTTGTTAATTGTGATTAAGTATCCGGATAGATCAAATAAAAAAGAGGCTGATCATGATTGATGATCAGCCTCTTTTTTATAGTAAAATCTGTAGTATTATTTATGTTTTGATCCCATATAAAAAGTGATCTCGCCGCCATTCATAATATCGGCATGGCTTATGAAAAGGCTGTTAAGCACTTTACCGTTCAGCTCCATTTTTTGCACGTATACATTTTTAGGGCTTTGGTTTTTAACGTTGATGGTAAATGTTTTACCATTATCCAAGTTGATCACCGCACCATTCACAGCCGGGCTGCCGGTTGAATACTGATCAGATCCGGGCGCTACCGGGTAAAAGCCCAGGGAGCTGAAGATGTACCAGGCGCTCATCTGGCCGGTATCGTCATTACCGCCTAAACCGTCTGGTGTGGGTTTGTACATGCGTGGTAATATCATCCGGATGCGTTCCTGTGTTTTCCAGGGCTTGTCTGTCCAGTTATATAAATAAGCCACGTGGTGCGATGGCTCGTTACCATGTACATAATTGCCGATGATACCATCTCGGGTGATATCCTCGGTTTCGGCAAAATATTTATCAGGCAGGTTCATCGTGAATAAAGAATCAAGGTAACCTACAAAACGTTTGTTACCGCCCATCAGCTTGATCAATCCTTCCGGGTCTTGCGGAGCAAACAGGGTGTAGTTCCAGGAGTTACCTTCAATAAAGCCCTCGTTAATAGTACTCAAAGCATCAAACTTTTGGCGGAAGGTGCCATCAGCCAGTTTAGGGCGCATGAAACCTGATTTTGGATCATACACATTCTTATAGTTCTGTGAACGTTTGATAAACTCTTCGTAAATATCATTACGGTTCAGCTTTTTAGCCATCTGCGCGATAGCCCAATCGTCAAATGCATACTCCAGTGTTGAAGATACTGATATACCGCTTTTTTCATCCGGAATATAGCCTCTGTCCATATACTCACCTATACCTTCATAATTGCGATGGCGGGCAGTGGCTACGCAGGCATCCAGCGCCTTGTTGGCATCAAACGGAGCATTACCTTTTACCACCGCGTCGGCCAGTACCGTTACGCTGTGATAGCCGCTCATACACCAGTTTTCGTTACCCGAGTTTGACCATATAGGCAGCATCCTCTCCGGACTTTGATCAAAATGCGCCATCATGGATTGTACCATATCGGCATTGCGCTTAGGCTCAATAATATTGAACAGCGGATGCAAAGCACGGTAGGTATCCCACATAGAAAAAGTGGTATAGTTGGTAAATCCATCCGCTTTATGCACATTCTTATCAAGTCCTTCATACTGACCATCCGCATCCATATAAATGGTTGGGTTAATCATGGCATGGTACATGGAGGTATAAAAGTTTTCTTTAGTCTCCTTGCTGCCTTGTATCACAATTTTATGCAGTTCCTGCTCCCATTGCTGCTGTCCGTCGTTTTTTACTTTATCAAAATCCCAGCCCGGCAGTTCGGTACGCATATTGTTAAGTGCTCCGTCCATACTTACCGGCGATATGGCAAATTTGATCTTGATCTTTTCGCCTTCTTCGGTTTTAAAATCAAAGTAACTTCTAATCTGTCGACCGGCTATTTCAGGGAAGTTTTTGGTTTGATTGAACTTACCCCAGAAACCGCCATAAACTTCGCGTTTATCATATTTCTTAAAACCATGCTGAAAAAATGGTTTAGAAAAACTCATGGCAAAATACAGCGTACGGGTACGCGCCCAACCATTGGTTTGGCGGTAACCTACCACGGTAGAATCGTTCAATACCTTAAGGTAGGTCCACACATTTTTGTCTGGGTAGTTATAGATACCCGCCATCAGATCAAGGATGATGTGCGATTGATCTGATTTGGGGAAAGTGTATTGGTGAAAACCTACACGGGTAGTGGTGGTCATTTCGGCAATAATGTTGCTGGCATCCAGCTTCACCTTATAATAATTGGCCTCGGTAACTTCATTCTGATGCGAAAAAGCAGAGCGGTAACCGCTGCCTGGCTTATCGGCAGTACCCGGATTCAGTTTTAGTGGCCCTACGGTAGGCATGATCAGGAAATCGCCCAGATCGGAGTGCCCTGTACCACTAAAATGGGTATGACTAAAGCCTACAATGGTTTTATCATCATACTGATAACCCGCGCAGTATTTATATACATCGGGATTATAATGTCCGTTGAGCTCGTAGCTAGCCGTATCCGTTTCGGGGCTTAACTGCACCATGCCAAAAGGTACTGTCGCTCCAGGATAAGTATGTCCCATACGTTGCGTACCAATGATGGGGTTAACGTATTGTACCAGTTTTTCTGCCGGATGTGTTTGTGCAGCAGCTATAGAAGCCGTACCCAATAAAAAAGCAGTGAATAAATGTTTCATGTTATATAATTAGTTTTTCTCTGACAGAGAAAATGGAAAATCCTTGTATTGTGTACCCCTTGTTTTGTTTGGCGTTGCCCCCATACCTACGTTGATCACCGCACCCTGCATCAGCGCTTTGTGACTAAGCCAGTTTGGTGTGTATAATTTACCATTAACGTTGAATGTTTGTACGTAACAATTTTGAGTACTATTGGCCGGTGCATTGATCACTACCTGCTTGCCGTTCTCTAATGTCAGGGTTAACTTTTTAAATAGTGGCGCACCCAACACATATTGGTCGCTGGCCGGACAAACCGGGTAAAAACCCATAGCCGAGAACACATACCAGGCTGATGTTTGGCCATTATCTTCATCGCCGCAGTAGCCATCAGGCGTAGCCTTGTACATGCGGTTCATAGTTTCGCGTGCCCAGTATTGGGTTTTCCAGGGTTCACCGGCATAGTTATACAGGTATATCATGTGCTGTATAGGCTGGTTGCCATGCGCATATTGCCCCATATTGGCTATCTGCATTTCACGGATCTCGTGGATCACCCCGCCATAATAACTATCATCAAATACTGGAGGCATGGTAAATACAGAATCCAGCTTGCTTACAAACTTTTGTTTGCCACCCATCAGGTTTATCAATCCCTGAATATCATGAAATACTCCCCAGGTGTAGTGCCAGCTGTTACCCTCCGTAAAAGCATCACCCCATTTAAAAGGATTAAAGGGAGTTTGAAAAGAGCCATCCTTGTTTTTACCACGCATCAAACCGGTAGCAGGATCAAACAGGTTACGGTAATTCTGGCTGCGTTTTTTGTAGATAGCAATTTCAGATTCCGGTTTGCCTATGGCTTTTCCCAATTGGTAAATGGCAAAATCGTCGTAAGCATATTCCAGCGTGCGGGCTGCGTTCTCATTAATTTTTACATCATAAGGCACATAGCCCAGTTCATTATAATATTTCACTCCGTAGCGACCAACGGCTGATATTGGGCCCTCGTTATTGGCACCATGTACCAGCGCATCATAAAGCGTATTGATATCATATCCACGTAAGCCCTTCAAATAGGCTTCGGCAACAACCGAAGCGGAATTATTACCCACCATAATATCGGCATAACCCGGGCTTGACCATTCCGGCAACCAACCACCTTCTTTATAGTCATTGATCAAACCTTCCTGCATCTCTTTGTTAATAGATGGATAAACCAGGTTTAGGAACGGATAAAGCGCCCTGAAAGTATCCCAAAAACCCGTACCGCCAAATAAATAGCCTGGCATAATTTTGCCATTGTATGGACTATAGTGAATTATCTTATTCTGCGCATCTAACTCATACAGTTTGTTCGGGAAAAACAACATGCGGTACATACAACTATAAAAAGTTCGGGTTTGGTCGATGCTTCCACCCTCTACGTTGATACGGCTCAGGGTTTTATTCCATACCGCTTTGGCTTTTTGGCAGGTGGCATCAAAATTATCGTTTGCCAGCTCGCGTTTCAGGTTAAGTTCAGCCTGCTCAAAGCTTACAAATGAGGAGGCTACTTTCAGGTGTACTTTTTCGCCTTTGGCAGTTTTAAAGCCGATAACCGCGCCGGAGTGAGCACTGCTAATCTCCAGCGAATCATGGGCAAGTGTTTTATCATGCCAGGCTTTGGCCAGCGTAAAAGGCTTATCAACATAAATAACAAAGTAATTTTTAAAGTTGGTCATTTTGCCACGTGCATAACGGGTGCTATAACCGATGATCTTTTGCTCCTTAGGTAATATTTTGATGTACGAAGCCCGGTTAAAAGCATCAACAACGATAAATGAGCTATCAGATTTTGGGAAAGTGAACCGGAATTGCGCGGTACGTTCAGTTGGCGTTATCTCGGTAGTCACATCAGCGTCGGCCAGGTAAACACTATAATAGTAAGGTTTGGCCGTTTCTGATTTATGCGAAAACCAACTTGCGCGATCGTCCTGGTCAAAACGTAACTTACCGGTAACCGGCATAATTACAAATTGCCCATAATCATTCATCCAGGGACTTGGCTGGTGGGTTTGTTTAAAACCGCGTATTTTATCGGCAGCATAGGTGTATTGCCAGCCATCACCCATCTTACCGGTTTGCGGTGTCCAGGTGTTCATGCCCCATGGCAGGGCAATAGCCGGATAAGTGTTGCCATTAGACAAGTCGGGTTTAGAATCGGTGCCCATCAGCGGATTGATGTAATCAACCGGGCTACTGGCCGTTTTAGTCTGCTGCGCATAAGTACTCACGCAAAGCGAAACTAAAATGGCGCTAAAAAGTGCTTTCATTAATTATAATTTAGTTGTGATGAAACTGCAGGTTTCAGGTTAATGTGATGTTATTTTATTTATTATCTTCTTTCATTATAAACGCCAACTTCGGCAATGGATACCTGATGATCGGCGGCATCAACAGATACACGTACTTTACTTCCCCATACCCTATCAAAGCGGAATATCTTTACTTTATTTTTGTTCTCGCCGGTAAATAATGGTTTCCAGGTACCGTTATCACAATATTCCAGATGTAACCTGGTTATGTTTGGTTTCTCTTCGGTAACAACAATTGCATTAAATCCCAGATCACGTTTGAACATAATCTCGTACCACGGATTTTTTACGGTTGGGTTGGATACCCATGAAGAATGAAAATCATCGTCATTGGCAAAGTCCATGATATTAGAATCATCGCTCCAGCTGGAATTCGAGAACTGATTTTTAGCCAGATTTGATGATATAATAGGCGCTTCGAGTTTAGGTAATTTAGCCACAGGGCCTTCATTCTTCCACAACTCTCCTATTTTTTTGAGAGCCGCAAGGGCATTATCATCAATGAGTCCATCACGGTTAGGTGCCACATTCAGGATAAAATTACAATCCACATTATTAAATGGGATGATATTATCATTAACCAGTTTAGCGGGATCTTTCACGGCATCTGTCGGATCAGATAAATTCCAGAACCAATGTTTTTGCAGCGGATAGCAGGAAAGTGCCGGCATATTATTGTTCTCTTTTGAAATGTGCTGGCCGGCGCCCTGCTCGTAAGTCTTAATATCGGTATAGAACATACCTTCTGCAGGATATTTAGCCCCATTAAGATCCATAACCAGGCAATTAGGCTGTAACGATTTTACCAAACGATAAATCTCTTCAAAAGGCACATCATCATAAGATATTCTTGACCATGGCGCATCCCAACCATCAATGATCAATGCGCCGATGTCGCCATATTTTGTCAGCAACTCGGTAATCTGGGCTTTGATCATATCAATATGTTTAGGCGTTATACCATTTGGCCTTAACCGGTGATGGGTATCCAGGATAGAATAGTATAAGAATACTTTCAGCCCGTTGGCCCGGAAGGCGTCTGCATACTCTTTAACTACATCCCTTTTCAGCGGACTATTCATTACGTTGTAATCGGTGGTTTTGGTATCCCAGATGCAAAAACCGCTGTGGTGCTTGGTGGTAATACAGCCATAACTCATATGGGCAGATTTTGCCGCTTTGGCCCACTGATCGCAATTGAGCTTTGTTGGATTAAAAATGGCAGGTGATGCTTCAGGGTCGGCCCAATCCTGATTCATGTAGGTTGGGATGTTAAAATGGATAAACATACCAAAGCGCAAATCAACAAACTCTTGTTGCAGCTGTGCCAGTGTTTTTACAGGTTTGTTACTTTGCGCATACGCAGATATACCCAGGCTGCACAACAGCCCCAGGCAAATTGCTTTTATACTATTATTTAACTTCATATAATGGTGTGAATGGGTTACGCTCCAATAACCGGATTAGCTGCATAGGCTGTCCAAAGTTCATCTAATGTTTTTCCGGTTTCCTGCTTCCAGCTATCATTGGTAAAGGTATGGTTGCGTAGTTGGGCATCCAAATTTTTTACCAGGCCTGGTTTAACATTTGTCTCTATCCACACCAGGAAACGGGCGGTAATACGGTAACTATTCTCATAGCTCTGGGTTGCTTTAAAAGCAGGTAATGCCCATTTGGCGCCTTCGTTATCAACACCAAATTTATAGCGGGCATAATCGGCAATACCTTCAGTCAGCCATCCGGGGCCGGTGCTTTGGCCATAATCCTGTACAATATGCATTACCTCATGCGTAACCACATCAATATCATGCGGATGTTTTGTCATATATTTTGAGCTAAAAACAACGCGGCCATCAGCTGTAGCAGCAACACCATTATAAGCGGTATCAATAACAAAGGTTACACTTTTTAAGGTTTTTTTATTGTAGGCTTTTGCCAGTTTAGGATAAACGGTGTAAAAAGTCTCGACCAATTTATTTTTAAGCTCTGGGCTAAAATTGGCATCCTGGTTTTCAAAGGTTAATTTGTATCCTTTTTTGTCAAACACTTCGGTTTGTTGGGCATTACTGTTGGCAGCAAAACCCAAAGTAAATAGTGCGCCTAAAAGAAAAACTTTTTTCATTGGATAAATAATTGTTAAATAAATATGTGGTTAATAATGTTCAAAATTTAGCCGAGTGGTTTAAAAACACTCGGGGTATTATAAAACCCGGCACAAATCAAACACTGTTGTGCCGGGTCTGAAGTTTACTTTTAATTGAGATTCCTTGTAACGTGCTGTAGTTTAACGGTAATCAGGTAAACTCCTTCCTGAAATAACCTGAAGGTAAACCTCGGATTTGCGCTGTAAATTTTGGCCGGAGTTGGTGTAAAACCCGGATCTATCCTCACAAACTGACTCGGGATACGGTAGTAAATGGTAAATCCCTGAGCTGCTCCTTTAACCGGGAATGGCGTAACTTCAAAATTACAGGTTAATGAGGTATCAGAAGCAATCAACGGATGGAACCTGGCAAACGTTTCGAAACTACTCCTATCACCCCGTTTAATATACTCACCATTTTTAGGGTTAAAGGCTACTCCATTTTCATCAACTATTTTTAAAATAGCCAATGTACCCTTAGTTGATAGTTTGGTGATGGTAACCTTGGGTTCACCAATATCACCACTGTTAGTGGTACCATCCTGAAACCAGGCTCCGCCACCTGCATCGATTTCGGCTACATCACCTTCAAAAATATTAAGATTGGCAATACTCTTAAAAGTTTTGGTGCCATTTTCATTAGAAGCAGCAATATCAAACTCATATGCCCCAAGCGGCACATTTGCAGTAGTATTATAAAAAGTAAACGCCCCTGTATGTGTATTAAAATCAAAACTTGGAAGGTTTACATTTTTACGGATACTATTGAGCAAGGCAACAGTTGTATCCACATCCGGATCAAACTCTGAAGTATACACATACCTGTCCCGGTTTTTATAAAGTGAATCGGCATGTTTATGAGTTACCGCATCTCTGATGTCCAACAGCTGATATGTTACCGGCGCACTTGAGCCATCATTATCAACCGCTATACTTTGAACTATGATACCCCGCTGAACCTGGATAGGATTATCACGATACCTGATCTGGCTACTTAAAAACCCATGAGGGGCTTTAACACAACCTATAACTCCGGCTGCCATTAAAATAACGAGAAGTATTTTATAATTTTTTTTCATTTTCTTAGCTATCTAAAAAATTTATCAATTGTTGACATTGTTGAAATAGGTGAACGTATGATTGTTGTTCAACACATGCAACACACCCGTTGTAGTTAGTATACCTGTTGTTTGACACAGTGTAGAGAGCAACTGTCTTGGATCAACCTGTTGTACTCCATTTATATCAACTGGGACCGGTCCTCCGGGTGTCAATGGTACTACTTTGGTAAGGTATATATACTGAGGGTTGGTGGTGAAAATACTATTGGTATAATCAGTTGTCGGTCTCAGCTGAATTAAACGATATTCACCATCCAGAGCCTGGGTATATATTCCTTTTTGTGATAAATTATCTCTCGTAATTTTACCCTTGAACATATAGGCTCTTAAAGAATCTTTGAGTGAAGCAAAATTGAGCGAGTCAAATGTAAAAACCAGGTTTTCATTATTTTTCTGGATACTCAACTGCGCTTTTTTTGCCAGCACAAAGTTGGTTATAGAGTAATTGGTTACTGCAAAAAAGGTTCCTGCACTGTTCACCTCATCTTTCATGTTCATTTTATTGATCATCATTACCAGGGTGTCAAACGCGTGGTTGGTTTTCAGATAATCATAGGTGGTCATGTTTACCTGGGCTTTAAACAGATCGCCCCCTATGGTATAATCCTTTTTACAGGAAAAAAACACAACCGCTACGAATAAGATGGATATAAATATTTTTAATGTTTTCATGTTTGTGTTGTTTAACGGTTAAAGTTTACCTTGCCAGTAAGGTGTTTGTTTCAATACAAAATCGTCCTTAAACATGGTGGGGTCAATAGGCCACAGATAGCCTCCCTGGTTTACCCTCGTATCATTGATGTGTGAATAATCACTAATGAAACTGCTGCTTGAATTACCAATCTGTTTGGTACGAACCAGATCATAAAAGGATTGGCCCTCATAAAAGAGTTCACGCAAGCGCTCTTCCAGTATAGTTCTGGCAAGGGCATTACCAGCTCCGGTGTAATTAGCTATTCCGGCCCTGCTTCGGATGGTATTTAACAAGGTCAATGCTTCCCCGTCACGCCCCAACTGATTTAATGCTTCGGCTCTTAACAGCATAATGTCGGCCAGGCGGAAAATGATAATGTTATTGGATAAACGCGGATCGTTTTTTGCTGATCCATCGGCATAAGTAATATTCGAATATTTAATGGTTTGCCCACTGGTTGATTGTGCCTGAAAAAAGTATTTTTTATACCTCAAATCTGTTGTATCCTTAAACAAGGTATTCACATACAAAGTGCTTACCGGCCATTCCAGGTTTGATTTTTGTGCTACAAAAGGAAAGGCGATAGTAGGTGCATATCCATAATAATTAAGAGATATACCTTCGCTTTGCTGGTAATCTATATTGATCTCAAAAATCCCTTCTACTGATTTACCAATAAATATTTTACTAAATTGAGAGGTATCGGTAACCAAATGATATTGCCCATTATTAATTACCTGGGCTGTAGCTTGCTCGCACGCAGCATAGTCATGTGTCCACGCTGTAATATGTGCCTCCAGTGCAAAAGCCGAACCTTTATTTGCCCTAACAGCACGCTGACTTTCATCGGCATAACCAAAAACCAGATTACTTTCGGCAATCTTTAAATCGGCCAAACATTGTTTAAGTACATCGGCTGCTGGTGTTCTGGGAATATTCACAGCCTGGCTCACGTCCAAATCGGGTTGTAGTTTTAAAGGTACGTCGCCCCAAACCCTGGTCATATAAAAATAAGTGAATGCCCGCAGGTAATAAGCCTCACCAATGATCTGATTTTTATCATCCTGATTGCTGAACTTGTTTATCGGGATACTAGGTACTTTGTTAATGATCAGGTTTATCTGTTGTAAAAGCTGGTAATAGTTTAACCAGTTCCAGATACCCGGCCCAACGTTTAACCCGGTAAACTCACCGTTTGAGATGTTGTAGTTTGCATCATCCAGCCCCGAATTAATGCTAAACTCACTGGTAGTGGCATCGCCATATACATGGAACGAGTAATTATTGAGCAATACCGAACGCAAAAGCGCATAAGCACCTGCAATAGCGGTGTTAGCATCTGTTCCGTTGGTAAAATAAGCATTGGTAAAGGTGGAGTTATGCGGCTGCAAATCAAGTATCTTTTTGCAGGAGCTTACACTAATTAACCCGGTTATCATTAATAATCCGGCTGTGTATCTTATTATATTTCTTTTCATTTCTTTTCGTTTATTGCCGTTAAATATTAAAAGCTTACATCAACACCCAGGGTATATTTTTTTGGAATAGGATAACCGCTGCCATTGTAAATACCAAAGGCGTCAACTTCTTCGGCATCAGGTACGTTTGATTTCTGGAAAATATGCAGGTTATCAACCATGCCATATATCCTTAAGCGGCTAAGGTGAAGATTTTTTAAAACAGCCGGATTAAATGTGTAGGATAAGGAAACCGTTTTTACACGCAGATAGCTTCCATTCTCGACCCAAGCCGAACTTGATGCGGCATATTTATACCGGGTTCCGCTTACCGAACTTAGTGAGGGATATTTTGCATTATCACCAGGATTTTGCCAGTAATTAATGCCGCTTAGATCAGGAAAAGCATTATTAGTAATATCATGGTACGGATCAGAATTACCATCGTCAGTTGGCACCAGATGCGATAATTTACCAACCAGGTAATCGTTAAAAATATCGCGTCCAAGCGTAAAAGTACAGAATACTGATACGGTCCAGTTTTTATAGCCAAAAATATTATTAAACCCGCCGGTGAATTTAGGGTTGGGATTTCCGGCAGGCACATAATCAGTTTGGTCAAGCACACCATCACCGTTTGAATCTTTCCATATCGGGTCGCCACCTTTAAATGGATAGCCATAAAAGCTTAGTGGTTGCCCTGTTACCGGGTTAATAGGAACATCCTTATCTGTTTTGTAAACCCCTGTTTGCTGAAACAGGTTAAACTCGTTAATTGGTTGTCCCTGCCTTAAAACATAATGATCTATATAGATATCGCGTCCACCGTTTGGCAACGAGGTAATTTCATTTTGGTTATAAGCAATGTTAAAATCGGTTTCCCACTGAAAAGCGCTTTTAGGATTAAAATAATGTGCAATAAAAGATGCTTCCAAACCACGGTTTTGTGTACCAATAGAGTTGGTTACAATGGTGGTATAACCGGTGGTTACTGGCAGGCTCAAACTAAAAATACCCTTACTGGTGTTTTTAACATAAGCATCGGCAACAAAATTAAAACGACCATCAAGAAAAGTAAGGTCAACCCCAAGATTTGCCTGTTTTGAATGTTCCCAGGTTAAGTTTTTATTGCTTAAGCCACCGTTAAAATTAGGGGATATCGCTGCAATACCGTTATAAGTATTGGATAGATTTTGCCCGGTTTGCGGACTGCTGCTACCTGTAAAACCACCGGCACCTATATTATAAGTATTAAACGACAGATAATTATCACCACTATCTGGCTGCCGACCAGTAATACCATAACTTGCGCGTAGCTTAAATAAGGTAAGCCAGTTTTTGGTACTTTTCATAAAGGGCTCATCACTGATGATCCAACCGGCAGATACGGAAGGGAAATATCCTACCCGTTGGCCCGCACCAAACTTAGATGACGCATCGGCATTAAACACGCCTGATATGAGGTAGCGACCTTTAAAGTCATAGTTTAACCTTAGGAAACCGGTTTGGATACCGCTTTCAATCAAATCTGAATAAGCTGTGGAATTATTTTTATTTAATACTTTAACAATGGATATCTGATCGTTAGGGATTCCATCTGCTTCAGCATCTGTTGCTCTATAAGAGTGGTATTCTGTATTTTGCCCCAATAAAACGTTGATATGATGGATCTTGTTCAATGTAGTACTAAACTGAATATTATTACTCATCAGGTAGTTGGCCGAGTTATCAACAAAGCTGGAGGCGTATCCCAAACCACTTTGCCTTACCACTCCTGGTGTATAAGCGTCTCTGCGGCTTCCTGCACTTTCGTACGAAATAACTGTATTAAATAACCAATGATCATTGATACGCCAATCAATAGTAGGGCTAATAGTAATACTATTATTGGTATTAGCATCTGTTGATACATTTGAACTACCATAAAGGAAATCTTTATTGTCCTGTGTGAGGTATAAGTTTGATGGTGGTAACGGGCTATTGGCATAATATCCCCCGGTAAATGGGTTTACGTTACCACTTAAATCACTCAGGGATGTGGGGCGGTCAACCCTGTAAAACCTGATCTGAGTACTCACCTTTAATTTAGGTGATATGTTAATACCAACCGTACTGTTTAGGGCATATCGCTGCAGGCCGGTTTTTTTAATAATTCCATCCTCATTGTAGTAATTTAAACCATAACGGTAGGTTACCAAATCATTACCGCCACTTATGGACAGCTCATAGTTATCAACCTTACCCGTTTGGTAAATGCCGCCTCTATAGTCGTTGGCATTATTAAATGCCGGATTTAGAGTATCTGTTAGTATCTGTGGGATATTCCTGAGATTAGCATAATTACCATAATGATTAATCAAGTTTAACTTGGCCCGGGTCTCTTCGGCCCCGGTAAGCACCTTATCCAACTTGGGTTGATCAACAATACCATGATAGGTTGAGAAATTTATCCTGGTTTTACCCGCAGTTCCTTTTTTGGTGGTAATGATAATAACCCCATTAGCTCCCCTTGAACCATAAATGGCCGCTGCAGACGCATCCTTTAATATATCAATATTGTCAATGTCATTAATAGGGATACCCGCAAGCACATCAGTGCCGGTGCCCGTACCGTAATTAATAGCCGCAATATCTTCGGTACTTTGTGGTACACCATCAATCACATATAATGGCCCTGAAATAGCCCTGGCTAAGCTTGCTTTACCCGATGCAGACCCTGTATTATTGTCAATACTACGACTAACGGAAGTATTGCCCCTTAAAGTTACATTACTCCGCACCCCTGGCTCGCCCGAAAAATTCTGCACGTTCAAACCCGCAACCCGCCCCTGTAATAGTGCATCAAATGTTGGCGTAGGGATATCAGCAATGGTTTTAGGGTCAACAGAAGTAATTGCAGCACTTACGCTTCTGCGTGAAACCTGTTGATAACCAATAACCACCACATCTTTGAGTACCTTTTGATCGGTCTTGAGTACAACTATTAAATTTGTATTGGGTTCGGTGATCTTAATGGTTTGTGCCTCATAGCCCAACATTCTTATAGTAATTGATTTACCGGCTTCAACCTTCAGGGTAAATCGTCCCGATGTATTGGCTGATACACCCGAAGCTGCACCCGTTAAAACAATAGATGCACCAGGCAAGGGCCCACTGGCATCTTTAATTAAACCAGCTACAGTAACCTGGTTACCAGTGGCTTTGGTGTCCTGGGCATGCAATACCGGCATTCCCAATACCAACAGGATTGGAATGATGCACGTGTAATAAAGGAATTTTTTTTTGTAGAAAAATTTGATCATAATTTTTAATTAAATGAACAGTTAATGATTGTTTTGACAAGGGCAATGCCCCTGCAAATGAGGAAGTAAGAGTTTTGGTAGCAGATGGCTACCTGCCTTTAAGCGATAAGTCTTTGTTTCTTCATGCAGTTGAATTAGGTTTAACAATAAATTATTAAATATGATAAAACGTTTTATCAGAAAATGCATAACAATTCCACTTCGGTGATAACTCACCGATTTAAAGTATGCTTATAAGCACAATTAGGCTATAAAAGCAACAAAACGTTTACCCAAAAAATGAACCAGTAAGCTGTTTCCCAATTTATATACACACAACAGCCATAATAAAACAAATAGTGCTTTTCACCGTAGTGAAAAATTTAAAAAGTATTGATAAAACGTTTTATCAATACAAATATGTTTTACCGTATAAGATAGAATAATCAAATATAAGATAGTAAAATGTTTTACCAAATTTTCAGATCATTTTTTATTAAAAAACTTAATTTATTTCAATAAACGTATTAAAATTTAATAAAAATTGAAAAATCAATAACACAGGAACTAATTTTTTGAATTTTAAATCAAGATCTTTCTTAGATAATTCAAACATTCTTAAAACAGACAGATTCTAACAAGCAGAAACTCTTATTTTTTTACCAATACTTCTTTCTTTTCTGCTGTTGATCCTCGCTCTATGAGTTTAGAGGGTATCTGCATTTTAATTTTTGATATATTATGCTTATCTGATCCCATTTGAGCCAATAAAAGATCAATAGCCGATTTTGCTATCTCATATGTTGGTTGCTGTATAGTTGTGATTCCGGGCGGATACAAACTAAATATTTCATTATCATCAAAACTTACCATAGCTAAGTCCTGCGGAATATTCAAGTCAAGCTGTTTGATACTTTCTAACCCCATCGTACCTAAATAGTTTGTGGTAAAAAATACTGCATCCATCTGTTTCTGTTGCTTTATAAAGGCTTTTATGGAGTCTATGGCTTTATCCTTATCGGTATCAAAAGGTAATTTAAATATCAATTTTTTATCTTCCTTTATGTCATTTATCTTTAAAGCATCTTTATATCCGCGGGTACGATCCTGCAGTTGGATCAGGTCCAGGTCGGCTGTTATCAGGCCAATCTTTTTATAACCAACCTTTAAAAGATGATTTACTGCGTTAAAAGCACTACCATGATTATCAACCAGTACGTGAGGAATATCCAAACCGGGAAAGTAACCATCTATTAATACAACGGGCTTTTCGTTAGCTACCAGATTTTGTATATCTTTCTCTAATCCTTTCATTGGTGTAATAATATAACCATCAACCAATTGTTGAGAAAGCATCCTGATCACATCTTTTCCTTTTTGGATATTATTGTTAGTACTGCAATAAATAATTCTGTACCCTTCTTTTTCGGCTTCTTCTTCTATCACTTTGGCCATCGCCCCAAAAAACGGACCTCCGATGGTTTCAACCACCAGACCAATTACTTTTGAAACGCCGGTACGAAGACCTACCGCCATCCGATTAGGCTCATACCCGTTTTTGGCAGCCACGTCCAAAATCTTTTTGGTTATCTCTTTACTAATGCGGCCTTTGCCGTTTAAAACAAATGATACCGTTGTAATGGAGGTATTGGTAAGTTTTGCGATATCCTTTATGGATATTTTTTTATTTATCATTATTTGTTAGTCTCTTGTGATTTTCAGGCTTACTACGTTAGCAGCAACAAATTAGGCAAATACCCGGTTTATCAAAAATATAAATTTATAACAATGCTGCTACACTTATTATTTCATTGCAGTGATTAACCATAAACGTTCATTTTTTATAAATAATATATGCATTACTCAAGGTTAGTAAAACCTTTTAGTAATACAGATTTTAATTAATAAATATGCTTAAATTACCATTTTAAATTAACATCCCTTTAATATTAAACATTGATATGTCAAAACTGATATGAGCATTACGCCCAAACTGACCCGCTTTGATCTTTCCATGATCGTTATCAGTCTGGTGATAGGGATGGGAATTTTTGCAACACCCGGTGAAGTAGCTACCAGCTCAAGTAACCCTTTCCTTTATTTTGGAGCTTGGTTTTTTGGAGGTGCTGTTAGTTTATGTGGGGCTCTTACTTTTGCAGAAATAGGGGCGCGTTATCCAACTACAGGCGGATTTTATAAAGTTTTTTCCTATTGTTTTCACCCTGCATTCGCTTTCATGATTAATTGGATATTAGTGATCAGTAATGCCGCTTCGGTGGCTGCTGTGGCGCTCATAGGTGCTGAGTATATTAATCCTATAATTATGCCTGCAAACCTGCAGAATGATTTGGGCATTAAGATCATGACTATCACATCCGTACTTATTTTGTATATTATTAACTTTTTAGGTATTAAAATGAGTGCGAGAACCCAAAATGCGCTTACCATTTTTAAAATAAGCATGATCCTTATCCTTTGCACGGCTGTTTTTAAAAGTCATATAACACCTGGCACCTATAGAATTATTGTACCACCTGGTAATAATAAATATAATTTGAGTGCGTTTGGGATAAGTTTGGTTGCCGTATTTTTCACTTATGGCGGTTATCAGCAAACTATTAACTTTGGAGGCGACATCATTAATGCCAAGACAAACATCCCTAAAGCTATTTTTACAGGGATGATAACAGTTATATTCCTATACCTGCTTATTAACTTTGCTTATTATTCGGTTTTGGGTATCAAAGGCCTGCAGCATAAAACAGCCCTGGCTGCCACCCTGGCTGGTGCCATTTTTGGAGCAGTTGGCTACAAGATCATCTCATTGTTGATGTTTGTTTCTGTACTAGCTTTTATCAACGTTAATATCATGGCCAATCCAAGGGTATATTATGCTATGGCCGAGGATGGAATCTTACCCAACCGTTTTAAGCGTGTTAACCAAAAAACTCAGGTACAGGAGTTTGGCTTGAGCTTTTTTGTGACCGCAGTGCTCCTTATCTTGTTTTTTATCAGCTCGTTTCAAAAAATGCTCACCTATGTTATGTTTTTTGATACTATAGGGCTTTCCACAGCAGCAGTTACTATTTTCATTTTAAGAAAAAAAACCAAACACCTTGATGGATCCGGTATTTATACCATGAAATGGTACCCTGTTATCCCCATTATTTTTATTGTTGCCTACTGGTTTGTTACCATAAGCATCTTTATTGAAAATCCATTGGCTGCGTTGATATGCCTTTGTGCGTTTGTTGCCGGTCTCATCATATATTTTATTACTAAAAACAGCCAGAACACTATTATAATACCTTAACTATGGAGCTTTCATTTATATTAAATGAATTGGGAGAAGAAAGAGAAAATTACTTCAACGCGGTTTCGCCCCCCATCATACAATCAAGCAATTTCACATTTAATACGGTAACAGGTCTCAGACAGGCTATGGCCGATGAATTTGATACCAATTTGTACTCCAGAGGACAAAATCCAACGTTGAGTATATTAAGAAAAAAACTGGCCGCTCTTGACGGAGCGGATGATGCTTTGGTATTTAGCAGTGGTATTGGGGCCATCAGTGTCCCCTTACTTGCATTGCTAAAATCCGGTGATCATGTTGTTGCAGTCGAAAATCCTTACAGCTGGACCATAAAACTTTTCAAAGAGTTTTTACCCAAATTTGGTATAAACACCACTTTTATTGATGGCTCTGTTTATGACAATTTTGAAACTGCCGTTACCCCCGAAACTCGATTAATTTTTCTGGAAAGCCCTAATACTTTTAGTTACGAGCTACAGGACATTAAAAGGATTGCGCAATTTGCCAGATCACGTGGTATTGTGACGATGATTGATAACAGTTATTGCAGCCCTATATACCAGCAACCTATTGGTATGGGTGTCGATCTGGTAGCGCAATCGGCCACCAAATATATCGGAGGGCACTCAGATGTAGTAGCCGGCGTACTTACCGGCAACAAAGAATTGATCAGGCAGATATTTGATCATGAATTTATGAACCTGGGGCCTGCTATTTCACCACATTCTGCATGGCTGTTGCTAAGAGGCTTAAGAACCTTGCCATTACGTTTGCAACGCAGTTTTGAAAGTACCGGAGTTATTACCAAATGGCTGCAAGAGCATGAGCATATACAACAAGTGATATGGCCTTTTAGTGAGGGTTTTAAACAAACACAATTGGCACATGAACAGATGCAAGGTTGCGGCGGATTATTTAGCTTCAGTTTAAAAAAATCTTCTTTTAAAAAAATCGAAGCATTTTGTAATAACCTGCAACATATATTATTGGCTGTTTCCTGGGGTGGGCACGAAAGTTTAATACTACCATCAATCGCCTCCATTCCGGAGCAGGAATACAATGCAACAGATGAACGCCTTCAATTGATCAGGATGTATGTTGGTTTAGAAGATACCGGGTATCTGATTCAAGATCTTGAACAGGCATTGGCTAAAATTTAGTAATTGCTACAGGCGTTCTGAAATTATATCAGCTTGCCAAATCATGCCGTAAAAAGGCTTCCCATGTTACACGACCATAGCTGTTATTAGGCCAGATATTATTTTCGGAACGATAACGATCATATTCTTCGCTCTGAAGCGGTCGTACCTTTAATTCGTCTTTACGGCTGAGTACATGGAGATATGTCTTTGCCATTTCTTCAAATTTAAGCAGTTCCGGTCCGCCCACTCCACGCACCAATCCTACTGGTTCCCTTTGTGCTAAATCGACCAGCAAGGTCGCGGCCTCCTTTACCTCTATAGATTGAAAATGCATACCATCGGGAATGGCCAGTGTACCATTTTTTTTATCAAATGCTTTTAAAATAGAAAGCACGTAATTATGAAACTGGGTAGTACGCAAAACTGAAAATGGAATCCCGCTGGCCGCTATCATTTGTTCAACCCTTATCTTAGTTTGATAATAGGCATAATTACTTTTATCAACGTTAATGATAGAGATATAAACAAAATGCAAGGTTTTCTCCCGGTCTATGGCGTTCAATAAATTTTGCGTCCCTTTAATGTCAACACTTTGCGTATCTTTAGGATTACTTGCACAGTGGATAATAATATCCGCATCCTGTGTGGCATCCTGCAAACCTTTATCTGATGCCAGATCGCCCTTTACCAATTGCACACCAGCGGGGACGGTAGCATTCTTCTTTGAACTTAACACAGTAACTCCATAATTAATGGATAATAACTGATTTACAACTTCTTTTCCCAGCAGGCCTGTACCTCCCGTCACTAATACGTTCTTCATCTGTTAAGCTTTTGTAATAAATAATTAATAAGGTGTAGGTTCGATGAATTATTTTAATTTTTATTTGATAGTTCTAAAACCGGTCGCGGATCAAATATTACTCTAAAAGAGCTTATTTTACCATCTTTAACCTGATACCACCCACAACCGAATATGGTGACGCGCCCCATATCAATATCATAAAACAAACACACATCATCTCCTTCGGCCACGGTATTTTTTAAATCGTATTTAAATTTCATCTTCTCCATATCGTTCATATAGGCCTCTGCCCCATCACGTGCACCCAATACTCCTTTAAAAGTCATATCCGTTGCTAAATATTTCCTGGCCGATGTAAAATCTTCCTTATTCATGGCATCTATAAAGGCCAATACTACTTCTTTAGCATTTTTAGTTAATTCGACGGTATCGTTTTTCATATTATTATTCAGGCAAATCATTATTATATAATAATAAATAAAATAGCCTTAATGTTTCATAAAAAAACAAATAGGAGGTGCTCCTGTGGTGAGAATGTTTTAGAATGAGCTAAAGAGCCCGATAAACACGCAGCAATAAAATTAAATAGACCTTAGCAGCGGATAGATAATACACAAAATATCATCTTATTAATCAAGAATGAATGACAGGCTCTTTTATTTTTTCTGAATAATAGCCGTAGCTTCTATCTCAACCAAAATATCATCTCTGAAAAGCTTACTGACCTGCACCAATGTGCTTGCTGGTGGATGAACTGTATTTACAAATTTATCCCTGATTCCGCGGAGAACCTGTACCTGCGAAACATCGGTCATATAATAATTAAGTTTTACAACGTCATTCATATTACCGCCTGCCGCTTCCACTATATTTTTGATATTGGTGAATACCTGTTGAATTTGAGCAGAGATATCATCCTTACCTACCAGATGGCCATCCTTATCCAGAGCAACCTGCCCGGATAGGATAAGCATGGTGTTTTTGCCCAGATCAATAGTAACAGCTTGTGAGTATCCTTTAGATGTACTCACAGATGAGGGGTTTATAAACGATATATTGCTGTTTTGTGCAAAACTTACAGAGGATATAAATAGCAGAAAGAGATAAAGATGTTTTTTCATTGGGAGATTTTGTTCAATGTTTTTTAGCAACCGAGTTTAGAAAACCGGTTGGCATCTCATGTATTGAGGGCGCCAACCGGTCATTATTATTTCAGGCTTACTTATCTAATCCGCCCCGGCGGGTAGCTTTAACCTGTACGGGCCATTTAATGCCTTCTGTTTTTGTTGTAGAGGTTTTAGCCGGATCTTCACTAGCCATGTAGGCCATAATAGCGGCCAGAATAGCATTGTTTTTCAAGTCGTCAAATACTACTTTGTCATAGGTATCGCGGTTGGTGTGCCAGGTGTATGAACCGTACGACCAGTTTAGTGAACTCAGTGAAAACCCAGGCGCACCAACGGCCACAAACGAAGCAAAATCAGATCCGCCGCCTCCGGGTTGACCAGGGAAGTTGGTTTTGATACGGTTTTTAATAGTATCAGGTACGGCTTCCAGCCAACGGCTTAAATAATCCTTAGCATCGGCAAAACCTTGTCCTGATAGATTTACGACCCTTCCGGTACCATTATCCTGGTTAAACAGGGCCTGTAAATTCTGCACAATTTCGGGATGATCCTCCACAAAAGCACGTGAACCGTTCAGGCCTTCCTCTTCGCTGCCCCAATGGCCAACCAGTATGGTACGTTTGGGGTGAGGATAATATTTTTTCAGCAGTCGCATGGCCTCCATCATAGTAAGCGTTCCGGTACCATTATCTGTGGCGCCGGTGCCACCATCCCAGGAATCAAAATGGGCAGATAGCATTACATATTCATTAGGCTTTTCGGTACCTTTTATCTCAGCAATAGTATTAAAAGTAGGTACTACACCTAGTTCCTTTGATTCGGTATGCATGCTGATCACCGGTTTACCACCCGATTCACTTAACCGGTACAACATACCATAATCTTCCAGCGCGATATCAACCGTAGGTACTATTTTGGTATAAGCGCCAAATATTTTATCAACCCCAAAACCAGCTGACCAGTTATTGGTCAATATACCTACAGCACCCGCTTTTTCAAGTGCTACAGGAAGCGTACGGGTAGTATACCCCGTTTTGCTGATGCGTTTGCGCCAGGCATCAGTCATCGCTGTACGCTCGGCTTTCATCTTTTCAAATGATTCTTTAAGGGCAAATTCCTGCCAGTTATAATCGGGCCTGCCGGTTGGCTGGCACATGGATATCATTACAAATTTACCTTTCACATTAGGCAGCCATTGCTGAAAAGCTACAGAATCGGCCAGGTCTGGAAGAATAATAACTTCGGCACTTACCGTTTTTTTACCCATGCCCGGGCTCCAGGCCAGTTGGGTGCCTTCCAATGATTTTACACGCGGCGACACCATATCAATGTGCGATATACCCCGCTCCCATCCGCGCCATTCGCCCCATTTTTCGTTATGGGCATCTATGTTCCAGCTTTTGTATTTGGCTATAGCCCAGTCATTGGCCTGCTTCATTTGGGGCGTGCCCACCAAACGGGGACCAATGCCATCAAAAAGCTCATGGGCCAGTTTTTCAAGCTGCGAGTTATTGGTTTCTTCCTGCATGATGTTGTCAATGACCGCTTTGCTGGATTGTGCCTGGCTAATACCGCTGCAGAGCAGGGCAGCTGCCATTAATGGAACGGCTTTACGCCAGCAATTGGTGAGTAGATTAAGATCGGTTGTTTTCATGAACCTAATTTATAAAAATTGGATGGCCATTTATAATTTTGTTCCATAAAGTGGGTTTACATGGGTTTACACTTTTTAGGGTTAACACAAGTTTATTTATTTGATAATCAATTAATTATAATATTTTTCCCGCAAAAAGTGTAAACCCACTTTTTTGTCAAGTTTATAGTCCCTGCGTCCCCTCAGGGTCTCCTGAAAGGGACCCTGAGATTCCCTCTAACTCGACTCTATACCTCAGGGTCCTCTTCGAGAGACCCTGAAGGGACTGCAGGGGAAATCTTCCTCTCGCATTCAATTCATAAGCTTTTTGATTAAAAATTAACTTCTGAGCAAACAATTTGTGGCATTTCATACTTTTTAGTCCGGATAACTTATATTTGTTAATTCCAAACATCAAAATTTACCATGAAATTATTTGTCGGCGGCTTTCCTCTTGATATTGCAGAAATTGAATTAGTTAAAATATTCAATTCCTATGGCACTGTTAATACTATCAAGATAGTACGGGATAAAAAGACCCGTAAATGCAAAGGATATGCCTTCCTGGAAATGACCGACCAGGCTGGTGCCGACCGCGCTATTGAAGGACTTGACGGCACCCCCATGGGCGACCGCGTGCTCAGCGTAAAACAAGCTGCTGATAAACCCGCAGCCAAACCACCAGTGCAGCAACGCAGCTTTCGCCCGCAACATAGCAATTATATCAAAACAGACCGGAATAGTTCAGGAAGCACTGCCGGTGGCACTACGGTAAAAAAACGTCCGAGGATATAGGGTAATTGCCTATTAAACGATTTTTATTCAAAAAAAGGATGTCATGCTGAACCCGTCGAAGCATGGTGGACAGGCCTCTCCGCGCGCCCTTCGACAAGCTCAGGGTGACAAGCCTTTACCTCTCGTCAATGTTGGTGTTGTCACCAACATTCTACTGCCTAGTCGATGATAATAAGTTGTTGGTGACAACATCAACAAGGGTGCGAACGACATTGGAGCCAAGGCCTTGTGCGATTCCTTCCCTCGGGAAGGGGAGGAAGGGGTTTCATCGCTTATCAATTCTGTCGCTTGTATAAACCCCTCCCTGCCATTACACCTACCCTACGCGCCCCTCCCGTGGGGAGGGAACTGAAAAAGACTTCCCCAGACCTTTACCGCTTTATCTTCTCTGCCGTACCAAAACGTTCCATCACTTTATTAATGGTAACGCTGTCGCGCAATACGCTCAGGCGCATCCGGGTCATGGCATAATCTGATATTTGCCAGCCGAGTGGCAATACAGGCCAGATATGGGTATTAGGAACCCTTTCGGCAGTTGGGCGGAACAGGTAAAACCCATAATGCTTTATTCGCGACATGGAGTAATTCCAGTCTTCTGATTTTTTCATATACCCAACGCGGCTATTTAAAATACCTACGGGTGGCGCCAGCGGCTCAAATAAATTACCGGGTTTACCCGCGTCTTCCGTTTGCTGTACCGAGTTAGGCAGCGACAGGAATTGTGGTTGGATATGGTTAAAAATCGGATCCTCCTTAATCAATTTGGCCCGTACCCGTTCAAAAACCGTCAGCACGCCCAATGAAGTTTCCGCGCCCGAATTATCCCAGGTGCCCCCATCGGTAAAATGATGTTTGCCATTGAGCTTGGCCGTAGGGCTTACATAAGGGAACCGGGCGCTCAAAAAAGCAGCGGTACTGAGGCGCAGATCGCCGGGGTCTTCAATTTCCTGCTCCAGGAATATGGTGGATGGAAAATCAAGGCTATCCAGCAATACCGGGGCCGATATACCTTTTTTACCGCTGTCCACATCAAATGTATTGGCAAATAGTAAGGGCACCTCATAATTGCCGCCTTTCCACATCCTGCCTAAAGTAACTTTCATATCCAGGTGACGTGCATGGGTGTGCCGCTCCCAATCCTCTTCCATCAACCTTGCCCTGTCGGCCCAGGGGGCTATCCCTAATGACGATGCAATCATGTCACGGCCCAGTAAGGCTACTATGTTGGAGGTGAGATAATCATTACGATAAATAGCCAGCGAATTAACCGGGTAAAAAACAGTATCCTTTACCGGATTTTGCCGGTGCTGATACCTCGCATTACTCAATAAGGATAAGCCTATAGTGCCTCCGGAAGCCCCGGAATAGGAAAAAACATAATGCTGAAAGTCGCGGGTGTTTGGCCCGGCAGGATATCGATCTTTGACCAGGCTATCCAATGTTCCGATAACCATAGTTGTCCAAACTGTAGCCCGTAATCCTCCGCCATAAGCGTTAACAAAAAACACAGGATAAGGCTTATCAGGATTTCTGGCTGCAAAATCTTTAATTTCCTGTTTACGGCTTTTGAGCCAGTTTTCGGTATAGCGGTCCAAGGAATCCAGCGATTTGTGATAACCGTTCTCTCTCTGAACATAGGCTTCATGATAGGCGGTTATGGTACTGATCGATCGATACAGGGTAAACATCAACAGAAAAGTGATCAGACTAAACCCCGTTTTCTTACCGGCGAACAACAAAAAGGAAAAGAACAACAGGTAGCCTGCAGCCGCGCACAATACAATAGGCATGGTATAATAACGGTTGCCGCTGGTTAGCTCATTTAAAAATGGCGGAAAGTTGCACAGGACAAAAAACAGCAAAGCTATCACACCGCAAAAGCTTATCCAGGGTGCCGCGTGCCATTTACGGATACCCGGGATACCCGTACGCAAAGCTGTAGTGATCACAAACATGGCCGATAAAAAGAACAGATCAAGCGACAGGTAAGCCAGGAAGTGTGGCTCCCGGTTACGCTTTCCGTCGATACTCCCCCAGATGATCATGGGTAGTATCAAGGCAGCCATACTCACCCAAAAACGCCATACCACTACTTTACCCTGTGATTTAAACAGCTTATCTATCCATTTATAGCGCAAAATAATCTTATAAAAAATGATGGAAGCCAGCAAGAGGATCAGCGGGGGTACATCTTTCAGCAGGTAATCAATCTGGTAGGCATTCATGGTTTGCAGGATGCCTGTAGCGGGGATCAAGAAAGCGGCAGCGCCAAATAACCTGGCCGTATCCACCTTAAGCGATGGCCTGGAACCCGCGGGTAAGCGACTGGTATCAAAATCAATCGGCCCCATAAAAAAGCATTTGTAGCTTATTTTGATGGAGTTATCAATAGCCTTGGGCAAATGCCAGCACATGAGCGCCAGCAAAGTGATGGCTACCAGGAAATAAAAACTGGCCCATCGCGAGGTATTGATCGACAGCAGCATATCCTGAATCTGCGCGCTGATAAAAAGCCCCAGGAAAAAAACCAGCAGCGTGATCAGTACGATACGGAAACGCCAGGAATAGGTGAGCAGGCGCCCTATCCAGGCGGTGGTATACTCCAACCAAAACCGGGGTTTACCCAGCTTAAAGCCCTCGTACAGCAGTTTACAAGCGATAAAAGCCAGCAACAGGTATTTGATACAGGCCGGTAAACCAATAAGTAAAGTATCGGGCAAAGGCAGCTTCAGTTTAAAATGCTGCAGCGTGCGGTTGGTCATGATGTTCTCAAACACATCCAGCAATGCCGCCAGGAGCACTACTGAGCTTAATGTGATCACCGTACGTTGTGAGATCACCCGGCGGCGGCGATTAGCCTTTTGGCTGCCTATCCGGAAGATGAGAATAAGCAGGATACCTACATAAACCCCGATAAAACTATAGTCGGCATTGTTCCGGAAAACCGCTGTTTCGATACCGGTTACGGTTTCGGGATAAGTGGTTTCGCGGGTATATATCTGGTTTTTCTTAAATCCGGCCTGCCATTCTTTTAAGATGGAATCCCGGCGGGCATTACTGGTATTGATTTCCCAGTTGATGATACCCGAAGGCGTGTATTTGGTTACGATGAGGTAATTATCCTTCAGCGTCATACTGCCGATAACCAGCAAGGCCATCAACAATAATGAAAAAATAGACGAAAAATGACGGTTGACCCAATTCTGTAAACGCCGGAACATATAAATGTGAATAATTTAAAGTTACAGAAAAAAGTATGATCGATGAGGTATTTGGATGTATTAAATTGCTGTATGGTATCAACTCACCCCGACATCGCTGCGCTCGTCACCCCTCTCTCTGCTTCGCGCATGGAGGGGACTTTCTTTCATTTTTTTCATCCTGAGGAACGAAGGATCTATTCTACAATTGAAAAGTTCAACAATAGATACTTCACTGCGTTCAGCATGACAAATCTGTTTTTCTTACCCACCCAGTGAAGCACAGATCAGGTGAGGCTTTTAATTACACCTTGGCATACAGCTCTTCGATCCTCTCGAGCGGAACACCTTTGGTTTCAAACACGTAACGGCTTACAAACAAAATCATACTAATATTAATGATGCCGTAAACTCCAAAAGTGTACACCGGACCCAGTTGCGCAAGCATCACCGGAAACGTAAGCGAAACAATGGAATTGGCTACCCAATTACCAAATACCGCTATGGATGTGGCCGTACCACGAACCCGGTTAGGGAATATTTCGGCAACGTACACCCACAACACTACGCCCCAGGTGCAGGCAAAACCGCCTATATAAACAAATATGGTTAGCAGTACAAAGTAGTTGTGCAACAGGTCGAAATGAAACAGGGCGGCCAGCACAAACATGCAAAGCCCCATGATCACCGAGCCAATCAATAACAATTTTTTACGACCAAGCCTGTCAATCAGCGGGAAAGCCAGGAGGGTAAATATCAGGTTAACCACACCGGTTAGCATGGTTTGAAATAGTACACTGCCGCCCACATTTACCTTTTCAAATATCAGCGGAGCATAGTAAAACACAATATTGATACCCGTAAGCTGGGCTATGGAAGCAAATACCAGCCCGATGATCACCACTTTTCTGAAGCGTGGGGTAAATACCTCTTTCAGGGCAGAGGTATCTTCCGTTGCTATGTCCTTGCTAACCAGCTCAACCTGCTCCACACTTTCGTTTTTTGAATAGATATGATCAAACACCCTTTGCGCATCCTTTATTTTATTTTTGGCGATAAGCCAGCGCGGGCTTTCGGGCACCAGCAGCAACAGGATAAAGAAAATAACCGAAGGCACTACCGCCGCGGCCAGCATATAGCGCCAGATATTCCCATCGTTTAAAAAAGCAAAAGGCGCTTTGGCTATCACATAATTAGATATGAACGACAACAAAATACCGGTTACGATGGCCAGTTGCTGCAGCATACCCAGCCTCCCCCTAAACTTTGGCGGCGCCACTTCTGATATATAAATAGGCGCCAGGGTCGATGCCATACCGATGGCCACCCCACCTATAAAACGGTACACCACCAATTGAACATAACTACCTGCTATACCGCTACCTAAAGCAGCTATCACGTATAATACCGAGGTTACGATCATCAGCTTTTTACGTCCAAACTTATCGGCTAAACCACCGGCAAACAGGGCACCGGGAATACAACCTATGGAAGCGGCGGCTACTACCAACCCTATTTCGGCATCGTTAAGGTGAAAAACGGGTTTGAGGTATTGTAATGAGCCGGCTATTACGGCGGTGTCAAAGCCAAATAATAGTCCGCCCAGGGCAGCCACTATGGAAATTAAAATGGTATAACTTTTCATACAGCAGATTGGTTAACGGTAAAGCCCCAAGCCGGGACAATTGGTTTATAAACTCGATTTAGCAGTACTAAAATCGATGCTTTACAAATATATCATTCCCCCGCATATTTAAGCCGTTCATTTTATATATCAAGAGAGATCGCTTTTAAACAGGAGGCACCTACGGAGCCAACACTTTTTCTATACTTTATCTATAAACAGGTTACTCCTCCGCAGTTAAGTAATGGCACGAATACAACTCCGGAGGAGTAACCTGTTTATAGGCAGAAAACATTAGTTCAAAGGCTCCGTAGGTGCCTCCTGCCCCGTCATTTGTTTTAAAAGCTTTCCTTGATTCGCCATCTGCTTTTTGTCAGCAAATTGTTATTTAAATCACTGGTGCATATTAAATATATACCGATCGGTATATATTTGCTTCATGAATAAAGTCTGGGCATACTTTCCATCTATCCATACAACTAATTAATAAAAAAATTTATCACAAAATATACCGATTGGTATAATGTATATCATGAACCCCATCAAACGACAAATCCTCCTGATCACGGTAATAGCCGCCGCTATTATGGAACTCATTGACACATCCATTGTGAACGTAGCCCTCAATTATATGAGCGGTAACCTGGGCGCCACGCTCGAAGATATTTCCTGGGTGATCACCTCTTACGCCATTGCCAACGTGATCATCATCCCTATGACCAGCTTCCTGGTGAATAACCTGGGTCGCCGCAATTATTATATCGGCTCCATTATCCTGTTTACCTTTTGTTCTTTTATGTGCGGTAACGCCACCAACATATGGGAGTTGGTGAGTTTCCGGTTTCTGCAGGGATTGGGCGGTGGTGCTTTGCTTTCCGTTTCGGCAACGGTAGTTTATGAACTTTTCCCCAAGGAGAAACAAGCTACCGCGAGCGCCTTGTTTGGTATCGGTGTGTTTATCGGGCCTACTATCGGTCCAACACTGGGCGGTTATATCACCGAAAATTTCTCCTGGCCCTGGATTTTTTATATCAATATCCCTATCGGCGTGGCTGCGGCTATTTCCTGCTATTTCCTGCTGCACGAACCCGCTATCAGGCAAAAGATCAAACACGTAGACTGGCTGGGCATCATCCTCCTGATCATCGGCATAGGCTCTTTACAGGTAGTGCTGGAGCGTGGCCAAACGGATGATTGGTTTGCTGCCGGCTACATTGTTTTTTTAACCGTTGTAGCTGCCATTTCTCTCACGGGCTTTATTATCTGGGAGTTATACACTGAGAATCCCGTGGTAAACCTGCGTATCCTCCGGTTCCGGTCGTTAAGTATTGCGGCAGTACTTACTTTTATTACCGGCATGGGTATGTACACTTCTATCTATCTTACCCCAGTGGTGGCGCAGCGCCTACTCAATTTTACCCCTACCCAATCCGGATTGTTGCTTTTACCAGGTTCTATCGTGGCGGTTCTGGCACTGATAGTTACTGGTAAGCTGTTGCAAAAGGGTGTTTCGGCAGCGTTGATCGTGTTTTTTGGTTTTGCGTGTTTTATTTATTTCAACTGGTCGATGTCCAGGATCAACCTGGAAACACCGGCTATTGATATTACTCTAAACCTCATTTTCAGGGCGATTGGCATGGCTTTATTAACTGTTCCACTAGGTACCCTGGCTGTATCATCACTGGAGCTCAAGGATATGCCCCAGGGAACCGCACTCAACAATATGATGCGGCAGCTGGGTGGTTCTTTTGGTATTTCTATCATCAATACCTATGTGGCCCGGCGTATTGCCTCGCACCGGATGGACCTCATTACCCATATTACGCCCGATAACCCCGCCTTTATTAACCGCATAAACGGCTATGCCACAGCCTTTATGCAAAAAGGCTTCGGCTTGTTTGATGCCAAACAGAAGGCTATGTTGCTGGTAGAGAAAGTGGTGATTCAGCAATCATCCTTTTCCAGCTACCTGGATGGCTATTTCCTCATCGGATCGTTTTTTGCGATTGTGCTGCCGCTATTGCTTTTTGTGGCTAAGCGCGATAAGAAAAAAGCGCTGGTTATTCCGTCGTCAGATCATTAATATTTGGGGTTCGAAAAACTTTTTAAACCTTAAATTTTAACATTTTTCTGGCCAAAAAAGGGGCTAAAACGCGTTAAAATTGATCCAAAACCATCGATTTTAACACTTTTTAACAAATTCCAACGCCGTTTGGAGTGCTTTTTAAAACTTTAAAAAGTATTAATTTATTGATTGTCAAATAACTACATACTAAATAGCCAACTTTTGGCCTTATTTGGACCTTAACAAAACAGCCCGGTTATCCTGTAAAAAGGGTAACCGGGCTGTTTTTTATTGATATAAAGATACAATTTTTTTGGGGAAAAGCCTCATCTAAACGGCGAATCACCCAGATACGCCGTGCGTATCGCTTTAGCAATTGACAAGCAAATTAGTGCGGTGTGTGTTGATATACTTTTTCATGATATCAAACAACACAATACAACCATCAATGGTTAATTATTGTATTTTAGTAATTCATCCAAACTTACATGCACCATCTCATTATTCAATATACCTGCCTGCTGGCCATCATTATAGCGATAGTGATGTTGGCCCAAAAAATCAAGATAGCGTATCCTATATTACTGGTAATAGCCGGACTGGGATTGGGTTTTGCACCGGGTTTCAATGGTATTGAGATAGCGCCCGACATGATATTTGTGATATTTTTGCCGCCGCTACTATATGAAGCAGCCTGGAGCACCTCCTGGAAAGATTTTTGGAAATGGCGGCGGGTGATCAGCAGTTTTGCCTTCATCATTGTTATTTTAACCGCCGGAGTTGTGGCCCTGGTATCCAGCAACGTGATTCCGGGTTTTACACTGGCTGCGGGCTTCCTGCTGGGTGGTATCGTATCCCCACCCGACGCGGTATCGGCCACCACTATACTTAAAAATGTAAAAGTGCCCAAACGCCTCATCACCATACTGGAAGGCGAAAGCCTCATGAATGATGCAGCCAGTTTGGTGATCTTCAGGTTTGCAGCTGCGGCCATTGTTACGGGTTCTTTTGCCATTGGCCAGGCTACCCTGAGCTTTGCATTGGTTATTATAATGGGGATATTGATAGGCCTGGCCATAGCGCTGGTGTTTTATGCCATTCACCGCTGGCTACCTACTACTACCAATATCGATATCATCCTTACATTCATTACCCCCTACGCTATGTATATGGCCGCAGAGGCCTTTAATTTTTCGGGCGTACTGGCGGTGGTAAGCGGGGGATTATTCCTTTCTATCAGGCGCGATAGCTTTTTAACCCATCGCAGCCGGCTGCAGGGCATCAACGTTTGGGAGGCGGTAGCCTTTGTGCTTAACGGTTTTGTATTTATGCTGATCGGTCTGGAGTTCCCGGTGATCATTAAAGATTTGGGCCCTAACGGACTCGGTCCGGCTATCCGTTACAGTGCCATTATTTCGGGAGTTTTAATTGTTACCCGCCTCGCCAGTACTTTTGGGGCCTCGGTGTTCACCGTATTCATCAGCAGGTATATTACCACTGCCGATAACCGTCCGGGCTGGAAAGGGCCCTTGCTATTAGGCTGGGCCGGTATGCGGGGTGTGGTATCATTGGCAGCAGCGCTCAGTATACCGGTGGCGCTCCATTCAGGCGCACCTTTCCCCAACAGGAGCCTTATTTTGTTTATCACCTTTTCGGTTATCCTGGTTACGCTTATACTGCAAGGACTTACCCTGCCCCTGCTTATTAAATGGGTGGATATGCCCGACCCGGACTATACCGTATCATTTGAACAGCAACGGCAACTGGTACGAAAAAAACTTTCGGTAGTAACATTGAATCTGCTCCAAAAAAAATACGCCAAACATCTTAAAGAAAACGATATGGTGAAAGCCATTAAAATGAAGATTGATGCGGATATGGAACTGCTGGCCGACTGGGACAAGGCCGATGGCAAAGGCCGCGCCGAAGCCTTTTACCGCGATTATATCATGATACTGGAGGATATGATGCAGGAGCAGCGCGACCTGCTGAAAACATTGAACAAGAAAGAAAACATCAATGACGATATCGTCAAACAGCAACTGGCCCTGCTTGATCTGGAACAGGAGAAACTGCGCCAGCATTTTTCTTTTGATGAGGAGTAGACTCGCCGCGGCATCGCTGCGCTCGTCGCCCCTCTCTTCAGCTTCGCTGAAAAGTGGGTAAAAAAACAGGATTTGTCATGCTGAGGAACGAAGCATCTATTATTGAACTTTTCTATTATAGAATAGATCCTTCACTCTGTTCAGGATGACAATTAACCTTCTTCACCGTTTAACCTTAAACGGTTGTTTGCCGGTTAACAGATCATAAAAGAGTATAAAATCGCTGGCCAGACTATAGCCCGGATACTTAAATGTGGCGGGTTTGTTTTTTTCGAAAAAGAAATGCCCTACCCAGGCAAAGCCATAACCCAAAAACGGAATGGCAATAAAAAAACGCCAGTTGAACACAAAGCCCGCTATTAAAGCTACAAACACCAGGCCCGTACCTATAAAGTGTAATATCCTGGAGGTGGAATTGCTATGCTCGGTTAAATAAAACGGATAAAATTCCTTGAGGGATGTAATTCTGGTTTCTTCCATAACTTGTTTATGCTACTACGGAGTACTTTAGGGTTCTGTTTGATTGGTAATCAAATTTAATAAATAATTGTGTGGTTTAGTAAATGCTGCGTTGGAAGGGTTCTTTTCTGTTTAACCTACCATGGCCTGTCATCCTGAGCCTGTCGAAGGACGCGCGCAGAGGCCTTTGCCCACCATGCTTCGACGAAAAGAGGGAATTCCACTTTACCCAATATGTCATTGCGAGGAGGAACGACGAAGCAATCTCGTAGCTATTCTTATCCATGAGAACGCGAGGAGATTGCTTCGTACCTCGCAATGACATATTTTTTATTTATTATCTAAAAATCCTTTCTTTCTCCAAAGGCTAAAGACGGTGCGAAAACAACAAAGGCCGCCGGGTACCCGGCGGCCTTTGTTGTTTTAAGATCCCCTCTTGAGAGGGGGTGTGTGAGGTTGAGTAGTGGCTGGGGTGTGTTGTTACGCGTTCATTTCGCCTTGATAAACACACCCCTTCCCCCTCTCAAGAGGGGATTCGCACATAGCCCTGTTTTTATTAGGCGCAGATTACCAACCAGCGTTTTGTTTGATAACACCGTTGCTGCGGTCAATTTCTTTTTGGGGTACTGCCCAAACATTGTTTACAGCCGGGTTAAAGTTACGTGCAGGCCATATTACCGAACCGGTATAACCGTGCAGTGGTTTGGCGTAAGTGGCGGCGGCATCACCCCAGCGTACCAGGTCGCGGTGACGGTCGGCCCATTCGCCGGCAAGTTCGCAGCGGCGTTGGTTTTTCAGATCGGCCATGGTAGCACCTGTGATAGCTTTCAGACCGGCACGCTGACGGATCATATTGATCTCCGCATCGGCATTTTTGCCTTGCATCAGTTCTGCTTCTGCTTTGATCAGGATAACTTCGGCATAACGCATCAATGGTACGTTCAGGTTGGTGGTGGGGTGATCGCCATTTGGGCTGATAGATGAACCTACCGGATTAGCATATGAAAATGGCTCCATATACTTGTTGAACTGGTAACCGGATAAGCTGTTTACGGAAGCATAAGTTTTTGGCGCACCAAAATACTGAAACACGTCGCCCGGCTTCAGGATAGTAGCTTCGCGGCGTTTGTCACCTGCCTCAAAAGCATCATACAGCTCTTTGGTTGGCTGATAGTAACCCCAGCCGTTAAATAGTCCCCAGCCTTTGTTCTCCAGCATAACACCGGGCAATATACTGCCCCAGCCGCTTGAACCTTTTGCAGTACTCACCGCCGACCAGATATATTCTGAACTGAAGTTATTGGCCGCTTTAAAAACATCGGCAAAATTAGGTAACAAGGCACGATTACCCTTGCTGATCACCGAATCGGCATATTTTTGGGCATTGGCATAATCCTTTTTGTACAGGTACATTTTAGCCAGGTAAGCCCAGGCAGCTACTTTGTGCGGTCTGCCCTGATCGGCAGGACTTAACTGCTCGAAGTATGGCAGCAGGTTGGCAGCATTTTTTAGCTCACCTTCAATGTAAGTATAGTTTTGGCCAACGTTGGCTGCTCTTGGTGTAGGATTTGGATCATTATTGTTGGAGCGGGTAATGATAGGTAACCCTGCACGATCATCGCCATAATTATAAGCCATTTGAAAATACATCAAACCGCTTAAAAAATAGGCCTCGCCCAGGTAACGGTTTTTCAGGGAACCATCCATGCTGATGGCAGGCACCTTGTTAATCACGTCATTGGCACGCCTGATCACCGAGTAACGCATATCCCACTGGTCAACGGTATAACCACCTGAGTAATAAGTTGGGCTAAAGTTTTTGATGGCATCGGCATTGGTATTGATACGGCCGGTAACCATATCGTCGCTGGCATTGATGAACCACATATAACCACGACCGTAAAATTCTTCGCCGTCAAAAGGCTCGTACATGGCGTTTACGCCCAGCAGGGCATCATCGCCGGTTTGCCAGAAGTTGTTTTCAGATACCGCGCCCTGTGGTTTGATATTCAGATTTTTAGTGCAGGCACCCAAAAGCATGCTTGCCGATAATGCTAATATAATATTGCTGATCTTTTTCATGATTGCTTTACTTACAGATTTAAATTGATACCGAAAATAAACGAGCGCGATTGCGGGTAACGGCCTACGTCGATACCATAGTTGTCAAACCCAACTTCCGGATCAAAACCTTTGTATTTGGTAATGGTGAACAAGTTGTTTGATGTAGCATACACACGCAGGCTGCTGATACCGGCACGGGTTAACAATGCTGGCGAGAAAGTATAACCCAGGGTTACGTTCTTAAAGCGCAGGTATGAGCCGTTCTCGATATAAAAATCAGAGTTGGTACCAAAGTTGCCGTTAGCGTCGCTGGCAGTTACACGTGGGATAGTGGTATTGGTGTGCTGTGGAGTCCAGGCGTTCAGTACATCTTTCAGCAGGTTGTAATTCTGACCCAAACCACCGGCATTTAAGCTGGTATATTTTAAAGCATTGTATAATTTATTGCCTTGCACACCTTGTAAAAAGATATTCAGATCGAAACCTTTGTAGCTGGCATTCAGGCTCAAACCGTAGGTAAATTTAGGGTAAGCACTACCCAGGAACTGACGGTCGTTATCGTCAATTTTACCATCGCCGTTGGCATCCACAAAACGGATATCACCCGGTTTGGCATTTGGCTGAATCAGCTGTCCGTTCTTACCTCTGTAAGCATCCACCTCTGCCTGGCTCTGGAACAAACCATTGGTTTTGATAGAATAGTATGAGTACAACGGCTGACCAACCTGCACCCAGGCAGGTGCCAGCAAGCCACGTACGCTTGGGCTTACACCCGGGATGGTGGTGTTGCCATTAGGTAATGACAGTAACTTATTGGTAAGCGTACTTACGTTGGCATTTACACCATAACGGAATGCTTTTTTAGGATCGCTATTATAACCCAGACTAAACTCAAGACCTTTATCACGTGCCTCGCCGCCATTAACCCATACACTGCCCAAACCTATACCTGCAGGTATGTTCATCAGCATATTTTCGGTTTTTTTAACAAAATAATCGGCGGTTAAGGTGATGCGTTCGTTCAGGAAGCCCAGATCTAAACCGATATCGGTTTGTTTTGAACGGGCCCAGGTCAGGTTCGGGTTGGCGCGGTCATAGCTATAATAACCGTTTAACTGTGCCGGGTCTGAACCTAAGTAAACACTACCTACGCTCAGGTTAGGGCTCACCGCTGTTGTACTTACAGATGATAAGTTACCCAATACGCCGTAGCTGCCTCTTACCTTTAAGTTGCTTAGCCAGGTTAGCTTCTGCATAAAATTCTCGCGGCTTACTACCCATCCGCCAGATATCGAACCAAAGTTCTGGAACCTGTTCTGAGGGGCAACCAACGATGTACCATCCCTACGACCGGTTAATGATAACAGGTATTTGCCATCGTAATCATAATTAACACGGGCAAGGTAAGAGATCAGCGCCTCATCAGTCCGGTAATCGCCAGGTTTTGGAACCGGTGTACCTGTACCATTGATAAAATAGCGGAACAGGGGATCTTCATTGCTAAAACCCGAAAGGGAAGCCGATAAACCCATGCTGCTGTTTTTCTGGTAAGTGTAACCAGCCAATACATCCAGGTTGTTTTTACCTAATGATTTTTTGTAGTTTAAAGTTTGCTCGGTCAGGAACCTTGAATCTTGTGATGATGACTCGTTCAGGGTATTGGTTAAGCTGGGTTTACCAACCTCGGGCACAATCGGTGTAAAGCCTTTGAAATAATAAAAGCTCTTGGTGATCGAATAGTTCGACCTGAACTTCAATCCTTTGATGATGTCGGCCTCAAAATACGGGTTAGCAATAATGGTATTTACCGGGTTGCTGGTATCAATACGCTCCAGGTTGGCTACCGGGTTAACTACGTCGCCGTAGGAACCAGCGTAGGTTAGAGGTAAACCTGAATAAGCGCCCGATGGTGTACGCACTGTAATGCTTGGCGGATAAAATATGGCCGCCTGGATAGCACCGGTATAACCACTAAAGGTATTAGTACCACGACCATCTGAATAGGTATAAGATAAATTTTCGCCAACCTTTAACCAGTTATTCAACTGATGAGTAGAGTTGATACGGTACGCATAACGCTCGGAATAGGTATTTAATAATATCCCTGTTCCTTTGCGGTAATTAAAGCTCATGAAATAGTTGGATTTATCGTTACCTCCGTTCAGGTTTACGTTATAATCCTGTGTATGCCCTGTTCTGAATACGGCATCAACCCAGTTGGTGCGGGTTATTTGTCCGTCGGGATATTGAGTGGCATCAAAAGCCGGCAGGCGTGGCTTGCCAGCGTTATCAGCAGCGGTGTTATATACATCGGCATACTCTTTAGCGTCCAATGCTTCCAGTTTTCTCCAGGCATTCGAAAAACCTTGTTTGGCATCAAAAGAGATAGCCATTTTTCCTTTGGTACCTTTTTTAGTAGTGATGAGGATAACACCACCAGATGCGCGGGCGCCATAAATAGCTGCTGATGCGTCCTTCAAAACCGAAATCGCTTCTACATCGTTGGGGTTAATAACCGGGGTACCGGGATAAAAAACCGATCCGTCGATAACATATAAAGGCTGCTCACCGTTGATACCACCCAGGCCACGAATGTTTACCATAGGCGCATTGGTAGGATCGCCACCATTGTTATTCACAACCACACCCGCCGCTTTGCCTTGTAAAGCTTCCTGCAGGTTATTGAATGAGCGTGAGCTTACTTTATCCAAACCAACGGTTGATACCGCGCCCGATAAGGTTGAACGGGTTTGTGTACCATAACCTATAACTACCACTTCTTTTAAAGACTGGTTGTTGGCTTTTAACACCACATCGATATTTTGCTGACCTTTTACCGCAACTTCCTGGCTATCATAACCAATGTATTTAAAAACCAGTATCGAGCTCTCGTCGGTGCTCAGGGAATACTTGCCTTCGGTATTAGTCATGGTGCCGGTTGTTGTTCCTTTTACGGCAACGCTAACACCTACCAGGGTTTCGCCACTTTCGTCGGTTACTTTTCCGGAAACAGTAATGGCCTTTACCACCAGGTCTTTTTCTTTAACTTTTACTACCGGCTGCTGTTTTTCAAGCTGTAATAGTATATGCTCATCGTCAACCTGTCTGATGTTTCCTTTGTAACCTTTAATCAGTTCTTTCAGCACATCAATCAGCAATTCGTTATTGGCCGATATGGAAATTTCCTTGTCGGCGTCAAAGCTGGTAGAGTTGTAACCTATTTTAAAGGAGGTTTTTTGTTCTATCAATTTAAAAACACTTTTGATGCTTAAATTTTTGGCCGTAAAGCTAATACGTACCGTATTCATGGTTTGCGCTGCTGCCGAAAAAGACGGTGTAGAGCATACGCCAATAATGACCAATATGATGCAGTAGGTTGCCAGCCATTTAAGGTGATTTTTTAATGAAAATATTTGATATAGATTTCTCATTTTTATAATGTTATTTTGTGGGATAAAAAGAATCGTTAAAAATGACATGGTCTGCTGCTACAGCAGCCATACAGCAGGCAGGTGTTCGCGCATCTGCCTGTTTTTTTTGATGGGGAACGGCTACATAGCTTAATGGCAATTTTGTGATTGGATAAAAACTTTATGGTTGGTGTACTGATAGGTAATGCCTGTAAGCTGACTTAACACGTGGAGCACTTTATCTAAAGGCTGGCTGTTAAAACCAATGGTATATTTGCAGTTGCGGCCGGGTTTATCCTGCAGCTGCACATCTATATTATACATTCTGGATAGTGTTGAAGTTATTTCGGGAATAGAGGCTTCGTCAAAATAAAGTTGCCCGTTTTGCCAGGCGCTCAGCTTGTCGGCATCAACGGTTTTAATATAATGCTGGTGTGCTTTAAGGTTATAAACCAGCATCAAGTTGCGGGTGAGTACTTTACCCATAGCAACCACTTTATTGGCAGCCATTTTTTCGCCAACGCTTACCATACCGCTTACAACGGCTATTTTATACTCGCTTTCGTTAGTATAAGCATGCACGTTAAACTGGGTTCCCAACACCTGGGTTTGTATATTGCCGGTACTTACAATAAAAGGCCTGGCGGCATCATGCTTTACATGAAAAAAGCCTTCGCCTGTGAGTTTTACTATCCGTTTTTTTTCGCCAAAATCGGCGCTGATGGTTAAAACTGATGAAGAGTTGAGCGTTACAATGGTGCTATCGGGCAGGGTGAGCACCTTACGCTCGCCGCGCGCTGTAGAATATTGCTGCAAGGCCTGCGGGGCTGGTTGCTGCCATTTGGAATATAGTAAAAAGCCGCCGGGCACCAGCAATAACAGTGCGGCTACTTTTAGATATTGGAGTACATAAATTTTCCGATCGGTAGCCCGTGATGGTATGCCTTTGATTACCCGTTTCCGGATACGGTTTAAAATGCGCTCTTCTGCCGACGGGGTGATACCTGTTAGGGAGGTTTTACCCAATTGTTCTAACCAGGCCTCTACACGGGCCCGTTCGGTGGGTGTACATTCGTCCGCCTGGTACTTTTGTAATAGTGCTTTGATCTCTGCAGATTCTTTTGTGTTCATCTGCCCATATAATCGGTGCTTACCGAAAATAGTACCGTTAAACAATCGTCAAATATTCATTAAGAGAATATTAACAGAATCTGGTGTGAGTTATTTAAGATGGAGCATAACCTTCACTACAATTAAAAACAACGGAAAGCTTTCCATCCGTTTTAATCGCAGCTGCAGGCGTTTCAGCGCTATGGTGAGGTTGTTTTTAACTGTTTGCTCGGACAAGGCCAGACGACCCGCAATTTCTTTAACCGGCAATTGCTCCACCCTGCTCAATTTAAATACATCGCGCACATTGTCGGGCATTTTATCTACTTCGGAGCTTAGCCAGTCTTCCAGTTCGGCTCCAATAACTTCATTCTCCGGTGATGGGGACACCAGGTGCTCATAATCAGGCAGCAAGGTTTCAAAATGGGCTATTTTTTTACTGCCGGTAAGATAAAAATCAATGGTTTTATTTTTGGCAGCCTTAAATAAGTAAGGAGAAAGCGTATCGTTGATAACCACGGCGTAGCGGTTATGCCAAAGAGAAATAAAGATATCCTGTACAGCCTCTTCCGAAGTTTCGAGCGAGCCGGTTTTGGAGAGTATATATCGAAAAAGGGCCTTATCGTACCGTTGCATCAGCACCAGTAAAGCCTGTTCATCATCGTCCTGAAGCCGGGTCAGTAAATCAGTATCCGAAATAAACCTGCCACGCATCATGCCGCAAACTTATATCAGCACCTTTAACTCAATGTTAGCTTAGCATAAAATATCACGGTTTTTAAATCTCCCCCCGATATCTCTATGATTGCCCCTTCGCACCCGGAGGATATCTTATTTTTATGTTCCTATCCTCTTCCTATCATTCAACGTCCGGAAGGATTTGTGATACTATGCAAGCTTTTTTCGCAACCATTTGCGAACCGGCTCATCATACCATTTCAATGCGGCATAGGCCAAAACGATACTACCTGTTAAAATAAGCAACGCATAAGGCCATGTCTGCGCAATAGTTATCCCCTTATGGTTACTGATCCAGGCAACATAAAAATAAACCAGTGGGTAATGTACCAGATAAAGCGGGTAAGATATATCACCCAAAAACTTGCATATCCTGTTCTCTTTTTGAGTTTGTATAACGCCGCTGGCGCCAAGGTATACTATAAGCGGGAAAACGATGATGATACAAACAGATTCATATATTCCATTCATCCAAACATGCCCCGCGCCACCAATGCGCGGCATATAAAGTACAATAACTACTAAAAGACTGCACCAGAAAAAGGCATTTTTAATTTGGGTTGGCTTTGCTATACGTGAAAGTAACAAACCGGCAAAGAATGGGTACATCGTACGGGTTAGCCCTATGCTTACCTGTTCTACATTCAGTGTCCAGCCACCGCTAACATCGCCATTTGTGATTGCCAGATGGGCGAGTACGATAGCAGCAATGCCGACTAAAATAATTAATGCCGTTTTGGAAAACTTTCTGATCCAGACAGCGTAAAGAATATTGGCAATGTATTCAAAGAACAATGACCAGCCCACACTATTGAGCGGGTGCATCTCTTCCCAGCCGCGTATATCAAGCGATAACGGTACCGGAAGGATAGTATAACCGATAAGCATTACCAGCAGCATCTTCCAAACAGGAATAGTATGAATGAGCGGCCATAACGTAGAATCTGTAAAATAAAACCCGATAGCGCCGAGGGTCATTCCCAAAACCACCATTGGTTGAAGACGTTCGATACGGCGTTTAAAAAAACTGCCGACGGTCATTTTATGCCAGCGGTCGTCATAGGCATAGCCAATCACAAAACCTGATAATAAAAAGAAAAGGTCGACAGCCAGGTAACCGTGATTGACGAGATTATCTAAATGACTGGTTGACAAGGGCTCGGTTAGATGAAATGTTACAACAATTATGGCTGCGACACCGCGAAGACCGTCTAATATGGGATAGTGTGGCTTGGTGGCCAGCTCATTATTGTTCATTAATAAAATTGGATATACAGATTATGAATTAAAACCGGCGCAAATTATAAAAAAAATGCATGTGTAAATCGTCCCGACCAGATCATAACAAAAAGAGGCTGCCCCGATGAGACAGCCTCTTTTTGTTATTAATTTTAATTAGCCGGTACCGTTATGGTTTTACGTGTTATAGGATAAGCGCTGAAATAACCCAGGGCACCACCGGTAATATTACTGGTTGGGTTGGATGGGGCTGCGCTGTTACCACTACCTGTTGAGTTGGAATTTAAACTAAAAAAGTATTTGTAAACCGCAGCATCAATACATTCCATCTCTATCATAAGATGTTTGCCTGTCCTGATTTCCCTTGCAGGATCATCATTATCATTATTAAAATTAAGGCGACTGTTTACGGTTTGGCCATTGGTAAACTCATCATCATCTACAAACAAGCTTTTTTCTTTTCTGCCGTCAATGTATTCAATAAAGCGGTAGTAGTTTTGCTGATTAGCAGGGTCCTGATACTTCACGGTAGCTACCCGAAGTTTGGTTTTGTCTTTATTGGTACCAAATTCATCATCAACTACATAAATACTATCCAGTTTAACAATCTGGGGCATGGTACTGGTTGAGGTATAGGTTTTATCATTTAACTTAACTGTTAAATGATAGGTGTGCCCTGGTATACCAATAAGGGTGCTGTTTTGGTATACGCCTGCAGCAGTCGGATCAAAATTATAAGCTGTACCGTCCACATCAACAGTAACCTGCGCGCCGCTGATGCCTGTAAAAGAAGTTTCGTCGTAAAAATTTTGCGACCGGCTTATAGATACTTTAGCACCGCCGGCTTCATTACTTACTGTACCCTCTATTACTGTTTGGGGAGTGCTGTTATTCAATTTCAGGTCGATAACCTTATCGCAGGAGCTCAACAGCCCCAGTGTGATCATCAATATAGCCGAAAAACGTATGGTATGCATGTATTAAAATTTAAAGTTATAAGTAATAGAAGGTACATAGGTAAATAATGTGGTGCGTACGGCCTCTGTTTTATTAGGATCTGTTTTGTTATCTCTGAAAAATATACGGTACGCATTACGGTTACCGTAGGCGTTATACAAACTAAAGTTAATCTCCGAACTGTACTTTTTGGTTTTCTTAAGCTGTTTGGTAGCGCCCAAATCGAGCCGGTTATAAGTTGGAAGCCTAGAAGCGTTACGATTGGTATAGTAATAATAGGTTGCCCCATCTATCAGGTATTTGCCGCTTGGATAGGTAACCGCGTCGCCGGTGTAGAGTACAAAATTGGCCGATAGTGTCCACTTTTCATTCAGCTTATAAATACCTACTATGGCCAGGTCATGCGTACGGTCCTGGCGGGCATTATACCATTGATCATTATTGATACCATCAATCAAGCGTTCTGATTTAGATAGTGTATAGCTTATCCAGCCGGTTAAACGGCCTGTTTTTTTCCGCAGCAAAAACTCAGCGCCATAGGCTCGTCCTTTTCCATACAGCAATTGCGTTTCAATAGGCTGATTGGTAAAAATATTGGCATCGTTACGGTAATCCAGCTGATTTTGCAGCTTTTTATAATAGGTTTCAAAGGTAAACTCATATTTATGCTCGGCCAGGTCGCGGTAGTAGCCTACAGAAAACTGATCGGCCAGTTCCGGCTTGATGATATTGGTGCTGGCTAACCATTTATCGGTTGGTGAACCTGCTGTTGAGTTGCTTACCAGGTGCAGGTTTTGCGCGTTACGGGCATAAGATGCCTTTACAGAACTGATATCATTGAGCTGAAAAGCAGCGGCAACGCGAGGCTCGGGGTTTACATAAGTTTTAACTATCTGCCCGGAGTTGTAATGTGTCGAATTGGTTATCCCGCCATCGGCATTCACATCATAGTAAGTACCCGGACCTATAATAGAAAAAGCAGACAGCCGTAAACCATAAGTAAGCGTAAAACGATCAGTTGCTTTCCAGGTATCGCTTACATAAGCTGCATTATCCCAGGCATAGCGGGTTTCTAATTTTTGTGATATAAAACCTGAGTTACCGGTAGCCGATATCTCGCCGGGTTTAATGGTATGATAAACGCTGTTGACGCCAAAACTTAAGGAATGATCAGAACCGATATCATATTGCATATCTTCCTTAAAGTTCCAGTCTTTAATACGCGATGTAATGCCATAGGTATTTACATCCTGTTTTACTTTGATCTCATAATCGTAATTACTGTAGATGAAAGAGGTATTAGAAAAAAAACGACTGTTAAAAATGTGATTCCAACGCAGGGTTGCGGTGGTGTTACCCCAGTTAATACCATTCACATTATTAGCCGAAAGCACGTCCTTACCCAAATATCCCGAAATATAGAGCCTGTCCTTATCGCCTAAAACCAAATTGGCCTTAGCATTAACGTCATAAAAATAAAGCTTGCTGTTTTTAACTACCGTATCTTTTGACAGTTTTAAAAAAGCATCGGCATAAGTACGCCGAGCCGATATCAGGAAGGATGATTTACCCTTTTGAATAGGGCCTTCGATATTCAGACGCGCTGCTATCATACCCACACCGCCGCTTACACCAAATTTTTGGTTGTTACCGTCGTTCATTTTCACATCTATTACTGATGATAGCCTGCCGCCATATTGCGCGGGCATATCGCCCTTATAAATACTAACGTTTTTAATAGCATCAGAGTTAAAGGTAGAGAAGAAACCTAAAAGGTGATAGGCATTGTATACGGTAGCTTCGTCCAGCATCAGCAGGTTTTGATCGGTGGCGCCACCGCGCACATAAAAGCCTCCACTACCCTCCCCCGCCGATTTAATACCGGGGAACAGCTGTATGGTTTTCATCACATCGTGCTCCCCCAACAATACGGGTACATCATTTATTTCTTTGATGTTCAGTTTTTCGACTCCCATTTGCGGGCTTTTTAAATCACGGGCGCCTTTCTGCGTGGCTGTTATAGTTACGGTTTGCAGCTCCTGTGCGTTATCGTCCATCGTAATGTTCAACCTTTGATCGCTTGTTAGCGAAACCTGTACAATCAGGCTTTTTTGCCCGATAGCGCTGATCAGCAACTGATGATCACCGGCCGGTAGTGTGATCGAGTAAAATCCATAACCATTGGTTGAAGTTCCCTGAGCGCCATCTAGCAGCCGTATACTGGCTCCTATTATCGTTTCCCCAGACTGTTTTGATGTCACTGTTCCGCTGATGGTGAACTTTTCTGCTGCCGGTTTTGCCGCCGGTTCGGCGACCGACTTTTTTAGCTTTGTCGCATCATAGCGGATCAGTATATCCTGATCCAGTTGAGAATAACTATAGGGATAATTGGCCAGCGCGGCATCAAGTACCTGTTTCAGGCTTTGCGCCTTTGCATTAATGCTTAATTTGATGCTACTGGCCGCTACAGCTTCATTGTAGGTAAAGCGCACACCGGTAGCGGCGGTTATCTTATCAAGAGCTTGCCGTAGCGGTACATTATTTAATTTGATAGTGACGGTTTTATCAAGCGGCAATTGCGCAAAAGCCCGCAAGTTGCCAAACATGATGATAAGGGTTATACAAAAAAATACGCTTAAAAATTGGGGTAGTTTCATTAAAAGATAAATCGGGTTAGAGAACCGTAGAGGTCCGGTTTTTTTCATAACTTTAAAAGGCTTAAGCTAACCAGTCATTAGTTTCGAAGGCCATGACTGATCAAAGTTTTAAATACAAGCCCGGTTCTGTTTCCCTGAGCCGGGCTTTTTTTTCATAGGTGTGTAGGGGCAAAATTTAAAATGTCATAGTTGCAGGTTTGTAAAGTGATAGGGGTAAATAAATCATATTTATATTAAGGGTGAAGCAGGTATGTTCCGTTTTGTTTTTCCCAACGCAGTTCCATAACCGTGCTGAGCTTATCAAGCGTATAGCTAATGGGATAAGTAGTTTCTAAGCGACCATAAAAGGCCTTTGATGTTAAGCCGGGCGTTAATGTTATGCGGATGCCATATTGTATTTCGAGATCATGGATAACCTCGGCCAATGATGCCCCGTTGAAATCAAAAATTCCTTTACGCCTGTCAAGAAATTTTGCTGCATTTGGATAGTTTTCTTTTACCAGGGTAGCGGTTGCTTTTTGATATACTGTTCTTTGGTTGGCCGTTAACATGGCTGTACGGGTACTTGTGTTTGCAGATACACCTACTTTACCGCTGACCACCGTAACATCGATAGATTTAGCGTACGCATAAGCCTGAATATCAAAACTAGTACCTAATACAACCGTTTTTACAGCTCCCGATTGTATCACAAAAGGATGATCGGTATCGTGTTTAACTTCAAAATAGGCCTCGCCTTTAATACTTACATTACGCAATTTATCCCTGAATTTTTCAGGATAACTGATGCTGGTTGCCGGGCTAAGCCAAATGTGGGTACCATCGGGCAGGTATATCTGCCTGTATTCTCCCGGATTGGTGGTCAATGTCAGCTGTTTTACCGGATCAACCAGGTTAAGTATCGGTGCCCTGTAAAGTACCGCAACCCCTATTGCTAAAACAACAGCTGCCGCAGCGGCTAAATTCCGCCACAGCTTATATACTTTTACTTTAGGTGTCTGATTTTCATCTATTTTGAAGTTAATCTGGCTTAATATATTTTCTCTGATCTGTTCGGCGGAGGTGTATTGGCTATTGGAGATCAATAGTTCTTCATCATTAAAATCGGCATACCACTGCTCAAACCGCAGCTTTTCGTCGGGTGTAAGTTTGTCTGTCAGCCATTTATGGGCCAGCTCGTCAGGGTTAAAGCTATTACTATCCATGGTTTAATTGGTATGTTTATACATATAGTCAGATATAGGGTGCTTTACCCTTAGTAGTAAATGAAAAAAATATAAATTGTGGTAAATGTCTGTAATTTTACTCATCAACCCGTTATGACTTATACACCGGGTTAGCAGTCGAACATTCTTTATGCCAGTTCGCTACTGTACTTTTTGGGCTTTTTGCCGATGTGTTTTTCAAATACTCTTGTAAAATGGCTTAAGTTTTCAAAGCCCATCTGATAGCCTACTTCCGATACTGATAGTTTTTCATCACGTAAAAGTCTTGCAGCTTCTTTCATGCGCAGGTGCTGGTAGTAGTCATAAATTCCCATTCCGAAAACTTGCGTAAAAAGTTTGCGCATTTTTAATTCGTTCATGCCTGCAATCTGTTTTAACTCCACAATGGTGCTTGGCTTGTTCAATGACGAGATAATTTTATCGCGCACTTTGTAAATGGCTTTTATATCTCTTTCGTTTAGTTTTTGATGAACAGATTTTTCACGTTTTCCCAAACTTTGAAAAAAGTAAAACAGCAGCTCCATTACTTTCAATTTGTAATGATAGCTTTTGAGTGTGCCCGGCTCTTCCTTTTTAACGATATCATTCACAGTGCGCAAAATGTCGTCGGTCATAATTTCTTCAATCAAAAAATTATTGTCGCTGTCAAACAGAAATTGAAAATCCGAAATATCATCGCCTAAAAAACTTTTCAGATAATCGGCACTGATAACCACAGCAGCAATTTTTATATGCGCATTTTTTTTGAAAAGACTTTGGTGCGAGTGTGTAAATGGAAACACATGCACATATGACATTTCGTTCTGCATCTTAGGTCTTACTTTCCCGCTTGCCTGTTCGCCGTGATCAAACATATTGACGAAAAAAAAGCAAATACTGTCTTTAATAAACCTGGGGGCAGTTGTTTGGCGTGTGAAAGTTCTCTTTACTACATATGAAGCAATGAACATAGCTAGCTCAGGTAAAAAATCGAAGCTCTTATGATATTTTATATCCAGATTCTGCGCTGTTTTTTCCCCAATATCATAGCCGATTTTATTTATAAACTGAAGGAGGCTTTGTGCATCTTCTGTCGCTTTCATAATTTTTAAGACTATTTTTATTATTTAAATAGATATTTTAATCCTAAAAATACATACAATTTTGCTTAAGAGATAATAAAATTTAAAAACGATGAAAAAACAAGCTTTGATATCAGGAGCAAGCATTGCCGGATTAACGTTAGCATATTGGTTAAACAGGTACGGCTACCAGGTAACCATAATTGAAATTACAAAAGGACTAAGAAAAGGAGGTTCGCCTATTGACGTAAGAGGCGAAGCTTTAAAAGTGGCGGAACAAATGGGCATATTGGAAAAAATTAAAGCGAAGGAATTTATACACACTGATGAAATTGTAAACGCCCAAAACGAAACACTGGTTAATTTTGCAATAAATGCTCAAGCCGAGTATCTGGGTGATATTGAAATTCACCGGGATGATTTGGTAGATATACTTTTTGAAAACATCCCAGCAAATGAAGTTGAATTTCTTTTTGAAAACAGGATTGAAAAACTGACCCAGCATGAAGACAAAGTTGAAGTAACTTTCAAAGACGGTGAGAGCAGGAACTTTGATTTTGTTTTTGGTGCAGACGGTACGCACTCTGTTGTAAGAAAGCTTGTTTTCGGCGATGAAGAAAATTATTCCAGATTCTTTGGTGCTTACTTTGCCTTTGTTGAAGCACCAAATATAAAACCTAATAAGCCAAATTCAGGAGTAATGTACCAGGAACCGGGTAAAATGGCCGCGCTTTATCCGTTTAAGAATACAGTGAATGCTTTGCTTGTTTTCAGGTCGCCCAAACTAGATTGGGATTACAGGAATACTGAGCAACACAAACAAATTTTGAAAGACAATTTTAAAAATAACTCCTGGAAGATACCTGAAATTCTAGATACGATGCTTCATTCAGATAACTTATATTTTGATGAAGTTTGCCAGATTCACATGCCAACCTGGTCAAAAGGACCTGTTGCCCTGGTTGGCGACGCGGCACATACAACAAGTTTTCCTACAGGAATGGGCACAAGTTTGGCCATGCAGGGCGCAAGCATTTTAGCGCAGGAACTTCACGTGTCAGACGGAGATTACCAATCGGCATTTTCAAAATACTATGAATCTTACAAGCCATTTGTGGAAAGTATTCAGGCAAGAATTGTACGTGGGTTAAACTTTTCAGTTCCCGAAACAGCAGAAGGCATTCAGGAAGCCGTTAAACGATTTAAGCAAGAGGCGTGAGCTAAAGGAGATAAAGGCAGCGTATACAATCTTTTTATAAAAAAGATTGTATACGCTGCCTTTTAGTATTTAAAACTCACTGTAAGCCAACTTATGTGTGATAAAAAAAGAAAATATAAATTATTTTTCGAGTAGGTAAAGCAGCAGCGGGATGGTGATATTTAGTGTTTGCCTGAGCGTGCTTAGGGCCTTGGTCATATGGGCTTCTACCGTTTTTTCGGCAATATTGAGTTCGGCAGCAATTTCGGCGTTTGTTTTATTCTGTTCACGACTCAGCAAAAAAACTATCCGGCACTTTTCGGGCAGACGGCTGATACTTTGTTCAAGCTGCGTACGGAGTTCTTTTTCAGATAACCATTGGCTGGTACTATCCAGTTCACGCGGCGCATGAATGGTCAGGTGATCTATATGCTGCTTTTTACGAAACTGTTTATCCAGATGATTGATGATACGGTACTTAACGGCAACCGATAAATAGGTATTTAAACTATGCGTAAGTTCTATAGTCGAACGCCTTTGCCAAACACTTAAAAAAACCTCCTGTACAACTTCTTCGGCTTCATGCTCATCATTTAACCTGTGCATAGCTACCGTGAATAGCTTATCCCAATAACGGTTATATAATTCGGTAAAGGCTACCCTGTCATCCTTGCGGATCAATTCCAATAACTGGCTATCTGTTGCTGTTTCCGGTTGGTAGCGCTCCATATATACACTATGACAATCAATTGCTGTATTCGTTACACGGCAAAGCATGCAAGTTTACGAGAAATCATCTGATCATACCATAGCTTAGGGATGCTTTATTAAGTATCTCAGTCTTTTTACTTTAAAACAACAGGCAAACACAAAAACAAAGGTTAGCCTATCGAAGTCTATTTGCCTTTTAGCTGTACCATAACCCTGATGGTTTTTAAGATTATCCCCATATCACTGTTAAAGTTGATATTGTTGAGATAGATAAGATCATACCGGATACGGCTGTGCATTTGGTCAAGATTTTCTGCATAACCGTAAGATACCTGCCCTATGGAAGTAAGTCCGGGTTTAATGCGTAACAATTTTTTATAGCTGGGCGATTTTTCAATAAGCTGCTCAATAAAATGCTGTCTTTCGGGTCTTGGTCCTACTACAGACATTTCGCCTTTAAGTACATTCCAGAACTGTGGTAATTCATCCAGTCTTGATTTTCTTAATATCCTTCCCCATCCGGTTATACGTGGATCCCTGTCACTTGATAATTGAGGGCCCGCTTTCTCGGCATTTATATACATGCTTCTGAACTTGTATATGGTAAATGGCTTATGATTCTTGCCTATCCTTTCTTGTTTATAAAATGCAGGGCCTTTTGATGTTAGTTTTGTAATTAACATCAACAAAAGAAATACAGGCAAGCCAACAATCATTACGCTTAATGAAAATACAATATCGAAACTCCGCTTAAAAAATATTACTTTAAAGCTCAATTCAGGATTTGCAGACAGCTGAATAACGGGAAGATTTTCATAATTAACTATGCTGGCATAGTTGTTATTCAGTATCAGATCCGATACCAATTTTATTTTAACCGCATTCTGTTCACCAAAATCAACCAATTTCTGCAGTAATAATGGATGCAGGTATTTATAGCATACAAATATCTCATCAGGCCTTCTGCTAACCAGTTTCTCCATCAAAGTTTGTTCTGGGAAATCCTTGATCATATCCTCCGAAATAAAATCGGTAAAGTAATAACCGTATTCCGGATGTTTCGAGAATGACCTGATCAGTCTATTCGCAATATCCTGATCTCCTATAACCAACACATGCCTTCTGTTGTATCCCTTTTTTCGTATATAATCAAGAATAAAGAATATAACCGATCGCTGTATAATGATAAAAAAGAAGAACAGGGAATAAGTAAAGAACATCTCCCAGCGGCTAACTTCGTACAGCCTGAAAAAATAAATAACACCAAGCACTACAAGCAAATGGTAAAGCAAGGATGATAAAAACCGGTTAAGATTATCTTTTAAGACCAATGGTCTGGAAATAGTATAATTTTTGGTAATGGTTGAAACAGATACCCATACTAAATTAACCAGCAGTACAAAATTTACAGATTGTATCTCGGATGAGTAGTATTTAAACACCAATGAGTGCGCGCATTGCAAAGCAATATTTAATACTATTAAATCACTTATAAAAGTAACGGGCTGAAGAAATTTCGAGTATCGTATTGACATAGATTTAGTTTTGCAAATATAGCACTTTATATGTTATATTATTTACATAACGATAAAGTTTGTATTTTAATACCAATACGATTATAAATTAAGAAGTGATACAGTAAAATTTATTTTTTATCGTTTTTTTCTTGTTGTAAAAATACACTCAAATTATTAACTCATATTCATCTTTTTGTTAACGCAATGTTTGGAACTTCTTCCCAATCAGCTAATAGTTAACATAATACACACATCAGAACTACCTTCCCTCTCCATACTAAAAATGAACGACTACAAGTTAAGTTGCTTATAAACAATCTGATTATTAGCTTAAATACAATAAAAAACGCAGGTTTACAATAAACCTGCGTTCAAATACAATATGAAACGCTTAGATGGAAACCAAGGCATTAATTATCGAAATATTAACTTATAGTTAAGATACATTAATATAGTTATTTTCTTTAAACCATTTAATTGATCTTTCAATTCCTTCTTTAATAGACACCTTTGGTTCAAATCCTATTTCTGCTTTTATTTTTGATATGTCACCATTGAGTATTTTTATATCTCCTGGCCAACTCTTACCTGTATAGGTAATAACAGGATTAATGTTTAGCGTTTCGGAAATTATTTCTATCAGTTGCTTAATGCTGATTGGATTTCCTCCTGATATGTTATAAACCTCGCCGTTTTTTTCAGAAAGCATTACATCATAAAACGCTTTTACAGTATCAGAAACATAGGCATAATCACGTATTTGTTCACCATCACCCAATACATCTAATTTGGTTTTATTGTTGTTTAGCTTTTTTATAAAATCATATAAAACGTAACGGGGTTGCCGCGGACCATAGGTATTAAAAATTCTGATTACATTACAATTTAACCCATATGTTCGATAATAGGCAACTGCCAGCTTTTCACCATATAATTTCGTAAGCCCATAATTAGAAATTGGGTTCAATTGAGTATTTTCTACTACAGGAATGCTTTCGGGCACACCGTAAACAGCCGCAGTGCTGGCAAAAACAACTTTCTTTATATTATATTTAAGTGCCAGATTAAACACATTAAATGTACCCGCAGCATTACTATTAAAATCAACTGTCGGAAAATCATTACTGTACGGTACGTTTCCGTTGGCGCCTATGTGAAAAATATAACTGATCTGATGATCTGAGAAAAATTTATCCAAAAATGCAAGATTACCCAAATCCCCATAAACATATTTGCATGATGGGTTAACGTTTAAGTTATTGCCATAATTTGACCCTGAAAGATTATCAAGTGAAATTATACTGGTGTACCCCTCATTAATTAAAAAGTCAACTATATGTGATCCTATAAATCCATTGCCACCGGTAACTAAAATCTGGTCCGTTTTATTCATTGTAATATATTAAGGTATTTTATACTATTTAGGTGCAAATCAAATTCACCTTTAATTTGCATACATTTATCAGAGTAAGTTTTATAATCTGACTCAATTTGATTAATTTTTTTGGCAAGGGCGTCAATATTAGGTTCGGCCACTTCACCAATTTCTTCCTCCTTTACAAAATATTGCGTGCCGTTGCCTGCATAGTTAGTTGTGAGCGTAGGAATACCGTATGCCATGGCCTCAATTACCACCTTGGGCAAACCTTCTCTTTCGGAAGGCAATAACAAAAGCCGGGCTTGCTGAAACACTTTATCTTTTTCCTCTCCATTTACAAGGCCATGAAAAACCACATAATCATTTGATCCGTACTGTTGGTTAAGATTATTGTATAAATTACCTGAACCCATAATGTGCAAGCTTCTCTTTGCACCAAACTGCTGATTGTAATTTAACACGGCTTCAATAGCATGTTCTGGGTGTTTATGTTCTTCCAACCGCCCTAAAAATATATAATTTTCTTTTTTTAAGGATTGCGCCAAAGAAGTATCTACCAGACTAGGTATAACATGCAGGTTGTTTTCACGGTATTGCTTAACGCACGATTTAACATGTTTGCTAATACAAACAACAGCATCTGTTGCGTTTAATATCTGACTATTGATAAAACGCCATAATTTTGAATTACGATGCTCAACAAAGTCAACTATGGTTTTACTTCTTTTTTTATAGAACCATTTATAAAATAAAGAAGGAAGCATAGGAAACTGGTTAAAAATTATCGCATCCCAATCACCTTTAAAATGACGATGGAGTTTAAAAGAAAACTTAACAATGGTACCTACATCACGCCCGAATCGCCCGTTTTTGTAATAATTTGCATTACTTATTATACGGCTGTATTTTACTCCATTAATATATTCCTGAACTGGTGAGTTCCCGATATGATCAATTGCAGCAATTTCAACTTCATTGCCCGATTTAACCCATTCTTCTGCTAATTCTTTAAATCTTACTTGCTGGCCGCCTAATTGAGGATAGCAAAGTTCATCCACAATTAATATTTTCATATGGTGGTATTGATTTTTAGTTGAGTATTTGTGTACACTGTTTTTTTTAAGATACAAGTACCTGATAAAACAATCTGCATATTGTATCCTGAAATATCTAACAGTTTCATTCTTTCAAGTATGTATATATGTTCATCCTGATAAATGCACATTCTTGTGAGAACATTTTCTAAGTTCTTTATAATAGTGAGTAATTTGTTATTTAAACAACTTTCAATACTTAATATAAATATAATCTGGTGAGTCCTATTTCTTGTGTAACTGAGGTCACCATTTATCTATCAATAATTACAGCGTTTTCCTGTCGACCAAATAATTTAAAACATAATCTTTGACACCTTCTTCAAGAGAAAAGAACTTGTTTTTATATCCTTCTCCCAGTAACTTATTCATATTAGCCTCTGTAAAATATTGGTATTTATCGCGAATGTCTTCTGGCATATCAATAAAGTTTATATCGGGAGTTTTATTTAAGGCTGTATAAATTGAATTAACTAAATCCAAAAAGCTTTGAGCTTTACCTGTACCCAGGTTATACAAACCAGCACTTAATTTATTCTCCATCATCCACATAATTACAAACAGGATATCTTTCACATATATAAAATCCCGTAATTGCTGACCATCCTTAAATTCTTTTTTATGACTGCGAAACAACTTAACACTTCCCTGGTCCTTAATTTGATTATAGGAATGAAAAATAACACTTGCCATGCGGCCTTTATGATACTCGCCTGGCCCATAAACATTAAAAAATTTTAACCCAGCCCAAAAAACTGGCGACTGCTCTTGCTTTAATGCCCATTTATCAAATTCATTTTTACTTATGCCATATGGATTTAATGGCTTAAGATCTTCAACAATATCATTCCTATCATCATAACCCAGCTCTCCCGAACCATAAGTTGCTGCAGAAGAAGCATAAATAAGCGGTACTTGGGCTTTTACGCAATAATTCCACACGTCTTTTGAGTACTCCAAATTTAATTCCTGATGGATGGTATAATCAAACTCTGTAGTATCAGTACGTGCGCCCAGGTGAATAAAAAATGAAATCTTTATTTGAGTTTCCTTTAACCAATCAAAGAGTTTGTCTCTTTCAATGCAATGGGTATAGTGAATTGATTGCCAATTATATTCTTTACCAGGCACAGAAAAGTCATCAACAATAATTAAATTATTGAATCCTGAATAGTTTAAATGTCTTGCCATGCAGCTACCTATAAAGCCTGCTGCACCTGTGATTATAATTGCATCGTTTTTTTGAATTGACATTATTTATTTAATAAAATTATCTAAAGCTGTTTATTTCTTCTAAGGTGGCTGTAGCACTCCCTATTTTGGCAACCACTACTGCTGCCGCATGATTGGAAAACTCACAGGCATCGCTAATTGTCATTTTGTTTGCTAATGCAAACGCCAATGATGCGATTACAGTATCTCCGGCTCCTGTAACATCAAAAACCTCCAATGCTTTTGTTGGAATTTTTTCTAAATTGTTATTATGATAAATGGCCATTCCCTCTTCAGAAAGTGTAACCACTACTGTTTGGCAATTGGTCTTTTCAACAATTATTTCGCAGGCCTCTTTTAACGTTTTGTCATCTGTGATCTCTATCCCCGACGCAATAGAGGCCTCTTTTTTATTGGGTTTAAGGATATCGATATTGTTGTATTTTTGCAAACTCTTGTCCTTTGTATCAACAATTGTTGTAACGTTATGCAATTTGCATAAATCAATGGTCTCTTTAACAAGATGCTCACTTAAAACCCCTTTACAATAATCCGAAAAAATAAGCACGCTAATATCAGGCAAAATCTCTTTTAGCACACTGATCATTTTGTTAGATGTAGCTACATCAATATCATTCTTGTTTTCTCTGTCCAGCCGTATAAGTTGGTGCTTATTTGCCAATACCCTGGTTTTTATAGTTGTTTGACGATGATTATCATTAATTAACTGATAAAAGGATGGGTTTGCATTCTCTACTTCTTTTTGAACGATTTGAGCTCCATCATCATTACCACATACAGCAATAAAATAAGCAGGACACCCTAAGGCGATTAAGTTTTTGAGTACATTACCTGATCCACCAAGTGTATAAGTTTCATTTTTGATATCCACCACCTGAACCGGCGCTTCAGGTGATATCCGATCACAATTACCAAACAAATAATGATCGAGCATAACATCTCCTATAACTGCAATTTTATTATTTGACGAATCTGGAAAAGAATACATAAAGGATTTTTTTATTAACTATTTAATAATTAAGATGAACCTATTAGTTAACTGCAATGTTAGATATAATTTCAATAACTGATGTAGGATCTATTAACTGCATGCAAATATTGGACTGGCATTGCGTGCTAAAGTACTTGCCATAATAACATGGACTGCATAACAATCCACTCCCGCTCCACACCATTTTTACCTTATTAAAATTTTTCCCATAACTAAATTCATGTGGGTTAGTAGGGCCAAATAAGGCTATCACGTGAGGGCTATTTGCAAAAACAGCCAAATGATACGGGCCACTATCATGTGTTACAACAAACTCAGCATTTCTCATTAAAGCAATTACCTCAACGAGCAATAATTTTCCAACTAAATTAACAATGTCTAAATGCTTAAAATGTTCAACTACCCAAGTATCTGATGGCCCTCCGGATAGTATTACCTGATAATTATTTTTCAATAAGATTTCGGTTAGCTTAACATAGTTTTCAACGGGCCATCTACGAAGCTCTTGTTCATATAAAGCATTTTTGGCGCCTCCTGGTGCAATTATCACCCTGCGCTGATCTGCCTTTAGTTCATTTGCGATGACATCCGGCAGTTTTAACTTATCGATTCTGTCTTCCGGAAATTGAATGTAGCCATTAAAACTGTTATCAGATTGCAAAAACAACCTCACATGTTCAAAAGGCCTTGATCGTCCGGGAATTAATGCAGGCCTATCATCATTACGAGTTAAAAACAATTTATTGGTTGATCGCACCAATGCACTTATCAACTTATACCGTCTATCAGGATGATAGTTTATCAAAAAATCATATTTTTTAAAAGCCAACTTATTTTGTATAACAGCAAGTTCTTTAATAGCTTTTAATTTACTGCCTGAAAACAGTTTGCTTTCATTAATGGATATTACTTCGTTTATAGAAGGTATCGATGATAAAATAGGCTTAACAATTTCGCCACAAACCCAGGTGATATGCGAATCGGGATGTTGCCGTTTAATCTCTGTTAATATCGGTAAAGTCATGATTACATCACCTATTGCACCAATCTTAACAATCAATATTCTAGTCATATATAAATTACTTCGGTATTATATCAAATATTATTAAACCTGGTACCCTAATAAAATTTTAGGTACTACAGTAATAGCTTTTATAAATATGGAAAATTTCCCTTTTAACAGCCTTTTAATTAATCCGTAAGTAACCCCTATCATAACAGAAAACATACAAACAGGATACCATTTTTTAGTAAAACGAACTCTATTGATCAATGTATAATAGCCACTTATATCTCTGTTGTTCTTTTTATTGGATTTAACTGCAGTTGAGGCTCCTTCTTTATGATATATTATAGCACTTGTCTGTATGCCAAGCTTGTATCCCCGCTGTTTTATTTTTAATGACCAATCAAGATCTTCAAAATACAAAAAATAGCTCTCATCCATTAAACCAACATTAACGGCTATTTTTAGAGGAATAAATACGGAGGCTCCAACCAGATAGTTTGTTTCCTTAACAACGTATTGATCATATTGTCCGTGATCTTCCTCATTTTCACCAATATGTGAGCCTCTACCTATCCATTTATTATAATCTCCAATAATTGCCTGTAATTTAGATTGATCGTGATAAAAACGCATTTTACTACTTATAACGTAATCCTCTGTACCTGGCCTGGTATAAAAATTCAATAGCTCAACAATACTATTACTATCAATTACGGTGTCATTATTCAAAATCCAGATATACGATGAATCTATCCCATTTTTGAATATATATTTGAGCGCGACGTTGTTTGCTGCAGAAAAGCCACGATTAACTGCTTTTACTAATACTAGTTGTTCTTCATATATATTCGATGCTGTAGCACATGCTATTTCATCAGTTTCAATGTATTTTAAGTTAGTACCTGATATTCGTTCAGTATTATAGTTCGAAACCCACTTTAAAATGCTGTTATTTGATTCATCCGTTGGCGAGTTATCTACAATTATAAGCTGAAAGTCTTTATATTTATTCTTAAAAATGCTTTCCAAACATTCAATTGTATCTGAATAATTTTTATAGTTAACAAGAATTATAAATACTTTATACATAAATTGACGATATCCTTAAGAACCTAACACGTTAAGTTCTCTTTTTATAAGTTTATTTATTCCTACAATTATATCTTTATTTCCCTACAGCCTGGTTATCATAAAACTCCTTTGTTTTATCCTGAGCTTTATAAAAATTATTCATAATCCGACGATCTTCAGCATCATCAATTAATAAATAATTATTATATGGAAAATATGTTAAATAAGAAGCTTCATACTGAAGTGGTGAGACAAATTTGATGCATGCAATTCCTAACAGACATGTGTTATAAAATATACGGTTAAATTTACTATAGCATTGCGACATTATGGCTAATATAAAAGCTGATTCGACGGTAAAGTAATAAGCAAATCTACCATTAATCTCCTCTACCTGCGAAAAAAATATAACCACAAAGATATATGCAATGAACATCATAAATAAGTTGTTATACTTCTTATCCTCCTTAACCATCTCATCATAGAATAACCACATGGAAAACAACATGAAGATATTAGTAAGTGCCAGGAAATTAAAATGTACATTAGTAGGAAACAATTCTATATATGATAGAAATTTCTCAATAAAAAAACTTGATGAGGTAGGTATCAGTAACAAGATCCGGCTTATTGTGCTTAAAATTTTAAATGGGACTATAAAATTTAAAATATACAAAAACGATGTAAGGAGAACCAATCTTCTTGAAAAACGCAGTTTAAATATACCATATATGGGTATAAATATTAGTGCGCTGTTATGGAAAAGCGAGGCTGCCAGACAAATTAAAAGGTATTTGAAAAATGATTTATTTATTTGCGGTATAGCAAACAGTAAAGTGTAAAATGCTAAGCTTTGCCTTAAAATATCAAACTCCCTGAAAATGTTAATTGAATATAGAATCAACATGAACATGTACCGATAATCAGGAATATACCGCTTAATAAATTTTGTTAAACAAAAAAGATTATAAGCAGATATAATTGCTACAAAACCAGGGAAGCCTATACCTATAGTTTTAATAATAAGGCAAAGCCATTTATATCCTATCTCAAATGGTGCATCAGAAAATATCGGGGAATTATCAGGACCGGATAATACCTGTCCAAGGCTTTCTGTATGATCCATAAATTCATTATACTGAAACCAGTCAAGCCCAACTTTATAACGAAAACCTATAAAAATAAAAGTTACAACAATGGTTGGTATCCACAATAACTTTAATACATAATTAACATATTCTTCTTTGAATTTTGCAGACTCAAAAAAGGCCAATATAGCCAAAGGGACAAAGAAAAGAAGATATCCTGTCATAATAGCATCTCAAATATTTCGTCGAATATTTTTTGAGGATCGTAATTTTCAATAATGAATTTAGCTATATTAAGATTGATTTCACTTTTAACCGGAAGCAGTTTGTCTGAAAAATCTTCATAATTCAGATACTCATATTTCAGTTTCATAAAATCACCGATCTCAGCCGACTTTACAATTGGCGTTACTCCATAACATAAATATTCAATAAGCTTGGTAGGGTTTGCCACCCTGTTTACTACAACATCATCCCTGAGTATAAAACCATAATGCGCTTTGTTGTAATATTGCGCAAGCTCATTAGGGTGTACGCTTTTTACTGAAATTTTATCAGCGTTAATATTTAAATTCTTAATTTGTTCATTAAACACTTCCGGCTCGCCTGTTAATATCAAATAATTAATGTTTTCTGATAAATTATTTTTAATAACATTGAGCATCAATTCAATATTTTGCCATTTTTGAGTATTGCCGCTATATATAACATTTATTTTTCCATTATTTTCAATTGCTGTATTATTATCTACAACCAAATTAGCTGGTACGATATAGAATATCTTGTAGGCGCCATGCCATCCTGGATATTTCTTTTTATAATAATCAGCCATGCTTTCAGTTACAAATATCATTAATGACATTTTTCTGAAAGCAACTTTTTCCACTAACGAATATAAGCCTGCCCTAAAATTCCTACCCACACTTACTAACTCTTCAGGAACAACGCCATGTACATCCAAAATAGTCTTCTTTCTAAACAACAAAAACCATGGAAATATCCTGATAACATTATATATGGAATGAAAATATATAACGTCAGCTTTAGAAATACATTTTAAAATGAAAAAAAAGTGAAAAATAACATTTATATCATAACTCTTTACGTTGTCACGCTGATGAGTTACTTTCTTTTTAAAAAACTTATGAATTTTTATATTTAAATAAATCCTATCAAAATTTGATAAATTATCATCAACAGATTTTACACGCTGTATCATTCCATCTTTTATATTTTCTTCATTATAATAAGAGGAAATAACCAAAATTTGAGCTTTCATACGACCTGGATTAAACTTTCAAGGACTCTATTGGATGAGTTACCATCTCCATAAGGGTTAACCGCTTCAGACATGTTCTGATAATGCGTTTCATCATTCAAAAGCCTTTCTGTTTCGAATACGATAACATCCGGATCTGTGCCAACTAAAATAACACAGCCAGCAGCCAAAGCTTCCGGACGCTCTGTAGTATCTCGCATTACTAATACTGGTTTCCCCAAACTTGGGGCTTCTTCCTGTACGCCGCCGCTATCAGTTAATATCAAATAGCTTTTTTTCATTAGGTAAACAAATGCAGGGTACGAAAGCGGTTCAATTAAATTAATGTTATCTACACCATTCAATAAAGAATGCACCGGCTCTAAGACATTCGGATTCAAATGAACGGGGTATACGATCTGCACATCTTCGTGTAAGGCTATCTTTTTTAAAGCTTTGCAAATATTAAGAAAACCATTGCCAAAATTTTCCCGCCTGTGTCCTGTAACCAAAACAAGCTTTTTAGAGCTGTCAAGAATTGTGTTTAAATAATTAATTTCGCTGTCTTCATAATTTTCCAGTTTTTGAACAGCATAAAACAGAGCATCTATTACAGTATTTCCGGTAATTATAATAGTGTCATCTTTTATTCCTTCGTTTATAAGGTTTTGCTTTGCTTTTGGTGTTGGTGCTAAGTGCCAATCCGCAATTCTTGATGTCAATTGCCTATTAATTTCTTCCGGAAAGGGAGACAACTTTTCATAAGTTCTTAAACCAGCTTCAATGTGACATACTTTGGCGCCGCTATAAAAAGCTGCAACGGCAGCAAATGTTGATGTCGTGGTATCACCATGCACATAAACATAATCAGGCTTAAAATCATCTAACACAGGCTTGAGGCCCAATAATATCTCGGATGATATGGTATAAAGATTCTGATTAGGTTTCATCAAGTTCAAATCAAAATCAGGTGTTATTTCAAAAAATTGTAATACCTGATCAAGCATATGTCTATGTTGAGCTGTAACACAAACTTTTGTAATAAATTTATCAGAATATTGAAACGCTTTTACCAATGGAGCCATTTTTATTGCCTCCGGACGAGTTCCAAATATAATTAAAACCTTATTCATCATCTTATTTTGATTATTTTAGCTGGTTGATTCTTTTCTTTTTTATTTAATAAATAGCCTAGTATTTTGGCATAGATCCTATAAAACGGCCATAATACTTTAAGTATAGTTTTATTTAAAACAATTAAAGGATAAACAAAAAACCAATATTGAGGGAATTTAGAATATACTGATGATAACGTTTCATGTAGATTATTATCGTCAGAAAAAAAATGCTTAGTATTTTTTATTCTGTATATCCAATTTGGAAAAGATTCAATTAATAGCCTTACCTTAATTAAATTAAATACACGATTAGTTTTTAAACTCACGTCAAATTCATTAAGAATTTGGTTAAGATTTTCACCAAAAACTTTACATACGCTGAAGCCTCCGCTATTATCGGGTTGTACACCAACCAATGGCTGTATATGAAAAATATTATATGTTTCGCTTAACGAAGCTGTTAATATAAAAGGCAATTGTACTAGGTTTGTGCCAAAATATCGATCAAAATTGATATTGTTAACATATTTTGAATTAACAACATTTCCGGATATAAATGTTGAATTGTGACTAACTTTATTATAAAATTGAAGATAATCATCAAACAATAATATGTCAGATTCAAGGATTAACCTATCCTTTTTAATAAGCTCCCAGTTAAGATATAAAACACCAAAATCCTTAACCTTATTAATTATATCTAAAATAATTGCTACAGAATTGGGATAAAGTACGTCATCGTCACCAAAAGCAACAACATACTTTCCTTTAGCTTTTGTGTAACATTGGGCAATATTCCTATCACTTCCTATGTTCTCAGGATTTGTTATCAAACTAATCTCTAACTTGTTATTCATAAAATCCCCAATAACAGCTTGGGTATTATCTGTAGATGCGTTATCTGATATTATGATTTCAACCTGATTTTTAAAATCACTTTTCTGATTAAAAAGACTCTCAAGTAATCTTCTTAAATAAACCTCCCGATTATAAGTAGGAATAGCTATTGTTAGCAAAAAATCACTCATGGTGCCACGCTTTCTTTCTGGTAATAAATAAATAAATTGTCCAAGGTAGGGCAACCATACAAGTTAAGAAAACATAACTCGTCGTAATTCCTATTAATCCGAATCTCCGTCCCAAAACAACGGTAGATAAACATACCAACAAACCCATTGTTATTGATTGTATTAGCATAGGCTCTTTTTTATGGCATCGTAAATAAGTTGCAAAAGCATATATAAGCTGATTAATTACATTGGCTAAGCACATGCATATTAGTGGTATAAAAGCTAAAAAACGCTCTGCCAGGCTTACATGAAAAAGTTTAAACACCTGTATCACAAGCACAAAGCATATAGTAATAAGCAGGTTAATTCCTGTAGCCTGAAACGCTATTCTGTTAAAACTCACATCTAAAAGAGTATAATCACGCTTCGAGATCAGGTTCGATAAGAAAGGGACTTTAGTATTAATCCAACTCATGGATATTGATAATATACCGGTAAGAGCGGCTATACTCATCCCCATTTGCCCAGCCACAACGGCCCCCTCTGTGGCAAATAAAATCGGGTTAAATAGTTGAAAAATAAAATATCCACTTATCCAACTCAACGCAATCCGCCATTGAAAAGGGAATATTTCTTTAAAATAACTTATCACCCATTCTGACTTAGCTGCCCATATTACCTTCAAATACTTAATCCGATTTGTAAATATAATTTGTGCGTAGTTTACACAAATAGCTATTAATGATGCTAATGCAGCCGAATAAAGTTTTAAACCACAGGCAAAAAATATAAACATTAATATTATGTAGACTGTTTTTTGTACTAGTCTTATTTTTGCCATATCCTTTACATGGCCTAATCCATCAAAAAAGGCAAGCAGGGGATCAATAAATAAATTAAGGGAGGTTGTAAGGCAAAGTGTGATCCACGCACCTTTCCACTCTATGTTTAGCCCTTTACCATAATGGGAGAAAAAGGTAAAGCCCCCGTATAATAACGCAAAGAATAAAATAGCTGCAATTATTGCAAACCATTTAACGCAGAATATAAGTAGTGATGATAATCTGGATTGATAGTGAATCTCACCGATAAGCTCAAAATTATCGATCCATTTTAAATGAGCTGATTCATAAGCAGTATATTGCGTAATAATACCGCTTAATCCCAATTCAAAAAATATCTGAATGGCTAGAATACTCGAAAAAGTATAATAATAGCCTATTTCGGAGGGAGATAAGTATCTCGATACAAAGATAATTGAAATTATTCCACCGCCTGCTTGTATAACACGAGTTAAAATAGTTAGAGCAACAGCACCATCAATACCAACCTTGTTCAGTAACTTTTTTATGGTTATAATCACCTTAAATTATGTAAGTTTTAACTACTTTAAATATTGTAATCACAATTGATCTCATTTCGGATTAATCCCAATAATACTATGATCTCTCATTCTTGAGTTTTTCGTATTGATTATTTGCTAACGGTATCGGGCTAATAATTCATTACAAATATTACCTTATATAAACTATGTTAGGTTTGCTATATTTTATAAGATCAATCGTTTCTCATTATTTTGGTAATCACTTTTCTAATGAAAAGTGTTAGAATAGTGAGAAAAAAACCGACAATTATTCCTATTGCGCTCCCTTTTACTTTAGTTACTTTATCAACTGTTAATGGCAAAACAGGCGAATCAATTAGTTGAATCAATGGAGTTTCTTGCCGGAGCGACATCTTTGATAGCTCTAAATTTTTCACAATCTCGCCATAAATAGCCGTACTTGCTTGTACATCTACTTGCCTCCTTTGTGATGGAACTCTTAATATTTGAAGTGTGGGATTGGCGTTGGGTGCTGCATCAATAGCAGAAGCTACCCCGTTAATTGATCTGTTTAAAACATCTTTTACACTATCTGCTTGATACTGTAACACACGAACGCTCTGATAACTCTTCTTAGTTTTTGTTTGTGAGTAAAATGAGTTTACGTTATCAACAAGTTTTATATTAAACTCCCGTGCAAACAGTTCATCCTTATTCATCACATCTACTCTGATGATACTTATCTTTTTATCCGGTTTGGATACCGTTAGCAACCGTTTATTAAACAGTTTAACAATACTTGTAATAATGCTATCCTGAACGCGGGTAAAATTATCAGAATTACCATTAAATGAAATATTCCCAATACGGTCGTCTTCAAGCCATTTTTTTCGTAAATGATTAAAATCGATATATCTTTCTATTAACTGTTGTCTTTTCCCATCAAAATTGGCTACGCTTAGTAAAGCTTTTTCGATCATTAAGCGCGATTTGTATAATTCTAAAATATTATCACTTTGAAATATTCCCCCACTGCTACTTCCGCCTAAATCAATACCGGCCATTGATGCTAAGCTGGCGTACTGGCTCAACCCTGCCCCTTTATTGCTTTCATCTAACACAAAAGTGCTTGATGCTGTGTACAATGGTTTACTAATTAAAGCGTAAGCCAGACCTAAAACCCCACCTAAAATCCCCCCCATCAATATCACTAACCATTTAGTTTTAAGATATCTGCTTATCGAAAGTATTTTGTTTATAAAATCTTTTAGCGATATTTCATCAGCCTTACCCTTGCTCATATAAGTTACGAATACGTTTTTGTAGTTTATTTATTTAAGCTCAGTATACCTAAAATAATAGCTCCTAGTGAAGCCAACCCTGTAGTGAATCCTAAAATGGATTGTGCTGTATTGCCCTTAGATTCTGATTTTTTAGGCACATAAATTTCACTGCCTGGTTTTACTGATGGGTGGTTATTAAAGAATAAGAATTTCCTAGTGCCTCTCACTGTTCCGTTAGGATAAACTACGTAGGCCCCTCTTCTTAATGCATCCGGACCATAACCACCGGCGTTATATACAAAATCATTAAATGATTTTGATCGATCATATACAACAGCACTTGGGTATAATACTTGACCATTAACACGAACTATTTGTTGTTGTTTTGGAATTCTTAAAATATCCCCGTCTTCCAACAACAGATCGTCTTTTGAGCCGGGCGTTTTTAGGATCTTGGGAAGATTAATGCCTACAAAATTATTGCGCATTACCGTATCTTCATTTCTTGTGGAGTCCTTGTAGGTTCTTTTCAATCGAGATATGCGATCCATACTTTCACGGGCGATTGCTAAAGTATCGGCCTTGCGCTTGTCTATACCCAATATAGCAATGTTCTCTCTTTTTAACGATCCCCCTTCTGCATCAGCAGATGCTGTTAAGCCTCCTGCGCGAGCAACCAGGTCAGAAATCTTTTCATTTTTTGTTTTTATGGTATAAGATCCGGGATACATTACTTCTCCCTCTACTTTAACGGTTTTTTGTTTTTCAAAGCCCGGCAATGTATAAACAGATACGATATCAAAAGGTTGTAATACGAAATTGGCTTCAGATGGTTTTAACTGTCCATCGACATTGACGCTGAAAACCTGGGCAACTGAACTATTTTTTGAATTTGGATCTGCATCACTTATTCTTCTGGCCACTTCAATACGCTTAGTGCTGGCTCCTTCTGCAAAACCCCCCGCTTTGAATATTAAATCCTCCACTTTCATATTTTCGGAGAAAGCAAATTTTCCAGGGTTCCGTACACTACCGTTTATTATGATCTGATATTTATCGCGCAGATCAAATATAGATGATATAGTAACAATGTCTTCCCGCTGCAGAGGGATATTTACAGTCTTGTTAATAGCATCACGAACATTAAAGCCAATTATTTCGGTACTATTATCACTTTTTAGTCGTGTGATAGTTCCCCGTTCCATAAAAGCATCTTCTTTTAAACCTGCCGCGTTTGCAATTAATTGGTTTAATGTTAAGCCATTCTGTAATTCATAATCGCCCGGTTTAAAAACGGCACCTTTTATTACAACTCTATTTTCAAACCGCTCAATAACTGACTCTATAGTGTATTTATCCCCCCTTAATGGTATATAGTTCTTATAATCTGCTTCTACTACATCGGTTATTTTCCGCTGTTGATCGCTAATTTGTGAAACTTTTATACGTGCTGTGTAAGCGCTATCGGTAAAACCACCTGCATAATTTAAAATATTATCCAGAGTTTCTCCTGGCAAAACCTCAAATAATGCGGGTATTTTTATTTGTCCTATCAGTTGCACACGGGTACGATAAGTAGGTACCCGCACTATGTCCTGATCTTGTAATGAAATATTATCCTTCTGACTGCCTTTTACTATAAAATCATACACATCCAGATGCCTGATGATCCTGTTGTTCCTGATAATCTCAATTTGACGCAGACTACCATTATCCGTTGGCCCTCCTGACATATATAAAGCATTAAAAACAGTAGCAAGCGAAGGCAAGGTATAGGTACCTGGTTTTTGTACCTGTCCTACTATAATGACTTTAATACTCCTGATATTGCCAAGTGTTATTTGTACGTTAGTACCATGGCCTATGGCATAATTACTGGCTGAAAGTCTGTTTTTGATTTGCGATGTTGCTTGTTCAATAGTTTTGCCACCCACATTTATTACGCCAACATTTGGAATAGTAATGTTTCCTTCTGGTGATACCTCTAGTTTCCAATTGACTGATGAATTTCCGTAAACATTAACATTTAACTGATCATCAGGCCCGATAATATAATTTATCGGGGTAGCCAACTTTAAATTGGGCTCAAAAGAACTATTTTTATTTTTGAACAGATCGGCGCCAAATATTTTAGGCCTTAAGTTCTCAAACATGTCTTTTTTGTTAGCATCCGAAGTATCAAGACTATCTGGCTTATAATTCAGTTTACGTCCTGTTACTATTCTGCCGTTTGCATCTTCCGTGGTATCTGCCTGTGCCTTTTTTCCGCTTGCTTTACTTCGTATATCCTGTATCCTTGTTTGCAATTTCTGAACCTGTGCACTTGACATCCCTCTTGACTGCGCCTGCCTGATTAATTCCGCATCACTTAAACCACTATTTTGAGCTTGTTGTAATAATTGAATAATTTGTTGGTCAGGTACGTCATCTATATTGACAGATGATAAATTTTGAACATTAATTTGTGCCGAAACGTGATTAATTGCTCCAAAACAAAACATTGCAACAAACAGAAATATGAGGAAACTAGTTTTAGCCATTTTTTAAAATATCGGAATCCGGAACCCCGCAATAAATTGATTTAGATTTTTGCAAAGGTAAACCAATTTGTTATTTAAGACGATTGTAAAATTTTATATTATTTAATGTTCAATTATTAATTTATTAATCATGTACTTAAGTCAACCATACACTAAAAAGAATAACTGATATTTTAATTTTTTAAGCCTTACCAGGAATTTGCTGCCTGATTTTTTCAATTATAGAGGTTGATGAATAGCCTTTCACTAAATCAATGGTCTTTACTTCACCACCATTGGCTAATACTTCTTTGTTCCCTACAATATTTTCTACGGAATAATCAGCTCCCTTTACCAGAACATCAGGTAATAAGCTACTGATGAGATTAAGCGGGGTGTCATCTTCAAAAACTACAACAGCATCAACAAAAAACAGGGCGGCCAATATTGCAGCCCGGCTATTTTGATCATTAACCGGCCGGCTTTCGCCTTTGATACGTTTTACCGAGCTATCCGAATTGAGACCAATAATGAGTTTTTCACCCAGTTCTGCAGCTTTAGCGAGATAAGTGATGTGACCAATATGCAGAAGATCAAATACCCCATTGGTAAAAACGACTTTTAGCCCTTTACTTTGCCAATTTTGGACCTGAGTTTTAAGCAGGGAGATATTAGTTATTTTGTTTACCAGGGTTTTTTCGAGGTCTATTCTCATGTATTAATTTCTTGTTGAATGGGTGCGATTGATTTATGATGCTGATAGGCTATTCAAATAAACTATCAACTGATTGGCAAAGAATATGTCCTATCAATATATGCATTTCCTGTATGCGGGCGGTTACATTGGATGGTATTACGATATTCAAATCACATATACCATTCATTTTACCTCCGTCACGCCCTGATAGACCCAGGGTTTTACATTTAAATTTTGTAGCTGTTTTAAATGCATTAAGTATACCCTGACTATTGCCGCTGGTTGAAATGCCAATAAACAAGTCGCCCTCATGTGCAAAAGCTTCCACCTGTCGTGAAAAAACATGATCATAACCGTAATCATTAGCTATTGCCGTAAGTGCCGATGTATCAACCGTTAATGCTATACCAGGCAAGGCCCTTCGCTCCTTAACAAATCTTCCACTCAATTCAGCAGCAATATGTTGAGCATCGGCAGCACTGCCTCCATTACCCGCAAGTAAAACCTTGTTGCCTCCTTTTATAGTGTCTGATATCATTTGACAGGCCTGTGCAATATCACTTGTAAGTTCGTCTATAACCCGTTGTGTAGTATTCTGATGATCCTGTAGCGCTTCTAAAATCATTGTAATTTATATTGGTTGGAAATGTTGTACTTTATACAGCTTCTTTTCTTATTTGTTTTTGGTACAAGACCTACCTTTCTCTTATCATATCGAGAATGATCGTATCAATAGTTGATCAACTGTTAAGTTGCCGATAACAAGTATATTGGTTTACGGATTGATGATTGTATAGAATGTATCTTGTTTATCATTTATTTAAAACTCAAAGCTCATTAATTATTTATTAATAGTTTGAAAAATTTCGCAAAGATAATTTTTTAAGGTTATTTTTTGCAGTAATAATATTTTAGACTGTCTTTCGTATCAATTTCTAAAAGGTGTTAGCCATATTACGCAAACTAAATACAAAGTATAACATTTCCCCTGCAATAAATTTACTTTATTCATTATTCAAAGTAATAGGTAAAATTGAGTCTTGCGTGTAAATTATAACCATTGCCATGATTATACTGGTAATTTAAAGAATAGACCGGGGTTACCTCAGCAGAAATCAAATATTTTTTAAATTTCATGTTAGCATAAAATGTGCTGTTTATATCTACCCAATGCGAGCTAAAATTTCCTGTACCTGTAAAAGCAGTATAATACAAATCATTATTATGAACTTGTCGCTCTAATGTTAGGCCAAAGGAGTTCATTCCCTTTAAATAACTTATATCAAACATAAAACTGTTACTTCCTGGCCCAATGCCGGCACCAACATACCTTCCATCATTAGTATACCCATCTCTGGGGCTCGTGATATGTGTATACCAGGTAGGTTCATCTCTTAACAAAAACGTAGATTCTCGTTGCAGTTGGGTTAGTTCGGCTTTTACCTGTATATAACTATCTTTAGAAAGCTCAAATAACTTGCGGCCACCTAAAGTAATGGCAGCTGAATGATCAGGCTCCTGCAAAAAGTCATTAATGCTTCCTGTTCTGTCATTTCTGGCCCACTCAAAATAAAGCTCAGCATTATAAAGAGGCAATAACTGGCGTATATTAAGAGCAAATGCGAAGTCCTGGCCATCTCCACGGGTACTGTTAGATACATCGTTCGCTTTGAGCGATGAACCGGTAATTACTGGAAATAATTTTTGAATGATATTCCTTTTATGATAAAGTGAATCTTTATCCAGATAATCGTATCCGGTTAGTCCTAAATACAAACCCTTTAACCATTTAGGTTGCCAGTTAATCGTATAAGCAGATATATATCGGGTAACTTCGGGCTTAGGAATAAATAAACCTTTGGCACTCACTATCCGGTTCGTATCAATTGGAAGATAACCGGACTGTTTTAAATTCCCCCCAATTATCTGCCATTCAAATGACCCTATTATGGTTTTAATAGGCTTAACTGAATTAAATGTCCAATGCAAAAAACCGGGTGCAGAATTACTCATCATGATGGAGTTTTGCACACCTGGCCCCCACCATATATTTTCTGTTGAAATACCAGCTTCTATATTTTTAAAGTTGACAGTTACTTTTGATTGCCCTGGATATAAATGCTGTAGCGATTTATTACCAAACCTTTCCGGGGCATCAATACCATTTATGTTAAAATAATACGCATTTAAAAGCTGCTTATTGGTGGTATTAACTTGCACATCAGCAAAAGTATCAAAGCGTTTATTTTGGGCATATACAAACTCTGGCTTTACCTGTACTGTAAATATGCCCGCCTTTAATAAAAACCCTCCGCTAACCCTGGTCTGGTAACCGGCAGCAGGATACAATGATGAATTATTATAACCATATGGTCTCCTAACGTTATAATCATTTAACCAATTAAAGGGTAATATTTGAATACCGGAGGGCTTACCCATAAACTGAAAATTACCGTATGTTTTGCTGGCCAGAAGTTGTTTAAACGATGAATCGGTATCGTGCCATTCATCGTTTACAGGCCTTACAGTAAAAGATGAAGTATTATCGCTCTTTCCCAATAATTGATTTCGTCTGGCAATATCTTCCGCATAACTCCCTACTGGTACGGTTTGTGAAAAAGTTTTTGCACCTAAAAACAGTAAAGTAACGGCTGATAATAAAGTTTTCTTCATAATTATTGATAAGGACGTTGTAAATCATCTAAACATAACAAGGCTGTCTATTTTTTTGATAAAATCATTTTATTGACAGCTCATTAGCCAGAATTTTCGTGATAAAGTTTAAAGTAATTGTCGATTAAAACGACATCATTGAAACAAAATTACATTAAACTGTCACAAAAAATAAAATACTACAAATATTAACACCCTATTGTTGCTAAATTAACAATAGGCATTAACTTATTGGCAAATGCATTTCGGTTGAACTGAGATCAGAAAAACTCATGTCTGAGGCTGGCGCTTTACAATAAACTAACATTTATCTTATTCATATTATTTTTTATTGCAGGCAACCATCGGCTATTTTCACAACGTATTGGGGTTATAAAAGATTATTATTAACCACTTTTAACCAGTACAATGAATTTACTTAAAAATCTACCCCTCGCAATTGTTGGCATTGCTGCTATGTTTGCCAGTTCATCATGTTCAAAAAACAACAATAGTAAAAGCACGCCAGATCAGCCTGTTCCGGCTAATGCAGTTAAATTATCAACCAATGTAAAATTTGGTAATATCCTTACCGACGCTAAAGGCAAAACGTTATACTTTTTTGCCATTGACGCTAATGGAAATTCAGGTTGCAATGGCGGATGTTCTGTAGTTTGGCCCACTTTTTACCAGGCAAATCTTACTTTGGACAATGGCTTAGATATCAAAGATTTTGGTACCATTACCCGCACCGATGGATCAAAACAAACCACTTACAAAGGCTGGCCACTTTATTATTATCAAAATGATGCCAATGCTGGCGATATCAATGGCGATAAAGTAGGTAACACCTGGTTCGTCGCCAAACCAGATTATACCGTTATGGTAAGCAACAACCAATTAACCGGTAATGACGGTGTTAAATACAATAGCGACCTTAAACCCGGTGATGGTGTAACTCAATATATTGTGGATGATCGTGGCCAAACGCTATACTCTTTTAGCCACGACAAATTTAAAACCAACAATTTCACTAACTCTACTTTCAGCAACAATAAAGTGTGGCCTATTGACACTGCTGTTAAAGCAGTATTGAATGTCCCTTCTGTTTTGGATAAAACCCAGTTTCAAACCATAACTGTATTCGGAAAAACACAACTGGTTTACAAAGGCTGGCCACTATATTACTTCGGTGCTGATAACAACCAACGTGGTAATAATAAAGGTGTATCGGTACCAACGCCAGGTACCTGGCCGTATACCAATGCTACTTCGCCTGTTGCGCCTAATTAATTTATTTTTTTCATAACAAAAGCGGGTAAGAAAATATCTTACCCGCTTTTTTATTGCTCGTAAAAACAGATGATTCGCTTACAGATCTAGTTCATAGGAAAAATCATCAGGCTTCGCATATACTGTATATTTATCTAACGGTCGCGGTCCACAGGAATTTGAGCCTACCCCTAATGTATGGGCGCTTATGGTTAACACCGTGGCTTTACTTTTAGGAAGATCAATTTTATACTCAACCGGCTCCATTTCTTCATCACTATGAGGCTGTGCCGAAACCTGCAGAAATCCGCCAACATGTTTAACTGTTAATGATCCATCCTTACCGGTAAGTTTTGCCCAGCGAATATCCTCGTGATTCCCGTTCTCCATTGGTTTTTCATATGGCGTTACCTGCTGTTTTACTGTACTTGAATAAACACCAATGTCAAAGCCACGCTTTCTGTCGGCATAAGTTTCCATTGGCCCACGACCGAAATAAGAGAATTGATCAAAATCTTTTTTCAGGAATAAACGTACGCCCAACCTGGCCAAAACCACTTTAGGGTCACTAAAAGACACCTTGTTTTGCGCCTTGATAACACCATTACCCCATATTTCATAAGTTACCTTATGATGTACTGTAAAACCTTGTTTACCTGTACCAATTAAGCTGGCGCTAATCACTACTCTGTTAGGAGCGGACTGGGTTGCGGTAACGCTATCAGCTACCCATGTAAGTTTTTTAATTCCATTTTTCTCCCAACCTTCATTAGCCCACATATCGTCATTACGGTGCGGGGCTCGCCACAGATGAAGCATTGGCCCGCCGTTATTTTCCAGCACATTTTCGCCATTCTTCTCCAACTTATCAAATGTGCCGGTCTTTTTATCAAACTCTATTTTAAAGTTTTTGCCTTTTACTTTTATCTCGCTATTTCCATTTGACAATTCCAGAGGTTGATCACCCGCAGGGTCTTTCTTTAAGACAATGTTCTTTGCTGGAAACTCCAGTTGTTGCGATGCCGCTTCAAAACCCTTTTTGGCCCACATTTTATCAGCTTTATAGGTAAACGATACGCGCAGAAAATATTCTGCATCGGGCTTAAGCTTACTGATGATGTCATAAGGAATTTTGACATCCTTTTCTTCGCCAGGATTTATTTTACCTATATCAAAATTACCTTTGGTAGTAACCACACCATTTTCGCTTAGTTCCCAGTTACCGATAAAACCATCAAGATTAATAAATTGATACTTGTTTTTAATAGTGATGATGCCCTTGGTTATATCTTTGGCTTTTACCCCTATCCATTGATAAGCATGTTTTAACTCGGGATAATGCGGTTTAAGCGAGCGATCAGACGCAACTACACCTTTATGAATAAAGTAATGATCATTCGGATACTCTCCAAAACCACCACCAAAGGCCAATATTGGATGCTTGGGATCGCGCCTGTTCCAGATGCCTTGATCCTGCCATTCCCATATACAACCGCCTAAAAGTGTGGGATATTTATCAAACAGATCGTTATACTCATCAACAGAGCCCATAGAGTTAAACATAGCATGGGCATACTCGCACAGATAAAATGGTTTAGTGTATTTATCATCATTGGCTATCTTTTCGGTATTCTCCAGATCGGTGTACATATCACTGTCTATATCTGCCGGATTTTTTTCGCCGATACCAAAACCCTGGTAGTGCGTAGGGCGTGTAGGATCGAGCTTTTTCACCATATCCAAAGCAGCCCTAAAGTTAGAGCCTCCGCTGCCACACTCATTACCTAACGACCAGATGATCACCGAAGGATGGTTCTTAAAGTTTTGAACATTAGCTACATTCCGGTCAATAATAGCATCTTTTATTCGTGGGTCTTCATTAAAATCATCCCAGGCGCCATGGTTTTCGAGGTTGGCTTCGGCAACCAGGTAAATACCATATTGATCACATAGTTCATACCAACGTGGATCATCTGAATAATGACAAGTACGTACATGGTTGCAATTAGCTTGTTTAATCAGTACAATATCCCTGATCATTTGCTCTTCAGTAACCGCGTGCCCAACTTCCGGCCAATTTTCATGGCGGTTAACACCTTTAAGTTTTACACGCACTCCATTGATGGTAAATATGCGTCCTTTAATTTCAATAGAGCGGAAACCTGTGCGTGAGGAGATGGTTTCACTGGTATTATTCCCGCTTTTTAAGCTTAATACCGTAGTATATAATTTGGGCGTTTCAGCCGTCCATTTTTGAGGGTTATTAACCGGAAAGCTCAGCTTTACAGTGATCTCTTCGCCCGGTTTTAAAGCAGGCACATTGCCGGTAGCACCTTTTACTACGGTAGAGCCATTGTAAAGCGTTGCTGTTAATTGATTGGCTTTAGTAGCACTGCTGCCGTAATTTTTAACCTGGGCACTTACCTCAACCACGGCATTTTTATATTGCTTATCCAGATTGGTTTTAATAAAATAATCCCTGATATGTTCCTGAGGAGCGCTCCATAAACTTACATTACGAAAAATACCACTCAACCGCCACATATCCTGATCTTCCAAATAGCTTCCCGTTGTAAAACGATAAACCTCAACAGCTACCATATTTTTTCCCGGCTGTACATATTTGGTTATATCAAACTCAGCAGCATTACGACTATTTACGCTATATCCTACTTTTTTTCCGTTTATCCAGATAAAAAATCCGGCATCAACACCATCAAAAGTGATAAATATCCTACGGCCTTTCCAGTCAGCGGGCACTTCAAAATCGCGTCTGTAGCTCCCTACCGGATTACGTTCGGCATAGGCCGTATATTTTCTGGGTGGCTCACTCATCACATGAGGAAAATCCTTTTTAAAAATGTAGGTAAAATTGCTGTAGTAAGGCGTACCATAACCTTCTATCTGCCAGTTTGAAGGCACCTTGATATCTTTCCAGGCAGATACATCATAAGATGTTTTATAAAAATCAACCGGGCGTTGTTGCGGCCATGATACCCAATTAAACTTCCATAAACCATTCAGGCTTCTGCATAAAGATGAGGCATGCCTGTTTGCTTTAAGTGCTTCCTGCAAATTGGCATAGGGCATTAATGAAGCATGCGCCGGCTCTTTGTTGATCCCGATATTACGTGGATCTTCAATTTCGGTGGGCACAGTGGCACCTTTAACAACAGTATCAGCCAGCCTGGGCCCAGCTGCCATTGCCGCGGTAACCATATTCAAAAGGAAAACACACAAAAGTAGTTTTTTCATTGGTTCTGGATTTATGTTATCTGCAAGGCAGATCGATTTAGTTATATAATGGCGCTTTATTTAAGCAGGGCTAATATATACTGTATTATTAACATTTAAAACAGATTATTTAGTTTTCCTGCATTTTCATCAATAGAAATTATATCTTAGAGCCCCATCTACCTGAATATTTATGTATCTGTTTTATGAATAATATAATTCAAAAAAAGAATAATATAACTATTGAGGGTAACCTTAATGCTACCGAAACAATTGTATTTGCCCACGGCTTTGGAACAGACCAAACCGCCTGGAACTGGGTTAAAGATGATTTTAAAGCCAATTACCGTATAGTGTTGTTTGATAATGTTGGCGCGGGCAGCGCAGACCCCGACGAGTATATTCCGGAAAAATACAACCAGCTTTCTGCTTATGTTGATGATATGCTGGATATAATGGTTGATTTGAATTTACAAAATGCCATTATAATCGCGCATTCCGTGAGCTCAATGGTCACCCTGCTGGCCGCCGCTCAAAAGCCCCAGCATTTTTCAAAACTGGTATTCATTGGCGCCTCACCACGGTATTTGAATGACGAACAGGATCATTATACAGGGGGCTTTACCCAAGCCGTGCTGGATGCTATGTACGGATCAATGGCCGGTAATTATTGCGCCTGGGCCAACGGTTTTTCTGAAGTAGCCATGGGTAATCCCGAACAGCCGGAACTTGCGCAACAATTTGCCTATACCTTATCAGCCATCAGGCCTGATATTGCATTAGAGGTAGCCAGGGTCATATTTGAATCTGATGTTCGCGACCGGCTGCACCAACTCAAAAAAGAAGTATTGCTGCTACAATCATGGGATGATATCGCTGTACCTGCCGAAGTAGCTTACTATCTGCATGCACACATCGCAAACAGCAAGTTAAAGTTTATCGACGCCAAAGGTCATTTTCCTCATATCAGCTCTCCCAGGGCTGTGATTGCGGCTATCAAATTATTTATTTAAGGATACATATCCTCACACAAATATTAATTGATTGTTTTGACGATACCTGCTTTGTAAAGACTTGGAGTGGTGCCCACCATCTTACGAAAAACCCTGCTAAAATAATGCTGATTATTAAACCCGGCTTTAAAACAGGCATCAGCAATACTGCAATAAGGGTTTTGCATAAATTGCTTAGCCAGTTGTATTCTTTCCTTAATGATATAATCAACCGGCGAAACACCCAACTCGTGCTTAAACGTTCTAAAAAAGCTGGCCTTACTCATATAAGCCATCTGGCTCAGGGCATCAATATTTAGCTTTTCGGTCAGGTGCGCTTTAATGTATTGCAAAATATAAGCAAAACGGTTGCTTGTAGACATTTGATTAAGATTATCTTTCATTTCATGCAGATTTTGCATTTGCATAATGCGGATCAGTAATTCTTTGAGCGTTAAATTGGCCAGCACATCTTTAGCTAAATTATCACCTGTACTGATACCAATGAGTTTATTGATCAGCTGGGCCAATTCGTAGTTATTAAAAAAATGGAATTGCTGGTAATTAAGCTGCCAAAGATCATTATTGGCACGTGGGTAATTTTCATTCAAAAAATCAAGTGTATTGCGTATTTCCTGTTGGTTGATGGCCAGGGCTGTACATTGCGAAGGATTTATTTCTGACGCTTCCGGAAAATCAATAGTCATAGTTACGTTTGGGGGTACAATAACGGTTTCGCCCGGTAAATAATCAAAGCCCGGCTTATCAAACAAATGCATCACTTTTTTACCCCTTAACATACTGGTAATTACCAGGTCGCTAAACGTTAATGGCACCAGTTCACTGCGTTCATAGGTTTCGTAGATATTAAGTTCGCAATGATTTAAAGTATAAGCTTTACGGTTTTCAACCAGTGTTCTGAGCTCCTTTTTGCCGCTAAGGGTAAAAGGCGATACCAGGTTTCTCTCATTCATAACAGGTCTATTTTAAAACAAGTTAGGGATAGTTTATGACAGTTGGCAATCATTTTATAAAATGTAACAATAGTGCACTTAATTGATAGTATAGTGCAAAAACTTTAGGGTACAAGCAACTAACTTAGTACTACCAATTAAACTGAAAAACAACTATGAGTATTGCACAAAGACCATCCTTTAAGGATAAGTACGACAATTTTATCGGAGGCAAATTTGTGCCACCGATTAAGGGAGAATATTTTGATAATATATCGCCTATTGACGGTAAGCCTTTTACCAAAGCAGCCCGCTCAACCAAAGAGGATATTGATGCCGCTGTAGATGCTGCTACCGAAGCTTTTAAAACATGGAGCAAAACATCGGCTACCACCCGAAGTAACCTGCTGTTAAAAATAGCCCAGGTGATAGAAGATAACCTCCCCTACCTGGCAACTGTAGAAACCATTGATAACGGTAAAGCTATTCGCGAAACGATGGCCGCCGATTTGCCGCTAGTTGTTGATCATTTCAGGTACTTTGCTGGTGCTATACGTGCTGAAGAAAGCAGCATATCTGAACATGATGAGTTTACCGTAAGCATTAACCTGCAGGAGCCTTTGGGTGTGGTAGGGCAAATCATTCCATGGAACTTCCCTTTGTTAATGGCCACCTGGAAAATTGCGCCAGCCCTGGCCGCGGGATGTTGTACAGTAGTGAAACCGGCCGAGCAAACACCAACCAGCATCATGATTCTGATGGAATTGATTGGTGATATATTGCCTCCGGGAGTATTAAACATAGTCACAGGGTTTGGACCTGAAGCGGGTAAACCACTGGCCACATCATCCAAAATAAGTAAAGTTGCCTTTACCGGTGAAACCACTACCGGCCGTCTGATCATGCAATATGCTTCAGAAAACCTGATACCGGTAACCATGGAACTCGGAGGCAAATCGCCCAATATATTCTTTGAATCAGTGGGTGATGCAGACGATGAGTTTTTTGACAAAGCTGTTGAAGGAGCTGTTCTCTTTGCACTTAACCAGGGTGAGGTTTGTACCTGTCCGTCGCGGATGCTGGTGCACGAAAAAATTTACGATAAGTTTATGGAGCGTGTTCTGGCCCGTACCAATGCCATCAAAATGGGCGATCCGCTTGATTCGGATACTATGATGGGCGCACAGGCTTCTAATGATCAGTATGAAAAAATATTAAGCTATCTGGACATTGGTAAAAAAGAAGGTGCCGAAGTGCTTGCAGGCGGCGATGCCCAAAAACTTAGCGGCGATTTAAGTGATGGTTATTATATAAAGCCGACCATATTTAAAGGCCATAACAAAATGCGCATTTTTCAGGAAGAGATCTTTGGCCCGGTAGTTTCCGTAACCACCTTTAAAACTACCGAAGAAGCTATTGCAATTGCAAACGATACCCTGTATGGTTTAGGCGCGGGCGTATGGACCCGCGACGCGCATGAGATTTACCAGGTACCCCGTGCTATACAAGCCGGGCGCGTTTGGGTAAATTGTTATCATGCTTATCCGGCTCATGCACCATTTGGCGGCTATAAAAAATCGGGCTTTGGCAGGGAAAATCATAAAATGATGCTGAATTATTATCGTCAAACAAAAAATATGCTGATCTCTTATAATAAAAACAAACTGGGCTTCTTTTAGTCTTTAACAAAAGGCAGCTGCAAAAGGACTGACTTTTTGCGGCGCCTTTTTTAATTCATGATCATGACCAAAAGAGTTTCGATTACCCCCGCAGCCGAGAAAGTGATAGACGACTTACGCGGTAAATTTGGCGAACTTATGTTTCACCAAAGCGGTGGATGCTGTGACGGCTCATCGCCTATGTGCTTTGAAAAGGGCGAGTTTAAAATAGGCAGTAATGATGTTAAAATAGGCGACATTTATGGCTGCGAATTTTTCATGAGCATTGATCAGTTTGAGTACTGGAAGCATACACACTTAACACTTGATGTTACTCCTGGCCGCGGTTCCAGCTTTTCGTTAGAAATACCTATGGGCATCCGTTTTATCATTCGATCGAGATTATTTACCGATGCTGAATTAAATGATCTGGAGCCTGTTGAGTATTTTGAATCCTGATCTATTTTAAGAAATACACTTTGATATTCTGAATATTTATATATTTGCAAAATATTTGACAAATCAAGTACTTTACAACAAAAATGACTGATATCAATTCCACATTAAAATTCATCATTAACCTGGCAAAGGCGCAAACTATAGTGAACCGCCGCTTTGATGCCCAGCTGAGCGGTTACGGCTTAGGATTTAATGACTTTGTAATACTATACCACCTGTCGCAGGCACCACATGAAAAAATGAGAAGGGTTGACCTGGCCGATAAAATTGGCTTTACGGCATCAGGCATTACCCGTATGTTGGCCCCTATGGAAAAAATTGGGCTGGTATCACGTGAAAGCAATGAACGCGATGCCCGGGTAAGTTATGTGGTACTGGCCCCAGGTGGTAAACGTTTGCTGGAAGAATCGGTAAAAACAGCCGAACACGTAGCACTCGATATTTTCCCAAAATCAAAAATCAAAAAAATTGAAAAACTCCCTGAAATATTGGATGGCATTGGAGGCCTTTTATGAAAACAGATCTATTAACAACTACTATACCCGAAAGCAAATTTAGTGCTGTAAAAAATGCGCTTAAATACCTATTTAATCATAATGAGATTGAGGACATACAATTACTAACCGGCGGTCTTTCATCAGCATTAGTGTATCGTATGACTGTCGAAGGTAAAGATTACCTGCTCCGCATAGTGATGCATGCTGATGAAATGCATGATCCACCGCGTCAACATATTTGTATGGGATTGGCTGCCTCGGCTAACATAGCGCCACATGTTTATTATTCTAATGATGAGGATGCCCTGGCTATAACAGACTTTGTACAAAATAAATCTTTACGTGAAGGTTTTGCTTCGGGCAAGGACCTCATTACGGCGCTGGGTAACACCATTAAAGCCATGCATGAGCTCCCTCTTTTTCCAAAACTGGTAAACTTTTTAGATGGGGTTGATATATTTATAGAACAGTTTAAAGCATTACATATATTCCCCGAACATGTTACCGCGGAGTATTTTTCTCTTTACGCCGAAATTCAGAAGGCATACCCTCGTCATGACACCGATATGGTATCGAGCCATAACGACTTGAATCCCAATAACATTTTGTTTGATGGAAAAAAGATCTGGGTGATTGATTGGGAAGCCGCTTTTCAGAACGACAGATATGTGGATCTGGCTATTGTAGCTAAAACTTTTGTCCACAATCAGGAGGATGAAGCTATTTTTTTGCAGACCTACTTTGGGGAGCAATTGGATGAATATAAAAGAGCGCGCTTTTTCCTGATGCAGCAAATATGCCGTATGTATTACGCTATGATCATGCTCAAGTTAGCAGCTGCTCAAAAACCTGCCAATCACGTGCACGATACCGATATGGTTCAGCCGGGAATGGCCGAATTCGGAGCTATGCTGATGAGCGGAAAAATATTACTGGATACCTATGAGGGTAAATTACAATATGGTAAAATATTGTTAAATACGATGTTGGCGGCCATGAAAACTGAAAGGTTTAAGGCAGCTATTGATATGATGCGGGTATTTTAATTAATGGAGGGCAATCATTAACCCTGAAGGCCGAATAAGCCGCCTGGATATTGGACAAGCCAATTACTAAAAAACAAGAAGCCTTTACGCTGGGTAAAGGCTTCTTGTTTAAACCACATTATTTTATAAAGGGTTAATTTCTCTTACTTCTACGTTGCCGCCAAAAGCTAAAATAGGGCAGCCTTTAGCCAATTCAGCAGCCTCTTCTAATGATTCGGCTTTAACCAGGGTATAACCACCGATCAGTTCTTTAATTTCGGTATAGGGGCCATCGGTAATAACATTATTGCTTCTCACCACTTTACCATCCCCAAACAGGCGATTTCCACGATTAACCAGTTTATTTTGAGCAGCGATACCGCCTACCCAATCCATCCATTTTTGGGTAATAGCCTGCATTTCTTCTGGTGATCCTTGTGGTGCACCAACAGAATTGTTTCTGAATACAAATAGGAACTCTTTCATTTTATTAAGTTTTTAAGTTTTAAAATCTAATGACGAACACTCTTTTTAAAACTGGACAAATAGGTTAAAATATTTTCAGGGCGGTGGAAAATTGAAGAATGAGTACCAATACCGAAACAAACTTATAATTTTACCAGATATCGGAGGCTATAAAATGGAGCAAATAAATATTAGAAAAGCAGAGTTAAAAGACCTGGATATATTGTTTGAATTTAAACAGGCATTGGTAGAGTCTGAACGTCCTTTTGATCGTACCTTAAAACCCGGGCCACTTTATTATTATAACATCCCCGAATTAATTGAAGCCACAGATGCCAGAATGATAGTAGCAGAAGTGGATTCACAACTTATTGGTTGTGGTTATGCCCGTATTGTTGATTCCAAACCTTATTTAAAACATCAGCAGCACGCTCACCTGGGTTTTATGTATGTAATGCCTGAGCACAGGGGCAAAGGTGTAAACAAATTAATTATAGATGCCCTTAAACAATGGTCTGAACAGCAGGGTATCACCGAGATAAGACTGGAGGTTTATGCCGTTAATACCGCTGCATTAAAAGCCTATGAAAAAGTAGGATTTGCACCTCATATGTTAACCATGCGATTGGGTTTAGCAGACGATAAGAGTTAGACTATTGTTCTTTCTTCAATTTTTCGCGATGATCTATACCCCATTTGATCATTTCAAATATGATATGCCCAAAAGTTTTACAATAATCTGTTGATTCATATTCCACCAAAATCGGCGGACCCGGGTTCACCGTCCGCGTAATTAGCTTATTCAATTCCATATCCCTTAACTCTCTCGAAAGCATCCTGGTAGTTATGCCCGGTATACTCCGTTCAATTTCCCTGAAACGTTTGTTGCCGTTGCATATAGAGTTGATAATGGGCAACTTCCACTTGCCACCGATTACATAAATGGTGTCCTGCAATGCCTGAATTTCCCGTGCCTCATTTCTTTTACCGTCAATGCCATAAATAACCTCATGCATGGCTTTAATTTCCGGTGTCATGTTATCTAATGAATATTCTGTTCCCATACTGCTACTTGGTATACTCTGTGATACTGGTTACAAAATTATATCATTTACGCAATACATTTGCATCATTAAATAAAAAAACACAGAAATGAGTAATTTTCAGAACAAAATAGCCGTAGTTACAGGCGGTAATAGCGGCATAGGTTATGCGGCTGCCAAAGAGTTGAAAGAAAAAGGTGCAACCGTGATCATCACCGGTCGCCGGAAAGATGCCCTGGAAAAGGCTGCAGCCGATCTGGGTGTGACAGGACTTGTTGCCAATCAGGCTGATATCAATGACACAGAGCAGTTAGTGGCCACCGTTACCGAAAAATATGGCCAGGTTGACATTCTATTCATCAATGCAGGCATCGCTGCCATATCTCCCATCGAAAATGTTTCAGAACAGCACTTTGATGACATCATGAACATCAACTTTAAAGGAGCCTATTTTACACTAAGTAAGTTCATCCCAATTTTGCGCGATGGTGGGTCCGTTGTTTTCCTGTCATCGATAGTTGCGAGCACAACCAGCGTTGCCTCATCCGTATATTCGGCCAGTAAAGCGGCATTAAATTCGGTGATGAAATCGGCAGCATTGGAACTGGCTCCGCGTAAAATCAGGGTAAACGCAGTAAGTCCGGGCCCTATTGCAACAGAAATCATGCACAAAGCAGGTTTAGATGATGCCACTTTAAGCACCATAAAAGACAGCCTGATCACTAAATCACCTTTGAAACGCATGGGTACTTCTGAAGAAGTAGCCAGCATAGTAACCTATCTTAGTGATGATGCGGCTGGTTTTATCACCGGGTCCGAATTTATTATAGATGGCGGGATATTGTTAGTATAACTGCATCTTTTATAATTTAAAACAGGGTGGCCCAACAGGCTGCCCTGTTCTATATATAGGCGAAAATTAAATTTAAGTCGTAATTTTCGCCTATGCATATCAGGAATCTTACTCAAAAGTTCGACATCGCCTATGTCATTAAAAATGAATGGCACCTGCCTGTGCATAAACACACCCATTACGAATTACAATATATCATGCGAGGCAAAGGGCAGCACATGATTAACGACCGTAGTTATCCGTACCAAAAAGGTGATCTGTTTGTACTCGCACCGCAGGATACCCACTTTTTTGTTTTTGAGGAAAAATGTGTGATCTGCATTATCAAATTTCATGAAGGCTTTTTCCAGGATCTGTTACTTGATGCCGATTTTAAACAGGTATTTACCCGCTTATCATCACCACATCGCAAAATGGATCTGGCGGGGAGCAGGCAGCAGATCATCCAACTGATGGATTTGATTATAGCCGAACACCGGAAAAAAAACAGCTATCAAAATATCATCATCAAAAATGCACTGGCATTGGTGCTATCCATTATGGCTAAAGAAACCGATCAAAATATGGTTAAGCCAAAAGATGATAAGATACAGACCATACTCAATTATATTGATCAGCATATCACCAATAAACAATTATTATCCCTCCAAAATATTGCCGATACATTTTATATCAGCAAAACCTATTTTAACCAGTATTTCAGTAAGGCTACAGGAAGTTCCTACAAAAAATATATACAGGAATACGCCCTAAAGCTAATCGCCCACCAGTTGATCTATCGGGACAAAACCTTGTCGCAGCTGGCAGATGAATTTGGGTACACCGATGAAAGCCATTTAAGTAATGCTTTTAAAGCACATTTTCAGCAAACTCCTTCAGCCTTCAAAAAGGCAAACCAGGTATAAGTATCCACTTCTCATAACCATATAAAAGACTGGTTCATCGCACCTCAAGCTCAAACAAAATATATCAGATATGTGTTGGCCATTTATAAACCTAATACTTATGGTTTTTTTATCACGCCTGCTTTATTTTATAAGCCATCACGGATTTCTGTTTGCACTTTGCCTCATGGTAATTGCCATACTACTTGCTTTTAAATTTGGTAAAATAGCCTTTCCCATCGCAGCTTTTATACTATCAATTATTGGCGCTTTTACCACACAATATTTAAATGCAGCGTTTTTGAATGCCTTTGGAACAAGAACTACTGCGGTAATTACCAAGGCTACAGAAACCAACTCCACCCTTAACGACTCGCCCATATTTGACTACGATTTTATTGTAAAAAAACTGGACGGGAGCTATACTCAAGGCACTTTTTCAACCATGACGGCTGCCATTTATCCTATTGCAAATTCCATTAATATACCGCAGGAAGGGCAGGAATTTCCAGCCAAATTTATCCCTGGATATGAAAAAAACATTGTGATTTTATACGATGAATCGGAAGATGGAAAACATGCCAAATTATCCGAAGGGCTAAGCGATCTGAATAAAGCTCGTATTCAATATGAAACCAGTCCAAACGATCACAGTTTTTTACAGGAATATGTTAACGCGCTGGAGAAATTCATCCGGGAAAATAAAGATCAGGATATGACAGAATATGAAACTAAACTCGCGGAATTGAAGAAGGCATTATGATATGTTATCAAAAAGATCAATAACAACTTCTTTATATTCAGCTAGCATCTTATCCAACTCTATTTTACTGGTATTTGTAAAGTGAAACAAACCTCTCCATCAGCAGAGCTTACCGTAAGCGTGCCTTCATGCGCATTGGCAATTTCAGAGGCAATGTATAAACCGAGCCCTAACCCCTTTTGGCCAGGCTTAATATCTCCGCGTGAAAATGGCTGAAAAAGTCGTTCCATGATTTCTTCGGATATTTGCTCAGCAAAATTAGATACCGACAAAACAAACCCGTTCTCAACAGTAAAAGCCTTTACATCAATCGGAGTGTCCTTTTCTCCATGCGCGAGCGCATTACTTAATAAATTTGAAAACAACTGGGCTATGCGCCTTCTATCACAATTTACCGGCTGAGTTATATGGAGTTGAACATTGATAACACGATCGGGCCATATTAATCTTAGCTCGGTGAGTACCTGGTTAAGTGTATCTGCCAAAGGTTCATCATTTTTCCGGATCAGGGTAATTCCCCCACCCAATCGGCCACTTGCAAAATCAAGGATATTCTCAATCATTTCCTTCATCCGGTATGATGAATCCTGCACAATGGTGGCCAAACGCTTGGTACGTTCATCAAGCGGCATCCGCAATAACAGTTGGGCTACGTTTGAAACTGCCCCAAGTGGATTACGCAGATCATGCCCCAGTATAGCAATAAACTGTTCGCGCAGCTCTGCGGTTTTGAGCTCATCCTTCAACTTCGACTCACTTAGCGCAAGCCGCTCTATTGCATTCAGATGGAAAGCGATCAACTCGGCAAAAAGTTTAAACATACCTATGGTTTCAGGATTCTTTAAACGGGCCGGCCGGGGGTCGATAGCGCACAATGTACCAAAAAAGCTTCCGTCCTTAAGCATAATTGGCATAGAAATATAGCTCTGGATGCCATACATTGCCGGGGTATGGTGATGTGCGTAAAGCTCATCCTCGACTACATGGTCAATTACAACGGCCTGGTGATTTTGGCGTATTTCATGGCAAATGGTGGTTTCTACTTTTAATTCACTACCGGGTTTTAGGCCAAATTGTATCTCATCACGAACAGCACAGGCTATCCACCTGTCTGAGGTAACCCGGGCTACCGCGGCAAAGCCCATTCCCGTGGTTCGGCAAATAACTTCTAATATGGAGGGTACTGCGTCTATACTGCTTACAGCCTCAACATCAGCCATAAAATCCGTTTCAATATTTGCCAATTTGTGTTTTCTAATTGCACACTATACTACAAATTAAAATTATTATTTACAAATACAAAAAAAGACATCATCATTACCCCCTTCTATTAAAATTTATACTATATTAAGCATCCTTAATAATAACATAAACTACGTATTAAATAAAAATACCTGCTTTATATCCCATGCAAATACACCAGCAAATGCTTCTGCTTAAAGAACGAAAGAGAGGCTTTCATTTAATTACCACCGAAGTTATACATGCCCTGCCGCAACTAGGGCAAATTAAAACCGGGATTATGCAGGTTTTTATTCAACACACTTCGGCGTCCCTAACCATTAATGAAAATGCCGACCCTACAGTTCGGCGTGATTTTGAAATGTATTTTAGCAAAACCGTCCCCGAAAATGACCCCGACTATCATCATGATGATGAGGGGCCTGATGATATGCCCGCACATTTAAAAGCCGCTTTACTGGGCAGCTCGGTCATGATCCCCATCCGTAACGGCAGGTTGGCATTGGGTATGTGGCAGGGTATTTATTTGTGCGAACACCGTAACTATGGTGGCCAGCGCAACCTGATTATTACCGCCTGGGGCGAATAATTGCTCATTATTATACCGCCGGTCATTCATCTTATTCCTCTGATATTTTTATTTAATATATATTCAACCCTGCGTATTTTATTTCGTATACATTATATTTAGATTATAGTCTCAACTCCGTAAAAGTTGCTGGTTAACGAAATACCATTTCATGCAAAAACGCATAATTTGTTTTATACCGCTATTGTTTGCCGCTATCTGTAGTTATAGCCAGGTGCAGGATATTGCCAAAATTAAAAAAGAACTGCCCCATATTACAGATAGCATTAAATATGCCGATGCACTTAACCGTTTAGGGATATTAATGTATGAAAATAACCTCGACAGTACCTTTTATTATGCTAAACGTGCCCGGGCTATTTCCGAAAGATTAAAATACCGGCAGGGTATTGCCGATGCGTTGAACACATTGGGTATAGTTTATGACCTGAGGGGCAATCTTCAATTATCCCTGCGCTATTATAATGATGCTCATAATCATTATATGACCATACATGATTCATCAAATGTGGTGCAGACCCTTATGAATATAGGTCTTGTTTTCAGTGAAAATAATGAAGAAAAAAAGTCTGTAGAGATATTAAGAAAAGCCATAAGCCTGGGCGGCAAGCTAAAGAAGGATTCAATTATGTCACTTGTGCTTTGTGATTATTTGCTTTTATATCCTGATCGTATTCCTAAAGATTCTATTGCCATTTACCTGGCAAAAGCCAGACAGATAGCTACCAGATATAAAGACAACCGGTCGTTGCTGGTTACCGACCAGATACAGGCACAGTTATATTTAAAGAACAAACAACGCGAAAAAGGTATCCGCCTGCTGGAAGAAACAGCAGCTAAAGGTATAGCTATGGACCTGAATTATCTGAGCCTTGATATTATCCAATCCCTTGGCGACCTATACAACCCCGTTGATACGGCTAAAGCTATTGCGCGGTATAAACAGGGCCTTAATATTGCCGATGTAAAGGGCTATCATATGTATCAAAAAATATTTGGCAAGCACTTATATGATATATACATAGCCCGTAACAACCTGCCAGAGGTTCAATACTATGGTAAGAAACTACTCAAACTGTATGACGATGAAGAGCAATTCAACAACACCTCGGGTTTTGACTATATAGATTATGCCTTAAAAGATCAACAATTGGAGGCCATAACCATCCGCAGTAAAAACAGGCAAATAGTGGCTATTATACTAGGCGTGCTTTTTTTACTAACGGCAGTAACCGTGCTTTTTATTTATCGTTTATACCGCCTCAAGAAGAAACATACGGTAACGCTCGAAGCGCTCAACCGATCCGTATTATTACGTAATGAAAAACTGGAGATTGATCATGAATTTAACAACCGCCTGGTATCCATACTGGCGCATGATTTCAGACAACCGATAGGCACCCTGAAAACCCTGGCTACAGTTTTAAAAGATGCCGATTCATTTACCCGCGAAGAGCTGATGGAACTGGTAGACACCATGGAACACTCCTCCAGTATCTCGCTCGAAATATTCGAGAACATTTTACAATGGATCAAACAACAACTCTCTGGTTTTAGCTACGAGCCTAAGCCATTACGGCTCAGAGAACTGATTGATGAAGCCCTGCAACCCTTCAGCCTCATTAGCGAAGAATATCAGCTTAAATTTTTGAATAATGTAGGCAGCGATATCGTGATACATGCCGATAAAGAACTGGTACAATTTATCCACCGTAACTTTATACACAATGCTATCAAGTTTTCGCCCCGCTACTCTACCATTTCTATTTCTGCCACAACTCATTCTGGCGAAACCACACTTTGCGTATTGGACGAAGGCAAAGGTATCTCCTCAGAAAAAATGGAGTCGATATTCAACTTTAAGGTAGCCATGCACTATAACAACGAAAAAGAAAAAGGCGCTGGCGTAGCCCTGATGATCTGCAAAGATTTTATCGAAAAAATGAGCGGTCGTATCTGGGTTGAAAATGGCAGCCAGAAAGGCGCTGCGTTTTGCTACTCCCTGCCCGGTTTAAAATAGCCCTGTAAAACTTTTTAAACCTTAAATTTTAACACTTTTCTGCCCAAAAACGGGCCTAAAACCTCTTAAAATTGACTCAAAACCATTCATTTTAACACTTTTTAACAAATTTCAACGCGATTTTAACTTGTTTTGAAAAGTTTAAAAAGTATCAAATAATTGACGAGCAAATAACTACATACCAAGCAGTCGGTTTTGGGGTGATATTTTCCTTTAACAAAACAGCCCGCTTTTTCTTTTATCCAGAAAAGCGGGCTATGACTTGTATACAAATATACCGTTTTTTTGGGAATAAAAATTTCAAATTTCCCTTCAAAACATAAGATGAATATGATTATCCTGGATATGACGAAAGCACGCAGGATCCGACAGGCGGCTGAAGCGAACCATCCCTGTTATGGCAGTCTCCTACAGATGACATCACACACCAGCCCCTGGTACCATTTATCTGCGGGCAATCAGCATCGCTATTACATTGACTGGCACATGGATAATATCCTCCACCTGTAACTGTTTTCATTTGTTCTCTTGACAAAGCTCCTCCAATACTCAAGGCATTCAATTGCATTTTTTTCATAAAAAGTAAATAATTGGTTAAAAGATAAATTAGTTTATGAATTATTATACGATGTAAACGTTAATAAATAATATATTATTACAACTCAAAAATATATGCGAAAGCAAATTGCCTATTGATTGATAATATTTTATGGTGATATATAAATTTCAGCATCAATAAAAAAACCTCCGGTACTCACTCAAGCCAAGTGATTACCGGAGGTTTTATTTTACAAACTCAGAGCTCGAGATTATCGACTCCCGAACTCAAAACTTTACTTAAATATCACCTTGGTAGCGCCATAGCCAAATTTTTCTTTACGGGCATCCATAAAGGTTTGTACTTTGGGGTGCTTGCCCAGGGCCTTGTGCAGTTCGTTACGCAATACGCCGTTTCCGGCACCGTGAATAAATACCATATCGGGCAGCTGGTGTACAATGGCTGCATCCAGCGTTCTATGAAAGTGTGCCAGTTGTATGTTCAGCATTTCGCTGTTCTGTAAAAACTGGTAATCATCGCGCAGTTTTTCGATGTGCAAATCAACCTCATTGGATGGCTTGTCCAATACTACTTTTTCTTCCGGCGATTTAAAAAAGCTTTCCTTTAATTTTTGCGCGTCAATCACCATTTCCGGTTCATCCAGGCGAATGAGCCAGCCCGTATCTTTTAACAAAGGAATCTGCTTTTTGGTGGTCGAAAAATCCTTGGCTTTAAATTTTTCGCGTACTACCAGAGGTGCAGGAGGTTCTATATTCTGCTTGGTGCTGTAAACCACATTAAAAATAAACGTAGGCCACAACTGCAAATCGGCCAGTTGAGCCGAGTAGATCTTCACAGCCGATCCCGGCGCTACTACTTCGGCAAACTCGCCTTTAAACACCTGTTGTTTTTCGGTAGTAAGCGCCGCCAGTAATTGAAACGAGGTAGTATTTACCAAATGAAAATGCACTACTGAATTAGCCTTAGCATCGGCAACCACGCCCAGGTAAATACCTTTTTTTTCAAATTCGCCGGCAAATACCGGTGTTTCATTATCTATTGTGGCTTTTTTTGCGCCGGCAGGTTCATAACCATGTACCGAGGTCACCTTGCTGGCCAGTACGGGTATCTCAAACTCATCCTCGCCGGTAACCCCTATCATCTGATCATCAATTATACGGGTAACAAAACCCTCCATCTTTTCGTCAACAAAGCGCACAAAGTCGCCCAATTTATATTTCATAGCTGTATGTGTCTGGGCGCAAAGTTACTTTATATCTCCAATTGGATATATAAATAAAACAATGCGGGTTAATATTGCATTAGCCTAAACAATTTGGCATTTTTATAGTTGAATACCGCAGCACTTAATTTCATCATTCACGTCATGGATAATTTGAACACCGAACCTTTAGATCCGCAATTGTTAAAACAGGTATTTGTACATAACCTTAACCGGATATATTTTGGCAAACGCTATTTGAACACCAACCTTGCCCATTTAATAAAACAGGCATCATTTACTGCTCTGCAGCAGGCTATACAGGAATTTTGGGATGACGTAAAAAAGCAGATAGCCCGGATGGATGAGATTTATAAACTAATCAACGAGACACCATCCGACAAAAATTGTAACCCCATCAAATCAATCATCAGGGATGAGTTTTGTTTAGATGAAAAACAGGCCATGTCTATCCTGGGCGATATGGACCTCATCATGTACCTGCAATTACTGGAGCATATCAACATTACCTCGTGCCGTATGCTCATCATGGTAGCCAAACTGTTAAAATATGATGATGCCAAACAGTTACTTACCGAATGTTTTGATGAATCTATTGATAACGACCAGCTTTTTATGCTGATATCAAAGGAATATCTTACAGAAAGCTAACAGGAGGCTGAAGGCCAAAAATTTAAAAATTGCTTTAACTAATTTACCAGGAATAAAATTCTTTTCTCAGTTTAATCCTATAACCTCTATGAGTTAGGTCATATAAAAAAAGCCATCCGCTTTAGCGCGGATGGCTTAAATATTAGTTATTTAATACCCCTATTAAAATAACTTAAGCAAAGTAAAAAAATATATCCCACCTACGCAACCGATTTCGTGTGAAATTCACCTTTGTTACAAATTTGTTACGAAATCATAAAATTGACTAGCCGCGACTTTCCGGGTTACGAAAACCTGCATGTTAAATTCATGATAATCGCTTATTAATTATCAATTGATTTACATTAATTTGCATTTGAATTAACTAAAAACATGATCAAATCTATAATTCTATCAGCCTTTGCCTGCCTGATGCTGGCACAGGTACAGGCTCAGGATTTGTATATGCCACGGGATATACAACATGCCTTCAAAAACGGAACCCGCTCTGCCGATGGCAAACCCGGAAAAAACTACTGGCAAAACTATGGCCGGTATAACATCACCATCACAGCCCTGCCTCCCAGCAGAGACATTAAGGGTACTGAGCAAATCACTTACATCAATAACAGTCCGGATACCTTGAAATCGCTTAATATGAAGCTCATATTAAACATTCACAAACCCGGTGCGGCCCGTATGGGTAATGCTCAGCCCGATTATTTAACCCCGGGCATACAGATTGACACTTTCCTGATCAACGGTAAAGCTAAAAAGATAAACAATGCCATAGCTTCAACCAACCAAATGGTGGGTTTACTAAAACCACTCATGCCGCATGATTCGGTTAATCTGCATATTGCCTGGCATTTCGAGATTTCTAAAGAGAGCGGTCGTGAAGGGATGATCGATTCTACCACCTATTACCTGGCTTATTTCTATCCACGGGTATCTGTTTATGACGATTATAACGGCTGGGACAGACTTCCGTTTTTAGATGCCCAGGAATTTTATAACGATTTTAACGACTATACCCTGCAGGTAAAAGCCCCCAAAAACTATATAGTTTGGGCCACAGGAACCCTGCAAAACCCCAACCAGGTGCTGCAGCCCAAATATGCCAGGCGTTTACAGGCATCCATGACCAGCGACTCCACCATCCACGTAGCTACAGCCGCCGACCTGGCCTCAAAAAATATTACTACCCAGAATGATGTGAATACCTGGATATGGAAAGCAAATGACATCAGCGATATGGCCGTAGGCATCAGCGATCATTACGTTTGGGATGCAGCCAGCACCATTGTTGATGATGCTACCCAACGCAGGGCCAGCATGCAGGCCGCGTTTTTAGATAATGCCGAAGATTTTCATCATGCCGTTCAAAATGGCCGTAACTCCTTAAGCTGGTTATCACACAACTGGCCGGGTGTACCTTATCCGTTCCCTAAAATGACCTCTTTTCAGGGTTTTGCCGATATGGAATACCCGATGATGGTGAACGACAGCCATAACGCCGATATCTACTTCTCCCAATTTGTACAGGACCACGAGATAGCGCATACCTATTTTCCTTTTTACATGGGTATTAATGAAAGTCGTTACGCCTTTATGGATGAAGGCTGGGCCACCACGTTTGAACGCTTGATAGGTGCTGCCGAAGTTGGCCAGGAAAAAGCCGACGCGCTGTATAAGAGCTTTCGGGTTGAAAGATGGATAGGTGACGCGTCAACAGCCGAGGATCTGCCGGTAATAACCCCGTCGAGCGAGTTAAGAGGTGGTTACGGCAATAATTCCTATGGCAAACCATCATTAAGTTATTTCGCGTTGAAAGATATGCTGGGCGATGCCTTGTTCAAAAAGGCCCTGCATGGCTATATGGATCGCTGGCATGGCAAACACCCTATCCCATGGGATTATTTTAATTCTATGAGCAGTGTATCGGGCCGTAACCTCAACTGGTTCTTTAACAACTGGTTCTTCACCAATTATTATATCGACCTGGCGTTGCAAAACATCAGCAAAACAAACGGCGGCTACACTGCATCCATCAAAAACATCGGCGGTTTTGCAGTTCCCTTTGATGTGAAGGTGACCTATACCGACGGAACCACCGAAAGCATACACCAAACACCCGGCGTTTGGGAGAAAAATCAAAAACAGATCAGTGTGAACATCAAAACTAACAAGACCATTCAGTCGGCCGAGCTGGATGGCGGCATATTTATGGATGCCGATGTAAGTAACAATAAATTCACCGTTAAAAAATAAAATGATAACGTATTACAACAAAAAAGCCCGGCAAATGCCGGGCTTTTTTGTTGTATAGTAGTCCTAAAAATTATGCGCCCTGTACAGAATCGTTCCAGTTGTCGGCAGTATCTTTTACTTTTGATTTAGCCTCATTTATAGCATCTTCACCTGCATCTTTTGCCTTACCAGCTACATCATGAACTTTTGATTTTACGGCGTCAACCACATGTTCGCCTCTCTCACGCAAATCGCTAACAGTACCGCTAAATCTTGATTTTGCTTTGTCAACGGCATTGCTACCGTATTCTTTAATATCATGAGCGGTTGATTGCGCTTTGTTTTTAGCGGCACCAACCAGATCATTGATATAATCGGCAATGTCTTCACGTAAATCGTCGCCCTTTTCAGGAGCTAACAATAAACCTACTGCGGCACCGGCTGCCGCGCCAATTAAAAGTGCTGCTATAATTTTTGCTTGATCTTTCATGTTCAATTTTTTAGTTAGATGATTTAATCTGCATAGATGTAAACAACAACAATGCCAGTTTTATTTGGAGATGGAAGGATTTTTGGAACAAGAATGTCCTGCGAATCGACTCACCCTGTTATTGCTGCAGCAGAAAGGGGAGATTTTTAGATAGCAAATTAAACCATGTCATTGCGAGGTACGAAGCAATCTCCTCGCGTTCTCGTCGATAAGAATAGCTACGAGATTATTAATGTTGTGTTTATTTTTAACGGTATTAATGAGCTCCCTCCGGTCGGTTGTCTTCGTGCCTCGCAATGACATAATGGAATCAAGGGAACTCCACATCCATTTTATGAGCCAAAAAAAAAGGCATCCACTAAGTGGATGCCTGTATGCTTAATGGTTATATTATAATTAAATAACTTTTACATTTACCGCATTTAAACCTTTTCTTCCGTTCTCTACTTCAAACTCTACTTTATCATTTTCACGGATTTCATCGATCAGGCCTGTTGAATGAACAAAGATGTCTTGACCACCACCTGTTGGTGTAATAAAACCAAAACCTTTTGTTTCATTGAAAAATTTTACTGTTCCTTCTTTTTGCATTATTTTATTTATTAAAGGCCGCAAGGTACAACAATATTTTATAAACCCAAGTCGGCAAGCCGAAATCACCATTACCACAATTAGCTAAATACCTTATTTACAGCCCATAATACCATATAAAAAAATTATCGGGTGATGCATGATCCCTCATGCGGCTTAATTTTCAAAATAGGTATGTTTGCCAAAAAAAATTCACGTACATGAAAGCCTTTATTTTTGACCTTAACGGGACTATGATCAATGACATGCCCTACCATACCAAAGCCTGGCAAACCTTATTAAATGACCAGCTGGGTGGCAGTTTTACCTGGGACGAAGTAAAGCAGCAGATGTATGGTAAAAACCCCGAAGTACTGGTACGGATGTTTGGCCCCGACCGGTTCACGTTGGAGGAGATGAACAAATTATCCTACGAGAAAGAGGAAAAATATCAACAGGAATTTTTACCGTACCTGGCCTTATTGCCTGGCTTGCCGGAGTTTTTAGAGGCTGCTTATCAACAAGGTATCCCCATGGCTATAGGCTCGGCGGCTATTCCTTTTAATATTGATTTTGTGTTGGATAATCTGAACATCAGGCACTATTTTAAGGCCATTGTAAGCGCCGATGATGTATTGCTTAGCAAACCCCATCCCGAAACATTTTTAAAAGCTGCCGCGTTGCTGAATACCAACCCTACCGACTGCACCGTATTTGAAGATGTACCCAAAGGCGCCGAAGCGGCCGCCAATGCCGGTATGAATGCCGTTGTGATCACCACTACTCATGAACCGCATGAATTTGAGAAGCTATCCAACGTACTGCATTTCGCAAGCGATTTTACCGATGGATATTTTAAGGAATTGTTGGGGTAAAATATAAAAGGCTGTCATGCTGAGTTTGTCGAAGCATGGTGGGCAGGCCTCTGCGCACGCCCTTCGACAGGCTCAGGGTGACAGCCCCTGTTTTAATTCAGATATTTACTCCGAGTATATACTCCCTACTCTATCGCGCAGGTTATAGCCCGATGCCATTACTTCGCCGTAAGCGCCGGCTGTACGTATAGCGATCAGGTCACCGCGGAATGATTCGGGGAACTCCACATCTTTCTGAAAACAATCGGTGCTTTCGCAGATAGGGCCAACTATATCGTATTTTATGTTGTCAATGGTGAGTGGTGAATGGTGAGTTTTTTCTTGACTCCTGACTCTTGACTCTTGACTCAAATTTTCTATCTGGTGATAAGCCTGGTAAAGCATAGGACGCATGAGTTCGGTCATACCGGCGTCCAGTATCAGGAAGTTTTTCTTCTGACCATTTTTTACATACAACACCCTGGATATGAGCGATGCACTTTGAGCTACCAGGGCACGACCTAATTCAAAATGTACTTCCTGACCTGGTTTTACATTCAGGAAATTTTTGAATACCTGGAAATAGTTTTCAAAATCGGCAATGTTGCCATCGGGGTTGTAGTAATCCACACCCAAACCTCCACCGGCATTAAGCACCTTAACGGGGAAGCCGTGATCTTCGAACCAATCCTGCATTTCGTTGATGCGGGTGCACAGGTTTTTATATACTTCCAGATCAGTAATTTGTGAGCCAACATGGAAATGGATACCTAAAAATTCCAGGTTTTTACATTGACGCAAAGCGGTAGCTACGTCGGGCAGTTGCCATATATTGATACCGAATTTATTCTCGTCAAGACCGGTGGTAATAAAGTGATGGGTATGCGCATCCACATTAGGGTTGATGCGGATAGCTACCTTGGCCTTTTTACCTTTGGCTGCAGCCAGTCCATCTATAATATTCAACTCCTGTACCGACTCTACATTGAAGCAAAAAATATCAGTATCTAAACCAAGGTTTATCTCCTTGTCAGATTTACCAACACCGGCAAACACAATTTTGCCTTTGTCAAAACCACGGTCAATAGCCGCCCTTACTTCGTTACCGCTCACGCAATCGGCACCAAAACCAAAGGATTGGATCATTTCCAGCACTCTCGGATTAAAGTTGGCCTTCAGCGCATAATGCACATGAAAGCCATGCTTAGCCGAAGCATCACGAGCAGCAGTAAGCGTTTGGCGCAATACCTCCAGATCGTAGTAATAGAATGGGGTATCTAAATCATTAAAGCGATTTATTGTATCTGTATTGAACATTATTTTAAGTCAAAAATCAAAATTAAAAAGTCAAAAATGTTATGCGAAGAAGCTAAATCCGAAATCGAAACTCCGAATTCCGAAATCAAAACAACCTGTTATGCAGGCTCCTCAGCGTTTCTATCTTATCTTCGGTTTTTACCAGTAACGACAGATTATGGTCGCTGCCGCCGTATGATATCATCCTTAGTGGGATATGCTTTACGGCTTCCAGCACCCTGGCCGCATAACCATGCTTTTCGGCACCAAAATCGCCTACCACGCAAATGATAGTATGATTTACATCCAACTCTACGGAACCAAAAGCATTCAATTCAGTAGTAATATCGCCCAGGTAAGTGGTATCGTCGATGGTTAGGGATACCGCCACTTCCGAAGTGGTGATCATATCAATAGAAGTTTTATAACGCTCAAATACCTCGAACACCTTACGCAAAAAACCATGTGCCAGCAGCATCCGGCTTGACTGGATCTTGATGGCCGTAATACCATCCTTGGCGGCGATGGATTTGATTTTATCCTTTTCGCTGGTGTTAGTAATAAGCGTACCCTGTGCCTTGGGATCCATGGTATTGAGTAAACGTACCGGGATCTTATATTTTTGTGCCGGGAACACGCTCTGAGGGTGCAATATCTTAGCACCGAAGTAAGCCAGCTCGGCAGCCTCATCAAATGACAGCTGGGCAATGGGCTGCGTACCTTTCACAATACGCGGGTCGTTGTTGTGCATACCGTCGATGTCTGTCCAGATCTGTACCTCTTCGCTGCGGATACCTGCACCTATTAGAGATGCGGTATAATCGCTGCCACCACGACGCAGATTATCTACTTCGCCAAAGGCATTGCGACAAATAAAGCCCTGGGTGATGAACAGGTTTACTTCGGGATGCTTATCCAGCAGTGGGGTTAGTTTTTCGGTGATATGGTCAACAACCGGTTCGTTATCCTCGTCAATCTTCATAAAATCAAGCGCAGGTAACAGTACCGATGGCACGCCGATCTGTTTCAGATAAACATGGTACAATGTAGTCGATAGCAATTCGCCTTGCGCCAGGATAATCTTATCTTCAATAGTAGTAAACAGATCATTGGCCAGGTTGCTGAGCACCGAGAAATGGTAGTCGATAACCTCTTTACCTTGTTTTAAAAATTTGTCATCAGTAAATAGTTCCTTGATAAACAGTTCGTACTTGTCCTTCAGCAGCTTAATAAGGGTAATGGCCTTTTGCTTATCACCGGTGAGATAAGCTTGTCCAATTTCAACCAGGCTATTGGTGGTGCCTGATACTGCCGAAAGCACAACGATCTGCCTTTCGGAGGGGTTAATGATGTCGAGCAGATTTTTCATACGCGCGGGGCTACCCACCGATGTTCCGCCAAATTTTAAAACTTTCATTTTTTAGCTTGTATATTCCATTGCATACCGGGCAAAAACAAGCACCGGTATTTGAGGCGCTAAAAATAAGATTTTAAAATGCTTATAGCTTATATCAGGTCAAATTAAATGTTTTGGTAAAAACCAATTATATTTAGCTATAGTATGGATATAGAAAATCACCAGGTAGATCAAAAGAAGATAATCCTTGAAAAAGGGAATATAGTTGAATTTGATTTTCCTATAAAAGAAACTTTAGCATTTGACGGCAAAATAATAGTTCTTTTAGATATTTTGGAAAACATCCGATACAACAAAAATGTATTTGCTATAGATTTTGATGGTAAAATTTTGTGGCAAATTGCCAAAACGGAAAACCTTGATATGATTGGATACTGCCCCTTTATAAGTATTGAAATAGAGAATTTAAAATTAGTTTCGTTTAACTGGTGCGGTTTTAAATTTACAGTAGATGCTAAAACTGGATATGTAACAGAAAGAATATTTACAAAGTAGGTAGCCACGACTTTAAGAATTCATACTATTCCAACTTCAGACTCTCTTAAAACGCCTCATTCAAACCCAAAAAGAAGCCTTTGGAACCATATTTACCCCAGGCATAGTCCAGACACAGATTGGTGCGCGTAGCCTTGTTAAACAATACCCGTAAGCCGCCGCCGCCACCGGGCTGCCATACCTGGAACAATTTGGTACCCAACTCGTCATTGGCAGTTTGCACATTGAAGAAGGTAACCCCGCTTACAAAGCCATTCCGGAGTATCGGGAAACGGTATTCTACCTCGGAATAATTATATTGGGTTCCTTTGAAATAAGTAGAGGTATACCCCCTGCCGCTGCGGAAACTGCCATCACGTGCGGTGCCCGGAAGTTCCAGGTAAGGCAATGTGCCGCCAAGTAAATACGAGCCCCAGTTCCAGAACGCGATCACGTGCTCTGGGTGACTTTCAGACAGGCTAAAGTATTTCCTAAAATCGGTAGTAAACTGTACCGCGCTTTTGGTACTGCCCATCCAGGTTTGGTTAACACGGAAACCGGCATCTACATAAATACCCTTGTATGCCCGGTTCTGGTTATCACGGGTGGTATACTGCACGTTAAAAAGCAATCCATTTGCGGAGTAATGATCCTGCGGAAGCCCGTGTTGTTCGTTGTAAATGCGGGATGGGGTTAGTTTATTGGTGGTATCCTTGGCTTCAATGTTTCGTCTGATATCAAAGGATACACCTGCGCCTACAAAAAGGCCTTTTTGTATTTCTTTATAAGCCTTCTCCCTGAAATTAAAATAAAGCGATTTAAGTGTGTATACTTTACGCTGCGGATCGGCCAGTATTTTATCGGCCTCGCTGCCCTCTACATTTTGTCGGCCAATGCCCAGGCCAAAATCTGGCGTAACGGTTTTAGCAGCAACCAGGCTGCCCTGAAAATTCCATTTATTGCCTGGGGTGTACACGTTATGGTTTACATAAAAATAAATGATACCCTTAGTAGTGATGGAGGCCGATGTGGCCGCTACAGACAACAACGTATTTGGGTCATTCCCTAATTTACGGCCTGCTACGGCTTTGATACCAATCTGGGAACCGATAGTAGGGTTTGCTGCTACATTGGGAATAACAGTGATACCTGATGATTTTTTCAGTACAGAATCGGGCTTTTTATGCGGATGAAGAATAGCATGTGCCAGATCGCCCACATCATATTGCTTGGATAACGCCGCTGCTTCTTTTTTTTTGATGAGCGCAGCGCTTTTCCGTAAAGAATCTTTCTTTAAAGAATCAGTGTTAACTGCCTGACCGTGGGCAAAATCGGGCATACCGGCCCATAATATCAATAGTAAAATATTAAATGCTAAATAAAATCTTCGATTTGTTATATGTTGTGTTTCCAGGATGTTAAATATTTAATTTTCAATTACTAATAAATCTATTATGATTAGGTAAGTCCATTTTTAAACCCTGCAATGCTCAAAATGTTTGGTAATTAAATTATACAAAATGGTTACAGCCCTCATAATGCCAGGCCCATATGCTACAAATTATGAATATAAGTTAATAGTAAACCTGCCGAAAAATGCGAAGCATGGGTATCCACAGGATTTCCCGATAGGAAATTACTTTCATTAGGATTATCAAAATTGATATCCTGTAAATATTTATTGGTGGTGCCATATGCCAATAACAGCCCGGCCCTGAAATTAAACTTTCGCCGTTTAAGGTTAGCGCCCAACTGGCAATGATAAATATTGTAATAAGCGATGTTGCTGGACGAGCCATTTTCATCTTTATACAAATCATTATTGGCATAATTAAAATCGGTGTGTAAGGATACAAAACCGGTTACATCAGGTCGTATTAAATAGCTTGCCCCAACCCCAAAGTTAATAACGGATCTCCTTACATCTTTGAGCCGAAGATCTGATTTAGCAGAAACTTTGATCGGCACCTGACCCTTTACAGCGTCAACATCCCGCGGAGTTATAATATTATATTCGTTCACTTTGGCAAAATATTCGGTAGCAAAATATAGTTGTCCTTTTTCATAATCATAGGCATAGCCAAAACCAATGCTTAAGGGCATTTTATAAATAGCCTTTAGTCTCTGCTGCCTGGAATTGATCAAAAAGTTGATGGTATCCCTACCGGCCGGATGCTCCGGGTCATCACCGGTTATGATCAGGTTATTCACTGCATTATCGCTCAAAATGTTTGCCCTGCTGGCTATATGCAACAGGGGTGATGTGATAGTAAGACCAAAATGGTTTCGGTCATCATCATAAGCCAGGCCGGTTTTAAACCTCAAACCTATATGATAATAGGAAGCCAGGTATGATTCTTCAGACGAGCTTAAAGGCAAAAAACCTGTATTGGTAGTTACATTGATCAACGCTCTTGAGCTGGCGTCATAATCACCGGTCTGTTTACGCAGCTGCCCCTCGGCCGATAAGCCCAGGGCCCAATGATCGGCTATTTTAAAACCTCCGCTTATAATACCGGTAGTTTCATTTATAGTGCTCTGTTTTTTAACCTGCCCCAAAAAAGACTCATCGCCAGGACTGTACGAATCATCAAGCACATTAAACTTGGCATCGCGCTGCTGCGTTACCTGGTAATTCATCACCGGGTTATGGATAAGGGCATATCCTAATGTAAAAGGCTTTTTCCCCTGGAGTGAAATAGTTGCAGAAACTATTTGCGGAATGATGGCAGCCGAACTTGAATTAAGATTGAGCCCGGTCCCGGCGCCATTTTTTACCCTGATATTGCTATATTGATAAATTGACCCGCTGATGGATGCCGTAGTTTTATTGCTATAGGCCAACAAAGCAGGATTCAGAAACATCACCCCACTATCGCGGTTAAAAGCGATTACGGCACCCGGTGTTAAGAAACCGGCAGGATTATAACTTGATGACCAATAATTGGCATCCTGAGCCTTAACTCCCTGAAAAAAAAGCAATAAGCAGAAAAAAGCAATAAAGGTTTTTAGCATCGGGGTATTTGTTTGCCGTAAAATTATTATAAATTCAACCTAAGGGGAAAATATTGGCAGCTATTGTTAAACTATTTTGCCCTTGCAGTTCGTTTAAAGGTTTCTTATGAAGTTTGTAACGCTTACCTTAACACTATTTTGTTTTACCGTTTTTGCACGAGCTCAAAACCTGAGCTTTAGTCAGCCTGTTAATTTTTTACCCGCCGCCCGTACCGATAAGGCTATTGATATTACCAGTTTTAAAGGCAATTATTTTGTTACCTGGAAAGAAGCCGGCCCAACCGGCAGTATCCACGTATGTTATGTAGGCAAACATCACGATATCCGGCTTTTAGCAAAAGACGCCACATCCGGTATCGAAAAGAGTGCCTTTGCACCAGTTTTAAGAGTGACTAATAATCATATCTACGTTTTATGGCTGGGTACCGACGGCTCGTTAAAATATATGATCAATAATAGCGATACTACATTCAATACGCAATTTATTGGTACCGTGAATTTTGAAAATTCACCTAAATTACGATCAGGTATTACGGCAACAGTGGTCAACGGGCGCATCATGATCGCCTCGCATGCGGCTAACAAAAACGATATGGTTGTAGCCTTTATTGATGCTGATGATAATGGGATACTTAAACCGGCTGTATTACAAACCGTACCCAATAAAAAAAGCGCTGAGTACCCTTTTATAGTCACCCTATCCAACAACACGGTAAGGCTGTGTTATTATAACGACCAGGGAATCTACTATACCGATCTGAATACTGATACCCAAACCTGGACGGACCAGTCGCCTGTATCCGGCTCAAAAACCAAGGTATCGCCGGCTATTTATCATCCGTTTAATACTACCCGTTTGTTTTATATCTGGAAGGACACTAAAAAGGACAATAATGTATATTATGCAACCGGCGAAGAACAGGCCAGATCATTAACAGGGCACTCCTTACCTAATTATTTCAAAACAGCCTACCCTGTTGCCGTTTGTAAGGTAGATGATAAAAAATTTGCCATGGCTTTTATTGGCGCCGATCAGAAGTTGTACCTCAGCTTTTTCACCACTTACAACCCGACCCGGTGGATGGAAGATACGCTTTTCCCCACCAAAGGCGAGTTAACGCTTAAAGATATCGTGATCCCCGGCTCGCACGATGCGGGCATGTCGGCATTAAACGGTACCGGTGGCAAACAGGCTGGTTCTATCAATAACTGCAATACACTTACACAAAAATTAAATATAGGCCAACAGCTTAACGCCGGCATCCGGATGTTTGATTTGCGGGTGGGATCATTTAAAAACAGCATTTATACCAAACACAGCTCATCTGATTGTATGGCAGAAGCTATGGGCGGCGGTTATGGCGAGCGTTTTAAAGATATAATTGACTCTGTTAAAAACTTCCTTGCTCGGAACAAAAAGGAGTTCGTTATTTTAACTTTTAGTCATTTTTGCCCGAAAGAAGCCTCTACAGATGAAGTGGCCGATTACATTTTCAGCACACTGGGTAAGGAGCATATCTTTAATAACCAATCCAAAAGTATCGATCAGATTAAACTGAACCAACTGGCAGGCAAGGTGATCGTAACCTTTGAACAATATGCCAGTGCCGATAAACTGATCGACTCCAACTCCATGGCCGATAAAAGCAAAACCTTCCTGAACATCCGCAGGGCTTACGCGGCTACCAACCAGATCAATAAACTACTGAACAAAGAGGAGCTGTTTTTTAACTCGATAATAAGTGGTGTCAATAAAAATGATCTGATACGCCTCGACTGGCAGCTTACCCAAAGCAGTGACGAGGCGGCACTGGTATGCAACGATTTTCAGAATGAGAATGTGGACCCTGTAATTAATGGCCTGATGCTGCTCACCAATGTAATCAAGAAAAATAAGAGTATCATTGACATGGCCACGGGCGGCAACAAATACCTGCCGGCAAAAGTTAATGGCTGGATAGGTACGGGTACCATCAACAAAAATAACAAACCCAATATTTTATACGTCGATGTAGCAGGCCCCTGGATTACTGATTATTGTATTGAATTGAATGGGATGGCGATTTATAACTAAGAAAGAAAATCACAGAATAACAAACCCAATATTTTATACGTCGATGTAGCAGGCCCCTGGATTACTGATTATTGTATTGAATTGAATGGGATGGCGATTTATAACTAAGAAAGAAAATCACAGGATATCTTTAAATGGGAGTGACTTCAAGCTATCTAAAAAATACGTGATCCCCATTGATGAGGATCACGTACAAAATAATTAATTATTACAGAGCTACTTAAATGGCCAATGGATTAAATAATGTTATCGAAAATAAAAATCGACTATGGAGTTAGTGGTCCCATTATTTTTTATAACCGTATTTTTCCCTGATGGTGTAGGTCTTGCACCATCATTGGTTTGTATCCATGTAATTGGCTGATTGGTCGACCCGCTTCCAACATATTGCAGGTTCATTGACTTCATTGCAACGTATTGATCTGGCGGAAAAGAGGTATAACTACTGGCATATGATTCCCAGCATTCTATTACTTCATTTGCCGGATCGGGGTAAGTTTGGGTATAAGTTATAGACGGATACCCGGTAAACCCTATAGTATATTTATATGCTCCGGGAGCGGCAGAAACCTGCGTCATTACCCCTGTTACAGTTGTACCACTGGCTATAGCCGCACTTGCATTGGAGTGAAAGTATGCCCCATTTGCATAACCCCAGTTTTGAACATACCAAATATGGCCATAGCCGTTGTTCCAACACAAAACAGGCTGCATAAAGGCACTTCCGCCGTTAGCATTATCTGCCCCGTTCCACAAAAACTGTACGGTATCTGCGCCTGCAACCGGCGCGCTTGGAACAACCCAGGATGTAGAGAATGACTGGATGTTTTTTCCTGATGGCAGAGGAGAGTCGACATAATAACCGTTACCTAAAGTATTTCCCGAACTTTGAGTGGCCAGACTTTGTGTTAAAGTTTTTTTTACGGCATTAGTATTTGTTGCCTGGGTAGCGGAACCATAATCGGCCAGTATGGCCCCTGTTGTTGAATTTATTTTTTTAATATTTCCATCCACTACAGCTATTTCGGTACCCTGCTCCACTAAGTGTACTTTAGAGGCAGGCACTTTTCCAAAAGGGGTTAATACAAACTCCGTTTGTTGATTTGTTGCAGCAGCAACGGTTGTCTTAGCCGGATTTACTGCACCTTGTTTTTGACAGCCTGCAAATACCGCCGTAAAAAGGATCCCTGCTGTAAGCAGTACGAATGAGCTTTTTTCCAACTTAGCGTTAGGATTAATTTTTTTGTGTTTCATAATGATGTTAGTAATTTAGTTTGGTTTGATTGGTTGGTTTAAAAACGCGTTAACATATACGATGTATTGGCCATTTTAGTTAATTCTAAATTAACATTAAGCAACGCGGGCAATTCAAAAACATCAACGCAATCGTTTGTTTACCAATTAAATAGCATTACTCGACTTTATCAAACAGGCGTCAGCAGTCAGCAACATCAATGGGTATAATTGAATATTATTTTTTTTTAAAAAGTAGAAATTTAATAGCAAATCTGCTTTAATTTTTATGACAGAAAGATAAACCAATGGTTAAATTGCAATTATTATAATTAAATCCCAAACAAACGTTTGCGTAATAATTTCTTGATAAACCTGCTATCAAATCAAACACTAACCACAGTACAGACAAGATATTTATCTATCCAAACACATTCTTTTTTACCAAAAAAATCGGTAACGAACCATGATCCAACACCCGGGAATGGAAATCCCTGATATTAAAATTCTTGCCCTGTTTCTTTTGTAGTTCTTCTTTCCAGTGCAGTAATTGCAGCGCGCCGTATTTGTAGGTTACTACCTGCGCGGGCCAGCGCCTCATGCGGGCTATTTCACGCATGGCTATATCATCCTGGTTGCGGATGTTCTTTTTCCAGAAGGCAAGGGCCTGAGCGTCGGTCCAGCCGTAATAGTTTAATCCAACATCAAGGGGTACACGTACAGATCGTACTATATCCCACTCCCACTTACCCATTTCATCATAAGGTGTTTGATAGGCACCCAATTGCTTGCCCAGTTCTTCGGTATAGGCAGCCCAGCCTTCGGCCAAGCCTGCGTAAAAAAAGAGTTTTTGTACTTCGGAGGTTTTAGTTTGCGCCACTATACTGAGCTGGTAATGGTGTCCCGGAACAGCTTCATGAATAAAAAGCCAATCAAACTGGCGCTTATTGTAAGGCTTATCAAAAAGGTTATAGTAAAAAGTATTGTCGTTGTAATAGCCCGGGGTTTGTGCCAGCTGCTTGGCGGCTCCCTTTTCTATTTTTAACGGCGGGATATTGGTATTGTTAAAAAGCCTGGGCAGGTTGGCATATACAATGGCCTTGGTATGCTCAAACTCATGCTGTACCTTTTCCGGATCTTTTTCAAAAAAAGAAGAATCATTTAAATGCTTATAAAAAGCATCTTCGCTTAAACCGGTTTGCGCCCTCACGGCTTCTATATGTTTCTGTACCCGGGTAACTTCGGTTAAACCAAACTGGTAGATCTGATCGGGTGTAACGTCGGCATCAACCCAGCGCTTTAGTAAATACGCGTACCAGGCTTTGCCGTTGGGTATGGTAATGATACCACCTGTAGGTATTTGCGCCGGTTTATGCTTAAGCCAGTCCTGCTCTAAAGCCAGGTGTTCCAGGTTGAGTTTGGTTTCATAGGCAATCAGCGCGTAATCCGTTTTTTGGGTAGGACTTAGCTCTTCAGACTTATAACTGGCAAGCTCCGTCTGTATCGATTTGAAAAACGTCAGCTGTTTTTGCAAGTCATCTGCCGAACCAATGCGCTCCAGCCCGGTTACATAACTCAGGTCGAGCTCCGGCAAATTGAGCGCTTCATAACCACTTACAAACCTGCTGCAAAAAGCATCGAAGTTTTGCTGCTTGCTAGTATGGAATAACGAAAGTACACAAAGGCTGATCGTGGCTATAAAGGTCTTCATGATGTAATGACCAAAAGTTGCCTGCTTTGTTACATAATTTACTTAAAATAAGCTGATTTATAGACTAAAGACTTCTTTCAAAAGCTTAAATATATTTTTAGTGCCACCAAAAATACCAGACCACCCTCTATTGTTACCGTCGGCAAAATAAGCACGCGATAATTCGCCATTACTGCCGTAGTATTCAACTTTTACCCAATTATTTATAAAGTCTCTGCCTTGCTTGCCATAGGATATAGAAATAATTTCTGTAATAACTATTTCTGTTTTAGTTCCTCTAAAACTTAATATACCTGGAGATATATTTAAGATTCCTATATCGTCCATAGCCATTACCTGTTTCTTTTGCCGGGTGTTTTCAGAAGAAAGGTACCATACATTGTTTAATGCACTCATTTGTGGTTATATTACTGATCCTCCGTTGTTTCCTTCAGCTCATCTTCCTTCTTGGCTTTCCCCATTTTTATTTTGGGGTTTTCCTGAGTGCCGGTGATGGTCATCGGGATGCCGAATATACCGAATGGTGGTAGGCCTAATCTGAATTGCAAGTTCAGTTTGCCATCCAGGCTCACCTGGCCTTCAAACCTTGGCCGGAAACCGGCCATACGCATTTTGGTGCGTTCAATGGTCATGATATTATTGGCGATGGTGCTTTTAATATCCACTTTGCTAACATCGCCTTTGGCCAGGCTATCGTGCCCTGTTTGTTTGCCTACCGCACTGAACAATTTAAAGCCATACAGCTTCACCTTCTTTACAGAAAGCACGCCGCCACCCTTTATAGAAGGATAAATGGGTTTCATATCACCGTTGAGTTTACCATTTAGCTTATAATCTAACGACACAATACCCTGCACATGCGCGGCTGATGAAGCCATGTCATGAAACATCTTTACTTCTTTATAAGCACGCTGTATATCAAACTCTTTAGCATTGATGTGGTAATCAAAATAGGCCTTTTGCGGTGTGGTGCTGCCATAAGTAGCATCCATAATCACAGGTGCGCCTATCAGGGTAAAGCCGGTTTGTTTCAGGATGATCTGCCCTTTGCTGATGCTCATTTGCCCCTTGGCATCGCTAATGTCGAGTCCCATGTATTTTACTTTTTTCACATTGGCAGTAAAATCAAGGTCGAGGTTGGCGGGTACCAGGATAACCCCGTTTGATTTGGTAGGTGTAGGTTTAGCCGATGCCGGAGTACCTGCAAAAGCCATAAAATCATCGGCAATGATCAGATCACTTTGCAGATTAAATTGTCCTTTTAATGGTGAATTTTGTTTAACGGCATAATCAATAACATTTGACAAGGCGCCATTCAAAACAATCACCGATTTACCATAATTAGCCGTAAACTGATCAAACTTCATCTTATCCTGGTTAAAGCTAAACAGTCCGGTTTTGATCAGGAAAGGTTTGGGAAATAGCTCCGAACGAAGCGTGATATCCTTCACTTTCATGGTACCCGAGTTAGCCAACAGGTTATATCTGCCTGCAAGGGCATCGCTTTGTTTTCCTTTTAGTGAAAAGTTGGTGCTGATAAAGCCTTTTACATCATAGCCTTTCATCGCAAACACCTGGTAGATTTTGCCAATATCCAATTGCCCGCGCGAGGCTATACGGTAATTCAGATCGTCAAAATTGTGCAGATCGGCTTTCAGCATAAAAGGCTGTCCTTCAAAATTAAAAGATACCGGTTTAATGTTCACTTTCAACCCTTTTAATGAGGTGGTGGTGTTGGTAATATTGGCGCTCACCTGTATATCCTTCACCGGGTGCGGGTAGTATTTGGTTTGAATATAGCCGTTCTTCAATTCCAGTTTGGCATCGGTAACCGGGAATATCCGGCGTTCGGGAATGTACCTGCCTTTAATCTGCAAATTCGCGTCCAGGTCGCCGCGTACATCCATACCGCTATCGGCGGGTAAAAACTGTTTCACATCGCTCAAGTGGAATTTGGTTTGAAGCCCCGCGTCGATCATGGCACCAGCAGTGTTACTCAGTTTTAAATACCCTTTGATATAGTTATTAAGAGCTATGGCATTCAGGTTATCTACCTGCAGGGTGGCATGTGCTATATCATGATCGGGACAAGCCGCATTCAGATTGAAGCTAATGTTTTTAAGTGCCTCGGGCAGGTTGGCATATTTGATATACCCGTCCCGGAAGGTGGAATGCAGGGTAAATTTAGGGATACTGGTGATCACTGTTTCGGTCTTTGGCCGTAACCCACCGGTTCTTTTCAGTCCTTTGGCATACTTACCTTCGGCCAGCAGGTGCAGCGAATAGCGTCCTTTCAGGTCGACAGCCTTAACACCAAAGGCAAGGTTCCATTTTTGCAGATCGACCTCGGTATTGATCTTGGCGAAGATCTGTGGTTCCTTGACCCCTTTCACCTTGATCACCGAGCCAAAATAATCTTTACCAATGTTAAAATAGATCGAATCGACATTAAGATTTAAGCTATCCGGATTAAGGCCCGGCAGTTTTGCATTCATGTTGATGAACACATTTTTCACCGGCTCGGGGGTGCTTTTGTTCACTACGGCACCATCACGTACCTTCATATTGAAAGTAAAGTCGGGCATGATGTTTTTGGAGGCGATGTATTTACCGGTTAACGCAATCTGGATATTACCGTTACCGCTGATATCCATATTATCTACATATTTTTCATACTCGGCAGGCAGCGCGGTAAAAATATCTCCCAGATCGTTCTGGTCGGATGTGATCCGGAAATCCATATCATAACCTTCTTTCAGGAACTCAAACCGGCCCTTAAATTTAACCGGCAGCTTATTAATGAGCAGATCGTTTTTCTGAAAGGCAAAAGCCAATGATTTGGTATTGATGCTGGTGACCAGGTCGGCATTTACTTTTTTATGATGAACATAGCTTTTACCGCCATAAATAAAGTCGACAGAGGCTGCAGCGATATGGCTCGACAGATCAAAAATATCTTTACTCAAATCGCCGCTGCCCTTATAATTAAACCCGGTGGCCTCAATTTGCATGGGAACCGACTTATCATCATATACCAACCGGCTTTTTTCAATCAGGATTTGTTCAATACCCAGCGATGCACTGCTGGTATCGGCCGCATTCGCGGGTTTGCTATCTTTTGATTTGTATACGTTGTAGTTGGCCTTACCGCTGCTATCAACCTTAATATTGATAACCGCCTGACTGAGGTATATTTTATTGATATTGATCTTGCTTTTAAATACCGACGAAAGATCTATCGCCAGCGAAACTTCTTTGGCTGCAACCAGGGTGTCATTCTGGAAAGGTGCGCTGCCATCTAACAAAAAATCATTTAACGTAAGGGTAAGTGCCGGGAATCTTTTAAAGAACGACAGTCGCGTACTGGTAAAATTCAGTTTACCGTTGATGCTGCCGCCAGCCCATTGTTTAATCTTGTTAGTAATAGTTTGAGGAAAAAGATAAGGCAACAGAAACATCAGCGCCAGCAAGCTCACCAATGTTATACCACTTATTTTGAGCGTTTTAAATATGATTTTTTTGATCGGCATCGGCATAAAAATAATTGCAGATAAGGAGCTATGAAGATAAGGATAAAAGCCAAACGCCGTGGGTAAAATAATTATTAAGCCTTTTTAGGTAAAATGTTTTAACTGATGATTAAATGAATAAATATTATTCAACCGGTGTATCGAATACACCGGTTTCAGCGTATTGTATATTGTCGGTACTATAAGTTCCTTGTCCCCATTACGGGCCCCTCCAAAGGGGCCCGGGGGCAGGGATATTTTTAGCTACCTAAAATTACTTAGTTCAGAGTAAAAACCCATTGCAATAACTCAACGTGAATTCGATATAAGGAAGTGCAATACCAATAAAAAAGTGTCATTTCGAACGAGGTACGAGGAGAAATCTTCTTCGATTTGCAATTGAAACTTTGCCCCACGTAGAAGATTTCCCCTCACCCTATCACTTTGTCCATCGCTGTTTGTCGAAATGATATGGAGGTTTTCTTGAACTCGAATTAACCTATTGATCAGGGAATTAAAATAATCTTCCCGGTACTTTGTTTGCTTTCCATATACTCATGGGCCAGTTTGCCATAGGCCAGTTTAAAGGATTTGGGAACCTGCAGTACCAATTGCCCGGAAGTTATCCAGTTAAACAACACCCCTGATCGTTTGATCCGCTCCTCTTTTGAATCCAGGTAACTCCAAAGGTCACCGCCCGTAATGGTTTGCGAGCGATCCATCAAAAGTTCCAATGATGGAGGAGGCTCGGGCAATCCGCCGGCTTTGCCATATAACACTACGGTACCTAACGTACGGGTTACCTCTAAACTGTCATTCAATGTTTTTGCTACACTATCATAGGTTACATCTGCACCTTTGCCACCGGTATAGTTTAATACCTTTTCTTTCCAATTATCCTGATATAAAAAAACGGTATCGGCTCCCGCTGCCAGAGCGGTTGCTTTTTTAGCTTCGGAGGATGTAAGCCCGATAACTTTTGCACCCAGCAACTTGCATATTTGTGTAAGCAACTGACCAACACCTCCGGCTACTGCATGTAGCAAAACGGTTTCGCCGGGCTTAACCGGATAGCTATCTGTTGCCAGGTAATGCGCAGTCATGCCTTGTAAAAGGATAGCGGCAGCTGTCTCAAAGCTTATTTCGTCAGGTAAAGGAATAGCGTGGGTTACGGGAACGGCAACCAGCTCGGCATTAGCAAAGGGTACATCTCCAAAACTCACCCTACCGCCCACTTTAAAATCAGGATGGCCATTATTGTCAGCTACTATACCGGCGCCCTCGTAACCCGCAATATAGGGAGGCTTACCCAACAGGTGGTAATTCCCTTTGCGTCTTTCGGTATCAGAAAAGTTAAGTCCGATGGCTTTCATTTCAACCAGTATATCCCCTGTTTTTAATACAGGTGGAGCGATCTCCTGATATTGAAGAACCCCGGGATCGCCAAATGAGGAAAATGTTAATGCTTTCATATCATCTAATATCTGTCTTTTTTAGATCATCGATTTAACATGGCTGATAATTCAACATAAACAGACAATAGCATGATATTTTGAACAGCCGTTCTACCCAAATAACGTAACATTTAATTTACAGATAAAATTTCGATCATCTGTAGCATTCTTACCTGTGCTATACGTAAGGTTGGGTATATGTTTATCTCTACAACAATTAATTTTATGAAATACGTTCAACAAAATTTAAAAAGGCGGGCAGGCATAGTCGGGATGATATGTTTGCTGGCTGTACTGCTTACTTCCTGCTTAAAAAATCATGACAATGACTATGTTGAACCTCCGGTAGCATTTTTGTCGGTAATCAACGCCTCACCGGATTCACAACCTGTAAACTTCTTTTTGGATCAGAACCGCGCCAATGATTTCCCCATCAATTACGGACATGGGATCGACTACATCAGGGCCTATCCGGGTAAAAGGGTAGCCAGCTTTTATATAGCGGGTACACAGCAAAAGCTTAAAGGAGATACCATAAATCTTACCGCCCAAAAATTCTACTCCATGTATTTGTCTAACGTGGCCGCCACCCCGGATATGATATTAACCACCGATTCCATCAGTCGCCCGGACGCAGGAAAGGCCACTATTCGCCTCGTAAATGTTAGCCCGGATGCCGGTGCGGTTGACCTGGGAATAAAAGCAAGCACCTTACTGGCCAGCAATCAGCCATATAAAGGAGCCTCGGTTTTTGTACCCATACAAGGCAACAGCACTTATACACTGGAAGTTCGCAAGGCAGGAACTACCACCGTTTTGGCCACATTACAAGATGTAAAACTGAACAGCGGTTCGGTATATACCATATGGCTACAAGGACTGGCCGCAGCCACCGACCAAAAGAAGCTTAGCGCAAACGTACAAACTAACGCCTTTTATTATTAATTAAAAACACCTCTCAAATAAAACAAAAAGCCTCTGCAATGTATTGCAGAGGCTTTTTGTTTTAAGGTGCATTTTTATTTCCAAAATTCTTCTAAGAATCAACGCTTTAATTAAACTTTGTGGCGATTTTTGAGTCTAAACAACACAAATTATTCAACCTATGAAAACATTACTTATCATTTGCGTGGCTATAGGGCTATTATCGTCATGCAGTACCTACCAGATGAATACACTCAGCAGCACCAACACTGTTCATAACGAACAAACCGGTGAATTTAAACTGGAGAACGATTCCGTGAAGATCCTTTACTCTTTTGCGGGTGAAAACGTGCCCATCCGCATCAATATTTATAACAAACTCAACGAACCTATTTATGCCGACTGGGAACGCTCTGCCTTTGTTATGGATAAAAAAAGCACCAGTTATGCCAATGGCGTTTTACAGGTAAATGGATCGATATCCTCAACATCCATAGGCCGCGGAATCCGTTATTCTGATGGAAATATCAGTGCTCAGGTAACTCTCCCACAGAACGTAACTTTTATTCCTCCCCATTCCCAGGTCAGTAAAACCATCACCAATGTAGATAGCCGGGAGTTTCAGTATATTGCTGATACGCTTTTTGCAAAATCAAAATTACCTTCGGGTTTTGGCGGCAGCGATCTCAAGGTAAAAATAGCGAAGTTTGAGAAGGACAACAGCCCTTTGTTTTTCAAAAGCTATTTAACTTTGTATACCCTTAATAACAGCGTGCAAAAGCTCATCACCTATCAGAACGATTTTTATGTTTCAGAGGCGTTCAGGTCATCCTTAGGTCCTGAGAATTTCGCAAATTTCGGAGATAACAGGGGCGATCATTTTTATATTAAAATACCCAACTAAATCCAATTTAATCAGGCCGGGCTATTTTCTTTAATCAGTAATACTCCGAAGAACATTCTCTTACGGACGGTAAAATAACGTCCTTCATCCACCCTTTTCGTCTGGCCAAATTGGTACAGCTGTCATATCTGTGCCAATTTCGCTTACTCTTATGACAAATTCCCGAAGTTTTAATCCACAAACATTTATCATATTTAGGCACCATTATATACTAATTTATTAAAAACCCATATTAATAGTAACTATGTACCCGGCAATGAATTGCCTGGTGCCTGCCCCGATTATTTAAAAATACGCTATGTCCCACTATTGTGCTTATTCGGATAAAGAATTGGCCTGTCTGTTAAATGATAGTGACGAAGCGGCTTTTACAGAAATTTACAACCGGTTTTATGGAGTCCTTTACCGGCATGCGTATAAAAGTTTACCCGACCCTGAAGCAGTAAAAGATGTACTCCAGGAGGTTTTTGTATATGTATGGAACAACCGTGGCAATATCAATCCGGAAGATAATCTTGCGGCTTACCTCTACACATCAGTTCGAAATAAGGTACTGAACAACTTCAGGCATCTTAAAATTAAAAATGATTATATCACCTCCTTTCAAAATTACCTGGATACTGATAATCAGCCTGAAGCGGATGAGGCTATTCGTATAAAACAACTCATCGCCATAGTGGAGGCTGAAGTAGCCATGCTCCCTCCACAAATGCGGCTTATATTTCAAATGAGCCGCAACAATAATTTTTCGCACCAGGAAATTGCCGATCAACTCAACATCAGTGTATTAACCGTTAGAAAACAGGTTAATAACTCCTTGAAAGTTTTAAGATTAAAACTGGGAAGTAAATTTTTTTTACTTTTTTTATAATTCATCTACTCCCTACACCTTCCTGAAGTGCATATAGCGTAATAAGGGTCCTCCCCCCTTTACCAATTATGTCAAAAAAGGACGCAACAGATCTATTGATCCGATACCGTAATGGCCAGGTATCCGAAGAAGAAAAAGCTTTGGTTGAAAGCTGGTATGCTCATTATACCCAAAACGCTGCTACTCCTAAAATTGATGATCAGGAGCTGGAAAACAATCGTGACGAAATTCTCAGGCGTATTATGTCTGATCTACCGGGCCAACGGAAAATTAATTACCGGCGATTGATCAGTATTGCCGCTCTCGCTATTTTGATACTATGCGCCGGTGTATTATTTATAAAACAGCGCAAGCCTCATCAAAACCAGCCACCCCTAGCTGCTGAAAAAAACAACAGCAATTTACTCCCTGGTGGTAATAAAGCCACGTTGATTTTATCCAACGGCAATTCTATCAATCTAAACGACACCAAAAACGGGGCTTTGGCTAACGAAAAAGGCATAGTTATTCATAAAAACTCTAATGGCCGTATCACTTATGATCAGGCCGGGCACAATACCCCCCATGAGGCTAATGTATTTAATACTGTTGTTACCCCCAAAGGTGGCCAATACCAGCTTGTTTTAAGCGACGGAACCAAAGTTTGGCTAAACGCTGCATCCTCTTTAAAATACCCGGTAACGTTCACTGGCACAAAGCGGGAAATAGAACTTTCCGGAGAAGCCTATTTCGAAGTCGCTCATGATCGGCACAAACCATTCCGGGTAATATCAAACGGCCAAACTGTTGAAGTTTTAGGTACTCATTTTAATGTGAATGCCTACCCGGACGAAAAGCTCACCCGAACCACGCTGCTGGAAGGCAGTGTTAAAGTATTGGCCGGTGAAACAAGCAGCCAAATAAAGCCCGGTGAACAGGTTCAATTAAAGGATGGCAATTTAGCAGTATCGCAAGCCGACATAGAAGAAGCCATAGCCTGGAAAAAAGGTTTCTTTTATTTTAAGGATGATGATATTCAAACCGTAATGCGCCAGCTTTCCCGCTGGTATGATGTATCTGTAAAATACGAAGGACAAATTCCCACCAGGGAGTTTTCGGGACAAATGAACAAAAACATCACTGCCGCACAGCTCATGCATATTTTAAGTTTTGAGCAGATCCATTACCGGATAGAGGACAGGACCATCATTATTATGCCTTAATCATTAACGCACCAATTATTCACTTAACCAATAATATATGAGAAAAAAAGTACAAGAAACAGTCCCTTAGGCAAATCGCCGTTGGTTAATTAAAAGCAGAAACGTACCCCGACTGCAATCGGGATACGCATATCTGAGTTAACCTCCTTTACAGAAAAATGATCTTATTCAGCAATCATCCATTAACTCAAACTTTTCAAAAGTATGAAATTAAAGTCTCTTTTTGTGCCTACGGGAATACTGTGGGTACCCCCGCAAATAATACTGATTATGAAATTGACTACCCTCATGATTTTACTGGCAATGCTGCAATGCAGCGCAGCGGTTTTTGGTCAAAAGATTAATCTTAATGAAACCAATACCCCTTTAAAAAAGGTGTTGAAAGTCATTAATGATCAAACAGGTTATGTATTTTTTTATGAATCTAAAGCTATCCGTAATAAAAACATCACCATCAAAATCGAAGACGCTTCTCTTGATGCGGCATTAACTGCCTGCTTAAAAAATCAAAAATTAAGCTATGAAATACTTAATAACACCATTTTTATTAAAGAGCAGCAGGCAACCGTTCAAACACCCGCAGCGGCAAATTCACAACAAGTTGCTATCAAGGTAACCGGGCGGGTTGTTGATGAAAAAAGTCAGGCATTGCCAGGCGTTACCGTGAAATTGAAAGGAGGAAACGCTGTTGTAGTTACAGATAAAGACGGAAAATTCAGCATCGATGTTCCGAATGGGGATGCCGTGCTTGTTTTTTCTTTTATTGGTTATGCCACCCGGGAAATTTCGGCAAAACAAAACCTGAACAACGTACAATTAACGCCCACATCCTCAGATTTGAATCAGGTGGTAGTGGTAGGTTACGGAACCCAAAAGAAAGTTGATCTTACCGGTTCTGTCGCCACAGTTAACGGGGCCGTTCTTAATCAAAGATCAACGCCAAACGCTGCTAACCTTTTATCCGGAACAATAGCCGGGCTGGATGCGGTACAATCAACCGGGCAGCCAGGTAAGGATGCTCCCAATCTTCAAATCCGCGGAATGGGTTCATTCGGGGCTGGCAGTGCGCCCCTTATCCTGGTAGATGGAATAATTGTAACCAGCTTAAATTCCATTGCCGGAAACGATATAGAATCGGTAAGCGTATTGAAAGATGCCGCGTCGGCCTCTATTTATGGCAACAGGGCAGCTAATGGCGTTATTTTAATTACCACCAAGCGCGGTAAACCCGGAACTACCACCATCAACTACAATACCGACCTTTCCATAAACCAAGCCATTGGCCTGCCCAATTTGGTATGGAACTCCGCCGAGTACATGACTATGTTTAATCAGGCACGGGAACATAACGGCACCAATAGTACACCCGTTTATACGCAGGCCCAGATAGATGCCTATAAAAACGCGCCGGCTAACAGCGCCCAGTATCCCAATTATAATTATATAGATCATTATATTAAAAATGCGTTTTCACAAAATCATCACATTAGTGTAAGCGGTGGCAGTGAAAATACCACGTTTAATATAGGGGCCGGCTATTTACAGCAAAACGGTACTGTTAAAGGTACAGATGCTAAACGCTATAACTTATTGGTGACCCTGGATTCAAAAATCAATAAAACCTTTAAAGTAGGTGGAACTGTAGCATTAAGCAAACAAGATATTACTGAACCTGTTTTAGGTAACGATGGTCTGATACTTTTAATTTACGGAGCTGGACCAACATATGCTCCATATTTAACTGACGGCAGCGGCCGGATTGCCAAAACAGATTATTCAAACAACAACGCAGGTCATAACCGCAGTATTGAATACGTTTTAAACAGCGGCAGCAGGGTAACCAATAATTACGAGGCAAGGGCCCAAACTTATCTGGAGGCTAATATAACTAAAGGCCTTACCTGGCTGGTAAAAGGAGCCTTTAACTATAACGATCAGTTTCTGAATATTAATCAATTTGCGGTAAATCAATACGCTTTTCAACCAGACGCCAGTGGTAATTATACCGTGTTGGATAATGGCAGCCCCACCAGCTTAGGTGTTTTTAATCAGGATACGCGCCAATTGTATGCCAATGCGTACTCTACCTTAAATTATAAAACCACCATAGCAACTGATCATCATTTAAATGTTTTAGGTGGATTCAGCGTTGAGTCTTATACCCAGCAATATTTATCCGGGCAAAGAACGTCGTTTCCCAATAATCAGTTAACGCAGCTTAATGCGGGCTCGGTAACAGGTCAGAGCCTTAACGGCGACCAATACCAGTATGCATTGGAGTCATTTTTCGGACAAATTAATTATGATTATAAAGGAAAATACCTGCTTCAATTAGATGGTCGTAACGATGGTACTTCCCGTATTTCGCCATCCAAAAGATGGGGTTTCTTTCCGGCAGCCTCTATCGGCTGGCGCCTGTCAGAAGAAAATTTCATGAAACCGCTTACCTGGATTGATAATTTAAAGATCCGCGCCTCTTATGGCAGGCTGGGTAATCAGAATATTGGATATTACCCATACCAGGCTTTATTAAATGTAACCCAATACTCTTTTACCAGCTCCGGACCAGTTCAAGGAGTTAATCAGCAAAACCTAAACAATCCCGATATTCAGTGGGAAAAAACAGACAATACCGACATTGGCTTTGATTTAAGTATCAAACAAGGGCTTTTTACAGCTACCGCCGATTATTATAATAAAAAAACATCGGGCATTCTGTTTACACCAAACGTATTGGCAGCTGTAGGATTAAATGCACCGGTTACCAATGCAGGAACGGTACAGAACAGGGGTTTTGAGCTTGATCTGGGCCACGCTAATCATATTGGAAAAGACTTCAGATATTCGGTTAACGCCATATTTTCACTTAACCGGAACAAGGTTCTGTATCTGGCTAACGGAACACAGGACCAAGGTATGTATATCAATAAGGTTGGGCTACCCTACGGATCATTTTATATGCTGAAGTGGACGGGTATCTATAATTCGCAGGATGAGATCAATAATTCGCCCAAGGAGGCCTTTGCCAGTCCCAAACCGGGCGATTTGAAATTTGCAGATGCCAACGGCGATAATAAAATAGATGCTAATGACAGGCAAATTATCAAAGGCGCTTTTCCTGATTACACTTATTCCTTCAGGGTTAATTTCGGTTATAAAAACTGGGATCTCAGTACTTTCTGGCAAGGGGTACAAGGAGTAAAACACTATGTACAAGGCTGGGGAATTGATCCGTTTAGACAGGGTGGAGCTCCGCCAACATTCTTCAGAAATGCCTGGACACCTGAAAATCATTCTCAAACTGTGCCTGCTATATTCGATTATAACGGTAATTCGGGCTATGCACCCAATACAAGTCAAAATTCAACCTATTATTTAAAAGATGCTTCTTTTCTGCGATTAAAAAATGTGCGTTTAACTTATCATTTAGTACCCGATCTGGCTAAAAGGCTATTGATGAAAAATGCATCCGTATTTATCTCTGCCGATAACCTTTTCACTTTCACCAAGTTCCCGGGCGATCCTGAACGTTTACAAACAGGACCAGTTAGCCAGTCTGGGTCAGGCACCTACGGAGCCACAAACAATTATGCAGCCTATCCTCAGATACGCATGTTTACCGCGGGTTTAAATGTTACATTTTAATAAAAACGTCATGAAAAAAATATATAAACATCCAGTAATGTTGTTTCTTTTGGCTTCGATGGCTGTTATATCGTCTTGTAAAAAGAGCTTTTTAGACAAACAACCCCAGGACCAGATATCTACAGCTATTTTTTATAAAACAGCAAGTGATGCCCAGCAAGGTTTAACCGGGGTTTATGCCTCCTTAAAACAAGGATTTAACGGCGCCGGTAAAGTTTACCAGGATTGCCTGGCCGACAATGCTTATGCAAACTTCAACAGTTACGATGCCAACAATATACAACTTGGCAATTATGCCACCACTAACAGTGCGGTAAATACGGTGTGGAATGCCAATTATGCCGGCATAGCACAATGCAACCTCTATATTGCCAATGTTACACCCATAGCAATGGATGCGGCAACCAAAAATCAATATTTTGCAGAGGTACGCTTTTTACGCGCGTTCTTCTACTCTAACCTGGTTAACCGCTTTGGTGATGTAATTTTGTATGACAAAGCCGCAACCCTGGCCCAGGCCACCGCGCCTGTAGCCAAAACTCCAAAAGCGCAGGTATTAGCTTTTATAAACAGTGATTTAGACTTTGCTATTGCTAACCTCCCCGATGCTGCCTTTAACGGGCACGTAGTAAAAGGTTCGGCGCTGGCGTTAAAGGCCAAAGTGGCGCTCTTCAATCAGGACTGGACCAATGCGGTTGCACTAACTAACCAGGTTATCACCGGCGGAAAATTTAGCCTTTATGCAGATTATACAGGTTTATTTTTCAGAAAAAACCAGGACAATAACCCCGAGATCATGTTCTCTACCAACTACAAGGCACCTAACGATCAGCAGGAAACCAATGGTTTAGATATTGAAATTGGCTGGTGGATGGCGATAAACCCTTTCCAGGAAATGGTAGACAGTTATGAAACCGCTGATGGTAAACTGATAACCGACCCCACTTCGGGATATACCAGGGCTAAGCAATATGTTAATCGCGATCCGCGGTTAAAGGCGAGCTTAAGGGGCGCCGACCAACCCTGGTACAATCCGGATGGCAGCCTGGTTACACATGATGGTAACACTTCTAAAACCGGTTACCAGATGGTGAAATACATCGACTCGACATTATTTCCTATGGGCTATAGCCATACCAATGATCGTGATGAAAATATTATCCATATCCGGTATGCTGATGTGTTGTTAATGTATGCAGAGGCCAAAAATGAGCTATCAGGACCCGATGCTACCATCTACGCCGCATTAAACCAGATCAGGGCAAGAGTGCATATGCCTAACGTAAATCAGGCTTTATACGGAAGTCAATCTACACTAAGAGACTTCATCCGCCATGAAAGAAGAATTGAGCTGGCATTTGAAGGTAATCGGTATGACGATTTAATCAGATGGCAGACCGCCGAGCAGGTAATGCTAAAAGTAAAGCTTCCGGGAAACAGCCCACCACCTATAAATTTTGATCCATCCAAAAATTACCTGTTCCCGATTCCTCAAAATGATCTCACCATTGATCCATTATTAAAGCAGAACCCGGGATATTAACCAAAGGATATAGAATGAGTATGAAAGGCTAAATAAAATGCCGGACTTTGATAAATTAACCCGGAAAATGCCTGGAAATACAGCCTATTTTTCGTATCTTTAATCAAACAGTAACAGCGGCCTCACTTACTTGAAAAATGTAAGTGGGGCCGTTTTACTAAAAGGATAAGAAGGCATAAAACAAGCCGATTTTTAAATCAAAAACCTAATTATCAGCATATTAATACTTTTTAAACATTTCAAAACCCATCAAAAATTTGTTAAAAAGTGTTAAAGTCAATGGTTTTGAATGAATTTCAAGCAGTTTTCGATCAGTTTTAGCCTCATTTTCGAAGCAAAAAATGTTAAAATAAACCTTTAAAAAGTTTTCCCTAATGATAAGTGGTTTGAATTTTATAAGTTTCTTTTTTATTCTTTCACTATCGTGTGCCCTCACGCTAATAAATACTCCATATCAATGCAATTTCTAAAATCGACTATCCTGGCCATCACGCTTGCCTCTTCGGGCATTCTAATGCAACCTTGCTACGGGCAAAACAACATTTACGTATCTAACAGCGGTAACGATAAAAATGATGGTACTTTTAAGCACCCCGTTCAGCATCTGGAAACAGCCTTGTCAAAAGCAAGCGGATATATTAATAATGATGTGGTTGTTATATTGCGGAGCGGCATTTATCCACTGCAAAAAACAATAGAAATAACCCCGGACAATTTCAAAGAGCATTCTTTGACCATTAGCTCATACCCCAACGAAAGAGTAACCATTACGGGTTCAAGCAAAATAAAACCGATATGGCAACCCTATAAAGGACACATCGTCAAAGCAAAATTATCTGTTGATTTTGTTCCTGATCAATTATTCATCAATGGTAAAAGCTTGCCGATGGCCCGTTACCCCAATTTTGATTCCACAGCCAGGGTCTATAACGGAACGGCAAAGGATGCCATAAGCGAAAGCCGGGTAAAAACCTGGCAAACACCAGCCGGAGGCTATATTCATGCCTTACACGCCGGGGAATGGGGCAGCTTTGATTATTTGATCACCGGGAAAGATGATAAGGATGTACTCACTTACGAAGGTGGCTGGCAAAACAACCGCCCTTCACCTATGAATAAACAATATCGGTTTGTAGAAAATATTTTTGAAGAATTAGATGCTCCCGGCGAATGGTTTTATAATAAATTAACCCAAACGCTTTATCTGTATCCGCCGGCAGGAGTCGATTTGAATAAGGCTGTATTTACCATTAGTGGTTTAACAGATCTTATACATGTCATCGGTAGTAAAGAGAAGCCTCTGAGTAACATCACCATTAAAGGCATCGACTTTACGCAAACGGCCCGGTCATTTATGCTGGCCAAAGAGCCTTTACTACGAAGCGACTGGAGGATGTATCGCGGAGGAGCAATCCTGCTCGACAGAACGGAACATGTAATCATCAGCTATTGTAATTTTTATGAGCTCGGCGGCAATGCGGTATTTTTAAGCAACTATAGCAAGAATGATACTATCCGCGACAATCATATACATACCATTGGTGGTAATGCGATTGCTTTTGTTGGCAATCCCGACGCAGTACGGTCTCCCGCTTTTAGTTATGAAACTTTTGTTCCCTGGGACAAAATGGACTATCAACCCGGCCCTAAAAGTTCCGACTATCCACAATATTGTGTAGCCAGCGGCAACTTGATACATCATATTGGCACTATTGAAAAACAAGTAGCAGGTGTACAGATCTCTATGTCGTCACATATTACGATAAGCCATAATACCATTTACCATACACCGAGGGCCGGGCTCAATATGAGTGAAGGAACCTGGGGCGGGCATATGATCGAGTTTAATGATGTATTCAATACGGTATTGGAAACCGGCGATAACGGGGCTTACAATTCCTGGGGCAGGGACCGTTACTGGCGCCCGGAGCGTAACCTGATTGATAGCATAGTGGCGGCCAGGCCAGGCATCCAGTTTCTGGATGTAATTGATCCTATCATCATCCGTAATAATCGTTTTCAGTGCGATCATGGCTGGGACATTGATCTGGACGATGGCAGCAGCAATTATCGTATATACAATAATGTTTGCCTGAGCGGGGGCTTAAAGCTACGTGAAGGCTACAATCGTACAGTTACCAATAACATCATTATCAATAATACCTTCCACCCGCATGTGTGGTTAAAAAACAGCAATGATGTATTTGAACATAATATTGTAAGCTTGCCCTATGCCCCCATCCTGATGAATAACTGGGGCAAAAACATCGATCAAAATTTTTTCCTCACCAAAGAAGCGTTGACAGCGTCTCAGCATTTAGGCTTAGATAAAAACAGCACTTATGGTGATGCCCGGTTTATTGACGAAAAAAGTGGAAACTATCATTTAAAACCAGGCTCCCAGGCTTTAAAAACAGGCTTTAAAGATTTTGATATGAATTTTGGAGTTACCTCTGCTGTTCTAAGAAAACTGGCTCAAAAACCGACGATCAATCCTCTGGTTATTTCTGTAAATCAGGGTACACAAAACAGGATAGAGTGGCTGGGGGCACATTTTAAAAACATTGAGACCCTGGGAGAAAGATCGGCAGCCGGATTGCACGATAACAATGGCGCATTGCTTACAGATCTGTCAGCAGCATCCCTTGCCGCAAAAAGCGGCTTAGAAAAGGGAGATGTGGTGATTAAGGCAAATGATGATAGTGTTAATTCTGTAGAAGAATTACTTAAAATATACCAAAAAATTAAATGGATGGGAAAGGCTAAACTTGTTATCGTTCGCAACCAAAATGAGCAAGTAATCATTGTGAATTTTAAATAATGTACAATATGTTAGTAAGATCCCCTCTTATTGATTGGCGGACCATTTTCCTTAAAAAGTGGGTTTACATGGTTTACACAATTTACGGTTAACATCGATTTAAATATTTGACAATCAATAAATTAATTACATTTCACCATCAAATAGTGTTAACCATAATTTGTTCAGCCAAATAGCTGATTTACATGGTTAAAGCCGAAGTATTTCACGCCAATTAAATAAGGGGTTTACTATGAAGCACTTTTACCGGTGGCGTTATTCTTTTTGATCAAATAACAAACAGCAATAGCTACAGCAATAACTGCTATATACATTGTCCAGGTATCCAGGGGGCAGTTTCCAATCGGATCAACTAATACATCGCACGGCTCACCTGGGTCATCGGCCAATACCATAAATACATTACTTACAATTAACAAAAGCAGCAAAATTGCCCTTTTCCCGAAGACAGCCATATTCACTCTGTTTATGCTTCTAATTTTTTTCATAAGAATTTGAATAAATACCTATCTTTTTATAAATTTTCCTTGCCCAACCAGCGCCCCATTTAACCCATCATATAAATTAACGATGTATATGCCGGGGGTAAAATAGCCTACGTTGGCTGTCCAGCTGGAGCCCGTAACTTTTAGTTTGCTCATTACAAATCCGGTTGGACCAATAATGCTTAAGCTGTAAGCCTTGTTAGATGATTTGTCCGCAATCTGCATTTGTATCTGCGACTCGGCGGGGTTAGGATAAACCTTAACCACAGCTCCGTTAGGAGCCTGTAACGTATAAACAATACTAATTTTCTGAGAATAGGTTACGGTTCCGTCCCGATCAGTTTGCTTTAACCGATATACATTATCCCCGGTTGAGGCCAGGAGATCGGTATAAGTATAATTACTTGTACCATTGCTTTTAAGCTGATATATGGAGTTGAAATTACCTGCCTGATCCTGTTTTTCCAGCGCAAAAGAGGTAAAGTCCTCTTCATTCTCCACCAACCAATTAATATCAATTCCTTTGGTTGCTTTTTTTCCTGTAAAACTGAGCAGATGATAATTTGACGGGATTTTATTAATAACCAGCTCAAATCTTTTGCCGCCATAGGTAGCTGCGTTATTCCTGTCTAAATTAAAATTATAGGTATTGTTATGAGTCATATCCAATGAATCATTCAATAACTTATCGTGTAAAAAAACGGTGTAGTAGCCGGGCAAACCACTTATTTCGGTTTTTGAAACTGTATATATGCCCGAGGTAGTAGCGCTGACATACAAGGGAATAATGGTTCTGGATGCAGAAAGCGTTGAATATTTGTTCAGGGCCAGCCTTACACTATCTGTACTATAACTTGAAAGATAAACGCTTGGCCCTAGTCCGTCTAAATCTATCCCGTCCTCTTGCTGATTATAGGCAGATAACCAACCATCCTTAAAATAAATGGCACAGTTATCATTACGAACACTATCGGCAGATAATTCTAATTTAATATCGGGAATAACCTCATCAGTAGTTTGTGTTAAAACGGCATTTGCAGATGCTGTAACTGATGCCCTCACATTAGCAATATGCATTTGACCTGGGACAGACATCAGCAATGGGGTTGGTTGCTGGTTGGTACTTACTTTTGCAGCCTCTGTAAAAGTTACTGTTGTAGTGGGGCCTACAGTTGGGATACTGATAAAAAAGCCCTGCCCGCTGCCCAGATACCGCGACGCTCCGTTACCATCGCTATTCCCGGCTGTGCCAATGGTAGGATCCCAATAAGAATAGCCTTTGTTTACAGGATTAAAAACCAGAAACCTGGTTGAAACAGCTGCTGTATTAGAAAAATTAATCCCCGTTCCGCCAGATTTTAAATTGGTGTTATTTAAATCTAATGCACTGGCATAAGGATTGCCCAAAAGATAATACCCCGTACCCGGATTGTGCTTACTAAGCGTAGAAGAAGCTCCTGCGTAAGCCCATGGTGTAAAGGTAACAGAGCCCTGATTTAATGCACCTGAAGCCGAAAGGGTAACGGTTTCGGGCGCCAAACCTACTGTCCCACCTTTTTGCCCGGTCCCGGTACCTAAGTTATTAATATTGTCACCGATAAAATAAAACATAAAACCATTACCAACGGGTATGGTGGTATTGGCTACACCGGTGATATTAACGGTGTTACTACCTACAGTGAGTTTCTCCAAACCTTTAAAGGTTCCGGATGTAAATGTTGTATTACTAGTAGGCACATTTTCCTGATAAAAATATAAGGTTGGATTGTTATTAACGGTAGCATTAAATCCATTTGATGTACCTCCCAAACCCGAAATAAATGCCCTGGCGGCTACATAATTGACGTTAAAAATACCGCTCCCCGTATTAACCGGACTCGACATTAGACGGTAACCACGCTGGCTGGTGGAGCCACCCTGTAAATAGCGCTCCACATTTACATTTCCGGTTATTGGTGTAGTATAATTTATTGGCCCAACCGTAGCGCTTGAGGCAGCGGTTGATTTTAACGTAAGATATGCTGCACTGCTGGTACCGGCCACAAGCTTTGCCGGGCTTACCATAGTTAATATGCCGGTAGGTGATACGGAAAAATTGCCCGTACCTGCGCTCATTGTTGAAACACTGGCGGCATTGGCACCATTAAATGTTACTTTATTAAATACAGTACCCGCGGTGCTATTATCAAGCAATGTTTGTGCACTTGTACCGTTAAAAAAGGTAGTACCCGTGCCCTGGGTGTATATGCCCCCACTGTTATTGGTATAATTACCCCCGATATAAAAATTAGCTAAACCCAGATTAAGGGTACCCGTATTGTTAACCGCACCTTTAATAATAATATCACCCGCATCCTGGTTCACTACGGTAGATACCTGATTTGTCCAGCCACCCGTTACAGTAACAGTTGGGTCATTGGTATTTAAGTTCACAACACCGCCTCCTGTAGTCCAGTTGTTGCCAACGGTTAAACCCTGTGGCGCAGCCGTACCAATAGTGCTGTTTTTATCAACAACCTTTGTACTTGCACCGGAGAACGTCAGATTATAATACGCGGGAGCTATTGTATTAATATAGGTTGCCGAAGTGGTAGCAGAAGGTTCATTGGCGGTATAAACCGTTTGATTCTCGGCATTGTTATCACTAAACAAAGTGGTACCACTATTACCGCCGAATTCAAAATAAACATAAAAGTTATCTATAAGGGGCGTAATAATGGGCGTTTTATTCCGTAGCTCAAAAGTGTTACTATTGCTGGCTGCAGTAGCCGCATAGCCCGTGTTATCAGCCACAACCTGACCGTAACCTGTAAAACCAATCACTCCTAGATTTAATCCGGCAAAACCTGTTATAGGAGGCGAAAAGTTTTTAACAAGATTCATTTGCCCTAATAGTGTTGTTGTCCCTTTTTCAACCGAAAAACTGGGATAACAAACCTGACCGCTACTTGCATTATTAACACCGTTACTGTTGAGTAAAACATTCCCGTTGATGGTCAATTGATTTACCTGTGCGGAAAATAGAGCTACATCCGCCACCGTACTGGCTGGCTGTGTTGCAGCATCCCCCACTACAAGGTTACCCTGACAAAGCACATTCCCTGTTCCGGCTATGATAGCATTAAAAATATTCCTGTTGTCGGCTGCCCCTGCATAATGATTCTGCGTTATATTTCCAGTTACTGTTAATGTAATTGCGACACCATTAACCGTTAACGGCATATTATACTTTGTTCCAAAGCTTTGCTGTGCCCCGGAGGTATTCCGTAAGTAATATGTTGCGGCTGTAACCCCATTATTGCCAAAGGTTAGGGATTTCCATGTTGTATTGGTGGCTACAATTGGAAAGTTGGTAAGTGTAATGGTGGTAGTGGTAGGAATTATACCTAAAAAATAGGTTGTATAGGTTGTAGCTACTCCAATGTTTACATCATCGCCACTTCCGGGAACGCCATTGTTAACATTAACAGCTGTTCTGTTGAACCAGTTATTGGCATTACCCGCGTCGGTACTTGTCCCCCCTATCCAATCATAGACAGTAGCATTTGCCGTAGGAGCAATTAGCAGTGCAAACGAAAAGAGAATGATTTTAAAAATCAGTAAACTACCAATATTGCTGTGTACTCTCATCAGATTATGACCAATTATTGAAATTCGGGCTGCTTAATATCTTTATTGATCAATACTTTTTATCCCTGCTTATTTACTTGTGGTGGTGGGTCATTAATGGAAGTGTTATAAAGAACTATTTACTTAGTAATATGATGTGAATCAATTTAGCAACCACCGATATGATATAAATTTGACGGTTTTTAAGTTAAGTTTTAATGGCTTCGACACACAAGCAAATCATGCCGACGAAATGACAATCAGGCACGATGGAATTTCAATAAAATTGATAATGAGCTAATTCTTACATGTTAGTTGTAAACCCCATGGATTACTTGTTACCATGGGAACATGTCCTAAAAGAAGGTTGTTATTGAATATTAAATATGCGTTGGGATTCAGTCAGATTTATTATTTATCTTATATCTTCTATTGTTGATGAATAAAGGAATCGCCCCTACTGATTATATTACCCACTTCAGCGTATCAGATAAAACTATTATTCAAAATCCAGAATCTCTGATTAGTTTATTATAGGATACGGTATTACCAAAATTGTACCGGAAACCTATCGTGAAGTGGGCATACTGGTCAGGAGCATTGTTTTTAAACTTAGCCGGAGGGTCATTGTAGCCATCAAGGCCTTCGCCAAAAGTATAATTATGCTCATAGCCCAGGGTAATGGTATAGCCAACCTGATTGTATGAATCATAAATTTTAAACTCATAGCCAAAACGTAATGGTAAAACCAGGTTGATACTTTTGTCTTTACCCTGAAAGCCTTCTTTAGTACCCAAAGGGCCGTGATAATAAGAATTACTGGGATCGGAAAACGCGGGCGGGTTGCCACGCTGTATAAATTTCATGTTATTAGATATAGCACCGATCCCTGTACCTACATAAAAGTTTTTAACCCCGTTTAAAAAACCATTGTCTGCATAATCAATAAAGCTACCTAATTGTACATCGGCATGCAGCAATAAAGCTTTATAAGCATTCTTGTACATACGTCCGTAAGCATCCTTGTCGGGGGTAAGTCCCCCTCCGGAAAGCGTACCAAACTGGTATTCAAGCGCAACAGGCACATAAGGATTAAAATTGTAGGCCAGGTTTAGGTTATAAATAGCATGCCAGTCCTGCCTTTTGGTATCGGCATAAGCCCTGCCATAACCAATACCGCCGCCAACACCCCATTCATAATAATTATACCCTTCCTGTGCCTTTACCTTAAACCCTGCAACTGCTAAAACAAAAAACAGAATAAATTTTTTCAAAGCTAAATTTTATGAGTTTCAAACAGAGCTCACCTAAATATATAGGGTATTTAATACGCCTAAGGTGACATTAGACATAAAGGCAAAAACATCCGATGAGTAAACAGAAATAATCGTTGAATGGGGAGTAAGTCTCAAGCTATTTGCTCGCGTTTTTTGGAGCGCTCTTTGGAACGGATGCAGAAAGTGATCATCCAGTTAAAAATAATGGGAATTAATAGGATCACCGAAATCAAAAAGGTATTGCTCAGATCGCTGAAAAGTAACACAAAACCTATAGCGCCCAGGTTCATGCCCGCCAGCAACAGCGTGGCCTGTAAATGGGTAAGCCCCAGCTTCAGCATACGGTGGTGCATATGGTTACGGTCGGCATCAAAGGGCGATACTCCTTTTAATATCCGCAGGGTGAATACCCGCAACGTATCAAAAACAGGTCCTATCAATATAGCTACCGTAAGCGCAGGTGCGGTAAACAAATGCGGTACATCGGATACGCTGACCTTACTGATCTCGGTATATTTAATAGCCATCACTGCCGATACCAAACCGATGAGTAAAGCTCCCGTATCCCCCATAAATATTTTGGCCGGGGTGATGTTATAGCGTAAAAATCCCGCTACCGCCCCTACCATGGCCAGGCAAATAGCAGCCAGTTCATACTGTTTTACCGACATCAGCATCAAAGCAAGGGTACCATTAACAATCAATCCGGTGGTGGCAGCAAGGCCATCTATCCCATCTATCAGGTTAAAGGAGTTTACAATCAGCATGATCAATAGGATAGAGAAGATAGCGCTGGGTACATAGGGCAAATTAAAAATACCGAAGATGCCATACATGCTGGTGATCCGGATATCGCCCGGCAATACCAGAATGGCCGCCACAATAAACTGGATGAGGAATTTGGTGCTGGAGTTTACGCCCGAAAGATCGTCCTTTAAACCCATAGCAAATAAAATGATACAGGCTATCAGCAAATAACTAATGGGCAGGGCTTTATCTATAATACTGAATAACAAGGTAGTGATAATAAAACTTACAAATATGGCCACACCACCCAGGCGTGGTATGCCATGGTCATGCTGTTTGCGGAAATGCCCTACATCATCATATAAATGACGAGCCCGTGCCACATGTAAAATGGACGGTATGGCCAGTAAGGTGATCAGAGCGGCTACGACTATTACTAAGACATTATACAGGAAGTGATAAGAGTGTAAAAATTCCATCATATAGGCCTGAAGTTAAGAGCATGTATTTAAACTGTTCCTTTGCAATCACTGCGCATTATTCAACTATTTCACTCCATCCGGAGGTAACATATCGCCTGATATCCGATACTAAAATTAGCATATCAGGTGGTTCATTTTTAACATTCGACACGTAGTGATTTCTAATCGACGGAAAGGCATATACAACCGCCAAAACGGACAGCCCCAGAATAACTTTCAAAAACATTTGCCGGTAATCTTCCGAAAATTGGACTTATACTGCCTGCTGGCTATAATAATTATATTCCAGACTTTGACTGATGCTTTGGTAGTGCTGTTGATCTTATCTACTGATATTACAAAGCAGATGATCAGATATTTGCAAACAGGGATCTCAAAAAAATGAATCCATAAAGAAAGCCCTTAAATAAATTATTTAAGGGCTTTTTACATCTTCGAAAAAATGATTTGTGATCCCGCTGGGATTCGAACCCAGGACCCCAACATTAAAAGTGTTATGCTCTACCAGCTGAGCTACGGAATCATTACTGTACTGAAATAAAAAGCCTCCCCAGGTTGCTTAGAGAGGCTTCTGTGATCCCATCAGGATTCGAACCTGAGACCTACTGATTAGAAATCAGTTGCTCTATCCAGCTGAGCTATGGGACCATCGCAATTTTTTCGCGGTGCAAAGATGCAAAATTATACGGAAATATCAATCAATTTTTTGAATTCTGTTAACTCTTAGATAACTGCAATATTTAAACGACTATGTTGCAGTTACCTTGCCCGTAAGCAAATCGACATTATAAGTTTTGTTTTTAATAACTACACTTGCCTTGTGATTGCCTAAAAAATTAATAACACCTTCATAATACCACTTTATACCATTAACCTCACCAATGGCTGCAAAAGCTATTGCCCCTGCTGTTATGTCGCCATTTTTGGTTAAATCAACCGTTACCTTATTTACATTATTTAATGTGTAATAGGCATGTATTGATGATGGTATCTGTGTCTTTTTAGTTGATGCGGTATCAACAAATGATTTGATACTCCCGTTATTAAAAGAGATAAGCTTGTTAGCACTGCCATTAATAGCCAGGGGAGCATCTTTATCAAGAGCCTTGGCTTCGTAAAAAGCTTTAACATTATGAACAAACAGCCCGCTGGGGGTTTGGCCTGTAGTAGCCAAAGAATCATAAGCCACATATCCATTTAAACCGGTAAAATCAGGATACTTTGCTCCCGGAGCTCTTACAGTATCGCAGCTAAAGTAAAATTTGAATAACCCGGTGGTTTCTGATTTAATGGTATCACCTATAACCGTTCTATAATTAACCACCGTATCCGGAAAGAAAGAGCAAAGATTAACAAGTCCTATTATGAGTGGTTTTGATTGTCTGATGGTGGTAAGATCGGGCAGAATTAACCCTTTGCTGATGTTAACACCGCCATAAGCTCCCGACAATGTTTGTGTTATATTTCTGATTATTTGACCGGTTGCCAGACTTGCGGTGTCAATCTTAGATGCTGGTGGTTTGCTGTTTGGGTTTAGTTTTACTTCTTTTCGGCAAGCGGTATAAAATAGTGCAGTGCCCGCTAGTGCTACAAGGAGGATTTTTAAATTTAATTTCATGATAAGGACAGGTGTAGATTTTTCTTAATACGATATAATTAGATGATTGTGAATTTAGTGCCAAGTAAGCAATTCAAATGCCGTTAATTAATTAACCAAACAAAAAGGCCGATTTAACTGCAAAGCAACTATATACCGATTTGTTAAGCATTTAAATAATCTATAAATTTTAAAAACATGAGTAAAACAATGGACTATGGGGAAAAACACCGGGTAAAATATTACGCATAAAAATTATGGCTCATTATATTGGGTCATATTGCAAGCAGGGAGCCGGATACTGGGTTTAGGGCAAACCGGTTAAAAGAAAAGCTATCTACTGTCAAAACAACACATGCTATCCAACAATTCCCTGTCATTTTTGTAGTTGTAAATCGTAATAGATTATAAAACATTATTTGTTGCTAAATAATTTAACATTACGTACAATTGCAAATTAAGTAGATTAATTACCGATGAGCTAATTACATGTTAATCATACACTTGTTATAATGAACAGCTTTTTGATAAAACATGTATCAACATTAGTATTTAATGTATTTTTAACTGATAATTTATGCAAAAACAAAGCTCTATTGACTTGAAAATCGCAATTTTTGCTTTTTAAAATGGAAAGTGTTTTTTTTACAATAAGTTAATCATACTTTTAACCCAATTTTTTTTAATAAAACTTAATTTATGATCATAATTGCTGACGGTGGATCAACTAAAACAAATTGGTGTCTGGTTACCGAAGAAGGTAAAAAAGTGTATTTTAACACTGAGGGTTATAACCCTTATTTTTCTAGTACGGAGTATATCATACAATCTTTAAATGAAAGTTTGCCTACCGACCTGGAGAAGGATGAAATAACCGAAGTAAATTATTACGGCGCCGGTTGTTCAACGCCCGAGATGCGTAAAATTGTTGAAGAAGCGATGAAAGCTGTTTTCACCAAAGCAAAGGTAAACATTGGCCATGACCTGCTTGCTGCCGCCCGTGCCCTGTTAGGCAACAACGAGGGTTTTGCAGCTATTTTAGGTACCGGTACCAATACCTGTATCTACGATGGTAAAGATGTGATCAATAACATTGACTCAGGAGCTTATATTTTAGGTGACGAAGGTAGTGGTTGTTATATCGGTAAAAAATTACTGGTTGATTATCTACGTGGTTATATGCCAGAGCCTGTACGTAACCTTTTCTGGGAAACTTTTAAACTTACACCAGATGATATAAACGAACAGGTTTATACTCAGCCACGTGCTAATCGTTTTTGTGCAAGCTTCAGCAAGTTTGTTTATGATAACAACGTACATATTGAATATTCACGTAACCTGGTACGTACCTCATTTGAAGACTTTTTCCGTAATCTGGTAACTCATTACCCAGATTATCAAAAATATACTTTTAACTGTATCGGTTCAGTTGGTTACAATTTCAGGAATGTTTTGGAAGAAGTAGCTACCGAAAACGGCATGGTAGTGGGCAGCATTATCCGCTCGCCTATAGATAACCTGGTAAAATATCACCTGGAGCTGGCTCCAAGCTCTTTGTAAAAAAAGAGGCAAGATATAAGAGTCAAGAATCAAGATAAAAAAAGGCCCGGAAATTAATTCCGGGCCTTTCTCATTTTTATTTTAATGTCTTATATCTTGCTTCTCTTCCCTCTATCCAATATTCATTTCGCCCTGGAATATTTTGCCGTATTTGCGTTTGTCGAATTTGTACAATTTGGCGGCACGGTAGGACACGCCTTTTTGTTTTTCGTCAAGCTCCTTTAAAAATCCGTAGCTCAGCATTTTCTTTCTGAAGTTGCGTTTATCCAGTTTTTTACTTAAAACGGCTTCATAAAGAGACTGCAACTGGGTAAGCGTAAATTTTTCTGGCAGCAACTCAAAGGCAATTGGCTGATAATGCAGCCTGCGGCGGATCTTGTTAAACCCCGTATTAAATATCTCGCTGTGATCAAACGCAAGCTTTGGCAATTCATTAACCGGGTGCCAGAAAGCTTTTTTAGCATATTGGGTTACCGGTCGTAGTTCCTTTTGCCCGTTTATCCTGATCAGCGCATAATAAGCCACAGTGATAACCCGGCCCTGAGGGTGCCTGTTTACTTCGCCAAAAGTATGAAACTGCTGCATATGCAAATCGCGCAAGCCGGTAAGCTCATATAATATACGCTCGGCGGCATCGTCAATACTTTCGTCTTGTTCCACAATATAACCGGGTAACGCGAGTTCATCTTTATAGGGCTCTTCGTTACGTTCAATAAGCAAAATTTTAAGTTCGCCGGCTTCAAAACCAAAAATTACGCAGTCAATAGAGAATACGGAATCAAACTTAGGTAGCATTACTTCCAAAATTGTACGGGGATTTAAGTTTAATTGTTAAATATATGACCTTAATTCCTAATCCAAAAAAAAACAAATAAAATTTAATGGTGTAATTTACACACACTATCTTCGTAGCGCAAATCTAAGTAATGTAAAAATGCAGAAAATTTCAAAAATTGCGGTTTTAACTTCTGGTGGCGATGCCCCTGGAATGAATCCCTGTATAAGGGCGGTTGTTAGAACAGCACTATACAATGGCCTGGAGGTTGTTGGTGTTAGGCAGGGTTACAAAGGGCTTATCGAGAACGACATGTACAACATGGACAGACGCTCGGTAAGTAACATACTTAATTTGGGAGGTACTATTTTAAAAACAGCCCGTTGCCTGCCTTTTAAAGAAGATGAAGGCATGGCCACCGCTTACAAACATTTAAAGGAACATGGCATTGACGCCCTGGTGGTTATTGGCGGCGATGGTACCTTTACCGGTGCACTGCGTTTTTCAAAAAAGTATCCGGATATTTCGGTAATCGGCGTACCAGGTACCATTGATAATGATCTGTGCGGATCAACGTACACATTGGGTTTTGATACCGCCACTAATACCGTTATTGAAGCCATTGATAAGATACGTGATACTGCCGATGCCCACGACCGATTATTTTTTATTGAAGTAATGGGCAGGGATTCTGGGGCTATCGCTTTACGTGCGGGTATTTCCTGCGGTGCCGAGGCCATCCTGCTTCCGGAAAAACAAACAGCTATTGAAGATCTGATTAAGAATTTAAAAGACGGCTCATCTAACAAAAAATCATCAAGCATTGTTATTGTAGCCGAAGGCGATAAAAATGGCGGTGTATATGATGTAGCTAAAGCTGTGCAAAAAGAAGTTAAAGATTACGATATTAAAGTAACTATATTAGGCCACTTGCAAAGAGGTGGCAGTCCATCAAGTTTTGACCGCATTTTGGGTAGCCGACTTGGCTATGCCGCTGTAAATGCGTTAATTGCGGGCGAAACACAAAAAATGGTAGGTTTGCAGGCCAACCATATTCTGCTTACCAGTTTGGAAGAAGCCCTTAACCAACATGAATTTAAGCTCGAGGCTGATCTTTTGGAAATGGCAGATATATTATCAATATAATAAATGATTGCAGTTGTATATAGCGGATCGTACTTTGCACATTGGCGGCTTGCCGATAAAGGAAGAACTGTTGCTTCGTTTAAAACCAATGGCATCAATCCCTATTTTAACGACGAAAAATATATCCTGCAACTGCTCAATAAAAACATTAACCTGATACATCACGCTGAAGAAATAAAACGCATTTATTTTTTTGGCGCCGGTGCCTCATCTGATGAACGCAGGCAAATTGTCCACAACGCGTTATCGGCCTTTTTTAAATTCGGCAAGGTAGTGGTTGAGCACGATATTACGGCAGCGGCAATTGCCTGCTGTAAAAACTCACCCGGCATTATCAGTATTTGCGGCAGCGGATCCAATGCAGCATGGTATGATGGTAAAAAGGTACTGACCAATAATTATGGGTTGGGTTATATTCTGGCCGATGAAGGATCTGGCAATTGGCTGGGCCGACAGCTGATCAAGGGTTTTATGAACGAAACCCTTCCTCCAAATATCAAAAAAAAGTTTGTGAGCAAGTACGATGTGGACAGGAAAACCCTTCTGGAAAAAGTTTACAGGCAAAAACAACCTGCTTTATTTTTAAGCTCGTTCACCGAATTTTATCAGGATAATCATAACGACCACTATCTACAAAACGTCATAAAAAAAGGTTTTAGCAAGCTAATTTCAACATATTTACTACCTTTATCAAAGCAACATCCGGGTGCCTCTATTCATTTTGCAGGTACGGTAGCTGCCAACTTTCAGGAGTATTTACATGAAGCTGCATCGGAGGCAAACCTTCAAATAGCAAATATCATTAAAGAACCTATAAATAATTTATTAACCTACTATTCTAATAAAAATTAAAAAAATCATGAAAATAGGAATTAACGGTTTTGGCCGTATTGGACGCCTGGCATTCAGAGCCGCAATTGAAAGATCAGACATTGAAGTTGTTGGTATTAATGACCTTGTTGAGCCTGATTACATGGCTTACATGTTGAAATACGACTCAACTCACGGTCAGTTCAAAGGCACTATTGCTGTTGAAGGCGGCCATTTGGTTGTAAACGGTAAAACTATCCGTGTTACTGCCGAGAAAGATCCTGCTAACCTTAAATGGAATGAAGTAGGTGCCGAGGTGGTTATCGAATCAACTGGCTTATTCTTAACTCAGGAAACTGCTCAAAAACATATCGATGCCGGCGCTAAAAAAGTGGTAATGAGCGCACCAGCTAAAGATGATACCCCTACTTTTGTAATGGGTGTTAACCATAAACAACTGAAAGCCGATCAAACTATCGTATCAAATGCTTCATGCACTACCAACTGTTTAGCTCCTATCGCTAAAGTATTGGATGATAACTTTGGTATCGAAGAAGGTTTGATGACTACTGTACATGCTGTTACAGCTACTCAAAAAACAGTTGATGGCCCGTCTGCAAAAGACTGGAGAGGTGGCCGTGGTGCTTACCAAAACATCATCCCTTCATCAACAGGTGCAGCTAAAGCAGTTGGTTTAGTTTTACCTCAGTTAAAAGGTAAATTAACCGGTATGTCATTCCGCGTTCCTGTGGCTGACGTTTCTGTAGTTGATTTAACTGTACGTCTGAAAAAAGGTGCTTCCTATGAAACCATCAAAGCTGCTATGAAAGCTGCATCTGAAGGTGAGTTAAAAGGCATTTTAGGTTACACTGAAGATGAAGTTGTATCTGAAGACTTTAAAGGTGATGCACGCACTTCAATTTTTGATGCAAAAGCTGGTATCGGCTTGAATGACAACTTTGTTAAAGTAGTATCTTGGTACGATAACGAATGGGGTTATTCAAACAAACTGATCGACCTGGTACAGGAATTGGGCAAGATCTAATTTTTGATCAATCAATTTTAATTTATATAGCAAAGCCCGCGGTTTACCGTGGGCTTTGTTGTTTTTACATACTATAGATTGCTCTAAAAAGCTATATCATTGCGAGCGCAGCATGGCAATCTCCTCGCTTGCATATTAAACGCGAGGAGATTGCTTTGTCGTTCCTCCTCGCAATGACATAATTTATTATTTATCTCCCGTCTTTGCTCCTTATTCCAAAAATCCTTGCTCTCTAAAAACCTACCACGGCGTTTCTCCATAGTCGCTGATATATTTTCCGGTTGGGCCATTTTTATCCAACATGGCGTAGGCTACAATCGGAGCTGCACCATCTTCTACCGGTTTAGGGCCCTGGTTGTTATTAAATTCGGTATTGGTATAACCAGGATTTACCGCGTTTACTTTAAAGGAATCCTTTAACTCAGCCGCCAAAGCAACGGTATAGGCATTCAAAGCTGTTTTTGACGGGCCATAAGCTGCCGATTTAAAATGATAATGCTCCCAATCAGGATCGTTATGCAATGTAAGCGAACCCAGATCGGATGTTACATTCACAATTCTTGGATTTTCGGCCTTTTTAAGCAGATCAATAAATATCCTTACCGTACGTATCGGGCCAAAAAAGTTCACTTCAAAAACGTTATGCAAGTTATCGTTATTGGCATTGGAGGGTTGTTGTGGAAAAGCGCCGGGAATGCCTGCATTATTGATCAGCACATCCAATTTATCGGTACGTTTAATCAATTCATCATGAGCCTGCTGAACCGAAGCTTCGCTTGTAACATCAATCAGCAACAATTCAACATCGTTAAAACCTTCGGCTTTTAGTTTTTCAACAGCGTTGTCGCCATTATTTTTATCCCTGCTGCCCAAATATATATGATAACCCGCTTTGGCCAATTGGCGTGCGGTTTCCAGGCCAATTCCCTTATTGGCGCCGGTTATTAAAACTGTTTGTTTATTCATAAAGCAAAGCTATGGAAGCCCATTTGAATAGCTGCTGTACATAGTCGGGCACTAACTGTACATTTCCCGGATTTGCTCGCGATAGCTTGCTGGTGGAGCGCCTGCAATCCGTTTAAAAAAGCGATTAAAATAGGCCGCATCATCAAACCCAAGCTCATCTGCTATTTGCTTTACCGATAGTTCGGTATGCAGCAAGCGGCGTTTAGCTTCAACAATAAGGCGCTCATGTATATGCGTAATGGCTGTTTTGCCGCTCTGTTGTTTAATAACTTCCGTGAGATGACCGGGTGTTATGTTGAGTTTTTCGGCATAGGCAGCAACATCATGCTGAGTAGCGTAATGCTCGCCGATAAGTGCCTGGAAGCTTTTAAGCATGCAATAGCTCACCGTAAGGCAACTTTCGCTGAATTGTTCGTTATACAGCCTGCTCAGGTAAATCACCAGCACCCGCAACCATGAGGTAAGCATTTGATTGCGCCAGGTACCGTCAGCATTAAACTCTACCAGCATCTTGCGCATTACATCCTCAATAAAGCTCATATCAGCCGCGGTTAGCAACAGTTCATGGGCTCCGGAGGGGTTTTGGATAATGGGTAGTTGTTTTAGTGTGCGGTTTTCTTCAAGCTGCAAAAACTCGTCAGTAAAGCTGGCCATCAGGCCTTCCATTTGTCCCGCATGTTCTTTTAGGTGTACCTGGTGAGGTACGGTAAAATAAAACGTATTGGGTTTAATGGTATACGGCATAAAATCAATCCAATGGCGATTATTCCCTTGCTTTACCAATACAAACAGATAGTAATCTTTGCGGTGAGGTATCAGAAAAGCCGGATCAAGCTTAAACACTTCACATCCTGCACTCGCCTCGCGCACCTCGATCATGCTGCTGCCGATGGAGCTGTTTTGCAGCAGCGAATAGGTTGGTATTGCTGGTTTCTCAAGCGTATCTAAAACTGACATACAGCAAAATAACAAAATAAATTAGGCGTGATTACATAGATATGCCAATCTAACACCAAGGTAAGTTACAAGTTGACGTAGATATTATAAAACAGGGAACGATCAAAGCAGGGATCCGGCTATCAATAACACTTTTTCTATAGCATTCTCTTTAAGCTGCATATGCTTTACTCTTTCCTCATCGTTCAAATATCCATCAAAGCCCTGCTGGCTAGCAAATGTTACAATATGTATTTCATATGGGTTTCCTAGGGATGTTTCTATAACACAATCGGCAGTTGGCCTTACCCGGTAAATTAATTCCCCGCCATGTTTATGCAACAAGGGTAATACATACGATTCGAACAGGTTAAATTCGTATTCTTTATTGTCCCTGATGAATACGATCTGGGTAAAGTAAAGCATGTTTAAATATAAAAAAGATATTACTCCGTTTTCAAACTCTTAACCGGATTTGTTAATGCGGCTTTTACACTCAGATAGGATACCGTGGCAAATGCGATCACCATAACTATCAAAAATGGAATAATGAACAGTAAAGGACCGATATCAACTCTAAAGGCATAGGTTTGCAGCCATTGGCTGATAGCATACCAGGCTATTGGCGCCGAAACAACAAAGGAGATAACTACTAACGCAGCAAAATCCTTGTATAGCAATGTCAAAATACTATTCACCGTAGCTCCCAAAACCTTGCGGATACCGATCTCCTTAGTGCGTTGCACAATAGTGTAGGACACCAGCCCGAACAGACCCAAACATGCTACAAAAATAGCTATGCCGGTAAATACGCCAAACACTTGTCCAAAACGTTGGTCGGTTTGGTATTGCTCATTAAAATACTGATCCAGGAAAAAATAATCAAACTGATCGCCTGGGAAAAATGCCGACCATGTTTTTTTAAGATCGGCAATGGTTTTAGGGAGATTAGTTGTACTTATTTTTACTGATACATAACCCCGCACATCAGGAATGCAACGAAAAATAATAGGCTCATAGGCATCACGCAAGGACTGCTGATGAAAGTTATCAACCACGCCTACAATGGTATATACCTGTCCCCAGAAATCAATACGTTTTCCTAATGCCGCCTCAGGTTTATTAAACCCAAGCTGTTCTATGGCTTTTTTATTAAATACAACATTATGAGGCTCATCTCCATAATTTTTAGAGAATTTACGGCCGGCTATGAGTTTTAAATCATAGGCAGTCAGGTAATCATAGTCGGCACCTACAATACGGTATTGCTTGCCCTGGCTTTCGTCGGCCGTGGTTAACTTAACACCACCGGCATTCCACCAAATTGATTCTCCCGGAACTGAGGTTGATACACTTATATTTTTTATAGATGATTGTGTCAGACACTCCTGTTTAAACGAGCTCATATCCCGATAAAACGAATCAATCTTATTCATCGGTGGCTTAATGATCAATGTTTGATCAATTTTTACACCCAGCTTTTGGCTTTGCATAAATTTTAACTGCCTGAACACTGTGAGCGACCCAATGAGTAAAAATATAGAGGCGGCAAACTGAAATACCACCATCGCTTTGCGTAAAACAACACCTTTAGGCGAAGCCAGTATTTTACCCTTCATCACTTCAACAGGCCGGAATGAGGATAATACGATGGCCGGGTAAAATCCGCTAAAGAATGATCCCAGGATAAATATACCTAACATAGAACCCCAGAAGATGGGTCTGGTAAACATATCAAACCCTATTTGTAAACCTGATATACGCGAAAAAACAGGTAAACAAATCAGAATTAATATCACAGCTAATATGATGGCTAACCCATTAAGCAGCATAGATTCTAACATAAACTGAGCAATCAACTGTGCTTTAGCTGAGCCCAATGTTTTACGAACGCCCACCTCTTTGGCCCTACCTATACCACGTGCGGTTGCCAGATTAATGTAATTGATCCAGGCAATAATGATCACAAATATGGCTATGCCCAGCAGTAAATAAACCGACTTTCCATCGCCATTGGGTTGAAATTCCAACATACGGTTGGAGTATAAATGGATGCTTTGTATGGGTTGCAAGGTATAAACAGCATCTTCGCCGGCACTTTTATAAGCATCATAAACTTTTTTTACAATAGGTATAAATTTACCCTCCAGCACTTTAGGGTCAACTCCTGGTTTAAGTAACACGTAGGTTTTACAGCCATCACTTAACCAGGCATTATCCATATCATAATCTTTATTCGGTGGATTTTCCTTGAGCAGCGTATTATATGATTGCAAAAAATCAAACTTCATGTGCGAATTGGCAGGAACATTTTTCATTACACCGGTAATTTTCAAGAGCTTATCATTATTAATAGTTAATGATTGCCCCACCGGGTTTATATCATGAAAAAGTTTTTGCGCCACCTCTTCGGATATGACCACTGTATTAGGCTCTTTTAAAGCCGTTTTGGGATCGCCGCTGATAAGCGGAAAAGAAAAAATATTAAAAAATGCATCACTCACATAATAATCATTGGTGATAGTCATTTTTTGGTCTTTATAATTAGCCAGCACTCTACTGGCGCCCACAATCTTTACAAAATCTTCTATTTCTGGCAAGGCAGCCTTGAAAACGCTACCGGGTGCGAATGCTCCGCCGGCCCACCGCGTGCTTAATTTACCATTGTTATACCTGTCTTGATTGATGCGGTAAATGCGGTCTTTTTTGGCGTGGAAATTATCAAAACTTAATTCGAAATTGACGTATTGCAAAATCAACAAACAGGCTGCCATCCCTATAGCCAAACCAACGATATTAATAAATGAGAATGCCTTGTGTTTATAGAGATTTCTAAAAGCTACAAGCAGGTAATTTTTCAGCATAATCAATTAAGTTTAGGCTGGAAATAGAGCCAAAAACATACCTTAATTTTAAGACATTGAAATTCAATAATTTAAAATAAAGTACACTTAAATAACTGTTCGGATTCGTTACAATTATTGTTCAGTATTGAACGGAAAAACGCAGAGTCATATCACTTAAATATTCTTATCCTAAAGAGCAGCTACATCAGTTCACTATCCTTTTTTTCATGATAAGTTTTGTAAGCGAGATAAAAGAACAACAGTGACGGCAATGCATTTAGCAATACATTTTGAGGATTTACCTCAGGATAGGTTATAATTACCTGCACTATTAACGATATGAATAGTAAACTGCCAATGGAAATATACAGGTAACGAAATTTCGGATTCATTAGGTATTCGATTAACAATGTAATCCAGCTAAACGCGTATTCCCGGTTAATGGTTACATTGTTAATCGACTTTTTAAATCCATCAGCGTTTCAGCTCATACTTGGCTGGCGCGTCTTTGGCTATTTTAAATATAGTAGCACCCAATGGTGGAAGGGTAATTACAATAGAATTATCTTTTCCATGCCACTTTATAGTTTCGGCGGTTACTTCGTGTCCATTGGTCAAACCGCTGCCCCAAAACTTTTTAGCATCTGAGTTGAATATCTCAACCCATTGTCCGCCTTTGGGTACACCTATACGATAATTATGGCGTGGTACAGGTGTCATGTTCAGGATGATCATCAGGTCGTCTTTTTCATGATGGCCCATGCGTCTGTAAACTAATACCGAATCATTGGCATTGCCCCCATCTACCCATTCAAAGCCACTAAAGTCAAAAGCTTTCTGATAAAGTGCCGGTTCATCACGATACAAATGATTCAGTGTCTTCACCGTTTCGCTCATGCCCTGGTGGTTTGCATACTCCAAAACATGCCATTGTAGCGACTGGGCAAAATTCCACTCATCGCCCTGACCAAATTCGGCACCCATAAACAGCAATTTGGTGCCTGGGTGCGTAAACATATAACTGTACATTAAACGCAGATTGGCAAATTGCTGCCATTCATCGCCAGGCATTTTGCGTAACATGGAGCCTTTGCCATATACTACCTCATCATGCGAAAAGGGCAGCATAAAGTTCTCGGTAAAAGCATATATAGTACTAAAGGTAATTTCGTTATGGTGATATTTTCGATTGATCGGATCCTCTTTAAAGTAACCTATGGTATCGTGCATCCAGCCCATCATCCATTTCATACCAAAGCCCAGTCCACCCAAATAAACCGGGCGACTAACACCGGTAAACGAAGTAGATTCTTCGGCGATGGTTTGCACCGATGGGAAATGACTGTAAACTGCCTCGTTGAACTCCTTCAAGAAAGATATAGCTTCCAGGTTTTCGTTCCCACCGTAAATATTAGGTTCCCACTCACCATGTTTACGGGAATAATCCAGATAAAGCATGGAAGCTACCGCATCTACACGCAAACCATCGGCATGATATCTATCCAGCCAGAAGAGCGCGTTACTGATCAGGAATGCCCTTACCTCGTTGCGGCCATAATTAAATATGTACGATTTCCAATCCGGATGAAAGCCTTTACGGTTATCGGCATGTTCATATAGATGCGTACCATCAAACTTGTACAGGGCATGCGCATCGCCAGGGAAGTGTGAAGGCACCCAATCCAGTATCACACCAATTCCGGCCTTGTGAAATTCTTCAACCAGATACATTAAACCCTTAGGGTCGCCATAGCGCGATGCAGCGGCAAAATACCCGCTGATCTGGTATCCCCAGCTCGGGTAAAACGGCGATTCCATAATGGGCATCAGCTCTACATGGGTAAAGCCCATTTCTTTGACGTAAGGTACCAGCTTATCGGCCAGTTGGGTATAGGTCAAAAACTCATCCGGACTCTCTAAACTGCGCGCCCATGAACCCGGATGTACTTCATAAACACTATATGGTTTATCCAGGCCATTATGTTCGTGCCGGTTGGCCATCCACTCAGCATCTTTCCATTCATAGTAGGTATCGGCAACTATGGAGGCTGTACTTGGCGGTACTTCCCACCTGAGTGCAAAAGGGTCGGCCTTTTCCAGGTTTTCGCCGGTTGATGATTTGATATAATATTTATAGGTTTCGCCCACACCCACATTCGGGATAAAACCCTCCCAGATACCCGAGGAATCCCAGCGGGCATTTAGACTGTGCGAACCGCGGTTCCAGCCGTTAAAATTGGCTATAACCGATACATACTGTGCATTTGGCGCCCAAACAGAAAAATAGGTTCCGATAACTCCATTAAATTCCACCACATGCGAACCAAACTTTTCATACAGTTTATAATGTTTGCCCGATTTAAATAAACTGATATCAAAATCGGTAAAACGGCTGTAGGGTTCTACAGCATTCTGCATTACATGTATCTGAGGCACGGATGGCTTTGCTTTGGCCGTCTTCGTGGCAGGCTTTGCCGTTTTGGAAGCTGCTGTTTTTGGTTTTGGAGCAGCTTTTTTAGCTGTTGCGGGTTTCACTTCCGGTGTAACTACCTTTTTATCAGCCGATTTTGCGACTTTCTTCTCTTTTGCAGGTTTAGCTTCCGGTAACGGGGTTTCGGTTTTCTTTGTTTGTTTGGCCATGATATAAGAACCTGTTAAGGCATGTTAGAATAACCCAATGTACGGGAATGGTTTGGTTTATATACTATCAAATATAACAGGATTTACAAGATTTTGATTTGATTTAAAAGATTATACTTTGGGCAATTATTTTTGTTGCCACCTCCTATTCATTCATGGGCTGAAAAACTTTTTAAACCCCGAATTTTAACACTTTTCTGCTCAAAAACGGGGTAAAAACCTTCGAAAATTCATTCAAAACCATCCATTTTAACACTTTTTAACAAATTTCAGCCCGTTTTTTAGCAGTTTTAAAAACTTTAAAAAGTATTAATTTATTGATTGTCAAATAACTACATACCAAACGATCTATTTTTGACCTTGTTTTGTCTTTAACAAAACAGCCCGGTTCTCCTTTTTGCGGGAGAACCGGGCTGGTATTTGTATAAAGATACGAAAAATAATCGGGAGTTGGAAGGCTTTAGTCTGAAGCCTACCGGCATAATAGGCCGAGGAATTAAAAGCAGCATTTGAATAAATACTCCTGACATACTGTTGTCATCAGGCATACTTACGTTTGCGTGTAAATAACAATCAAATAATAACAGTATGAAATTATCATCATTAAGAATTATCACCAACGAAATAAAAAACCTGGTACCGTTTTATGAAAAAATTACTGGTTTGCCCGCCAAATGGTATACGGACGACTTTGCAGAAATAACTACAGACGGTAGCAATTTAGCTATTGCCAGTACCCGTACATTAAGCTTATTCGGAAACAACTTTGCCGAAGCTGCCAGTAACAAAAGCGTGATTATAGAATTTCGCGTAGCAGATGTTGATGATCAATATGCTAAAATTAAAGATTTCTTGAATGATGTTATTCAAGAACCCACCACAATGCCCTGGGGTAACCGCTCTTTATTATTTCGCGACCCGGAGGGGAATTTGGTTAACTTTTTTACACCTGTTTCTGCTGAAGCTGCTGAACGATTCAATTAAGTTATAGGATTCTTTCGGTGCCGTTGTTGGTGTTGTCACCAACAACTTATTATCGTCGACCAGGCAGTAGAATGTTGGTGACAACACCAACATTGGCGAAGGCACTTTCTTCACACGTCATTGCGAGCTACGAAGCAATCTCTACATAAGCAGGTTAACCATAAAGATTTACTCTGTATAGTTTAGAGATTATTAATGTTCTGTTTGTTTTTTTTATAGGTATTAATGAGCTCCCTCCGGTCGGTTGTCTTCGTACCTCGCAATGACGCGCGGGAAGGACAAAGGTAGCCACATAACTAAAAAGGCCCCTAACGGGGCCTTTTTAGTTATTTTAAAATTTCGATGTGTTTGAAATTCTTACTGAACTTAAACTCTACCGTGCCATCGGCGTTGATCACGAAATCGTTGACCACTTTGCCATCGGCCAGTATTTTGCCCGGTTTAAATGGTAGTCCGATAATATTGAGATGGTAACCTTCATAGCGCGGGGTGTACAGGCCTTCCATGCTCTGATGAATGGTCATCTCGCGGGAATTGCCGTTTACCACAAACTTTTTCTCGAGGTAAATATCCTGCTCGTAGGCAAAGGTTTCGCCGTAATCTTCAAACAGGAAAGAGTTCACTTCATAGTCCGAGTAGTAGATATTTTGTTTCACCTCTTCTATCTCATGCTCGCCTACATATTGCATTACCGGATATTCGGGTATTACCGAGCCGGCTTTTACAAACAGCGGCATAGTTTCCAAAGGAGTTTCTACACTTACTTCTTTACCGCCTTCTACTATCTCATGCGTCCAGAAGTTAAACCATTTGCCTTTAGGCAGATATACATTACGCTTAGTTTGACCTGGCTCCATTACCGGACAAACCAATATCTTATCGCCATAAGTAAACTCATCCTGGCGGAAGTGATTCAGTTTCACATCCTGCTCATGCATTACTATCGGTCTCAATATCGGGAAGCCATAACGGTGATGCTCCCAGAAGGTGGAGTAAAAGTAAGGCATCAGTTTATAGCGCAGTTCGATAAACTTACGGTTGATGGCCGTAAACGGTTCGCCAAAGCTCCAGGGCTCACGCTCCTTGGTATCCCCTGCCGAATGCGCGCGCATAAATGGTGAAAATGTACCCATCTGGATCCAGCGGGTAAACAATTCTCCATCGGGTTCACCGCTAAAGCCGCCAATATCGGTACCGCAGAACGGTATACCCGATACAGAAAGACGCTGGCATTGGATATTACCTAATTTCAAATGCTCCCAGGAAGCCACATTATCACCAGTCCAAACGGATGAAAAACGTTGTACGCCTGAGTAACCCGCCCTGGTAATGGTAAAAGGGCGCTTATTTTTCATGATGTTACGCAAACCCTCATAAGTGGAGCGTACCATTTGCATACCATATACGTTATGTGCCTTACGGTGCGATCCGCGGAAACCATCGTACTGGTGGCGTACATCATCGGGGAAAGTACCGGCGCCAAATACGGCGGGCTCATTCATATCGTTCCAAACACCGGCTACACCCATTTGCACCAGCTCGTCAAACAAACCGCCCCACCAGGTACGTACCTCAGGGTTGGTAAAATCCGGGAACTGGCAGCGGCCCGGCCAAACATGGCCCTCCATAAAGTAATCGTCGCTACGGCGGCAAAAATATCTTTTCTCCTTACCTTCTTTAAACACAGCGTAATTATCGTCGACCCGTATGCCCGGGTCAATGATCACCACGGTTTTAAACCCATCGGCGGCCAGTTCGCTGATCATTTTTTTAGGATCAGGGAAATATTTGCGGTTCCAGGTAAAACAGCGGTAGCCATCCATATAATCAATATCCAGGTAGATACCATCGCAAGGGATCTTATTATCACGGAAACCACGAGTGATCTTTTTCACCTTAGCCTCCGGATAATAGCTCCAGCGGCATTGGTGATAGCCCAGTGCCCAAAGCGGTGGCATAGGATGGGTTCCGGTTAATATATGGTAGCTTTTTACCACATCCATCATATGCGGCCCATGGATATAGTAGTATTGCAGTTCGCCACCATCGGCCCAGAAACTGGTTTTGGTAGTATCTTCACCGCCAAAGTCAAACTGTGCCTTAAAGGTATTATCGAAGAAAATACCGTGTGCTATACCTTCGTTTACACTGATGTAAAAAGGGATGCTGCGGTACAGCGGGTCCTGGTTCCACTGAAACGAATAAGCGTCTGTGTTCCAGTTTTTTAAACGTTTGCCGCGCAGGTTAAATTCGGTTGGTTTATCGCCCAGGCCAAAAAAGCTTTCGTCGGGATGGCAGGTTTTGGTGCAAAACACGTAGTAGCCGCCAAACTTTACATTCTCTTCCCAGTGCATGGGCACCGCATCGGTACTGGTTACGTGGTTTTTACTATCAGAAAATGATATAAAAAAGTCCTTTTTACGGATATGACAGTTTATCGATTTAGTGGCTACCCGAAATTCCATCTCATCTTCAAACAAGGTAAACTCGGCGGCTTTATGTTCCAGTTTGGGAACCGCGTAGGAAAAATCTTCCAGAAAAACTCCATGCGGCGCTAATCGTACCCGGATAATCTCGTCGGTCACTACAATCACTTCCACCTTCGCATCGCCATCGGTAAAGTAGAATTTATTCCCCAGCTGATCTGCATGATTAGGAATACCCAGGTACTTTTTGATGATGGGCTTTATCGCATCGGCCGGGTTATTGAGGTGGTGAAATTCCTCATCCTCTTCTTCAAGTATGTGCTCTGCTTCAACTAATTTACGAGGTATCAGCTCCTCATTTGGTATATTACTTTCCATTCAAATCTATTAGAGGTCTGCTACAAATATGTATAAAGTGTACTTACTACGCAATATACGACTATTGAATTAATGAAAAATCATTAACCGTGCCATTAAACGCAATTTCTCATAAATTTAATTTAATTTTTATATCGAATTTTTATTGGGCTGGTGGGAAGCAAAGTGAAGATGAATATCGTAGAGCGCTCAATTGCCGCTGTGGCTGTTACTTTGTCTTGATACAAAGTAACCAAAAATCAAGTCAGCAGAGAGGCTTCTTGCGCACTTGGCCTTTACCCTGCAAAGCGGTCAGAACCACGGGCTGCAATTATTTTGCCCCACTTCGTTCCCGCATTCCCCTACGCTTCAGCAAAAACTTGCTATGCCCCACATCCGCACAGGCCACCATTGTTCTGCCCGCTTTCGCCCGAAGCTGTTCTGCTGACGGTGGAAATGAAATACAAGCTGGGAAATAAAAAATATGTCATTGCGAGCGTAGCGTGGCAATCCCCTCACGTTCTCATAGGCAAGAACGCGAGAAGATTGCTTCGTCGTTCCTCCTCGCAATGACATGAAGGAAAATTGGGGAAGTATCGCCGTTTAAAACGCCAGCAACAATCCGCCCGAAGCAGGTATGCTTATACCCACCCCGTTTCTGATATCATCCGTATGGAATTTTACTTCGCTAAGCAAATCAGTGAACTCTGTTTTGCCGTTTAGATTGAGTTTGCTGAGCAAGTCGTCAGGAAATTTAACAGTCAACCCGCGTTCGGCGCGGTTAAAGTTAGCGATAACCAGTACACGCTGTTCATCCGTGTAACGTAGATAAATGTATAATAACTGATCGAACCCGGGTTGATGTTCGTTGGTCATCATCAGTTCATAAAAAAGTCCATTGCTTAGGGCTTCATTATCTTTTACGCTCAGCAGTAATTTTTGATAGAAACTGCGCAGGTTGTTTTGACTTTCGGACAGATTCGCGCCATCAAATGCTCCGTTATTGAGCCATTTCTGATGTTCGGGTACACAACAGTAATCAAATATAGAGGTACGGCCATCATCGCCACTGAAACCCTGATGACCTAAAGCTGGCTCGCCCACTTCCTGACCCGAATAGATCATAATCGGACCGGTGTTCATGGTAGCGGTCACAATCATGCCGGGTACGGCCAGCCAGGCGTCGCCGGCAAAATAGTGGGAGGCGATGCGCTGCTCGTCGTGGTTTTCCATAAAGCGCAGCATGTGCTGGTCGATACCATGACAATGGGTATTCCATACATTGTTGATTTCCCAGGTATTGGCGCCGTAATCGTTACGGGTTAGGCGACGGATGGCATCGTACAAACCCACCTTATCGTACAGGTAATCAAAGCCCCCTCTGAAAATATAATCGCCGTATTTGTTTTTATCATAGGCTTCGCCGATGAATATGGTACCGGGATAGGCTGCCTTGAGTTTGGGGATAACCCAGGCCCAAAACTCGGTGGGCACCATCTCTACCATGTCGCAGCGGTACCCGTCTATACCCTTTTTACTCCAAAAATTCAGGATGTCGTAAATTTTGTTCCACAGCGGCGGTATTGGGTCGAAATGACCATAACGGCCGTTCATATAGTCGACCCCGTAGTTCAGCTTCATGGTCTCGAACCAATCGTTGATAGACGGCCAGGCACTGAATACATCGTTACCGGTAGCCTTTGCGGGATTCTCATCAAAATGCCCATCCTTCAGCGGACTGTGGAACTCATCCCCACCGGGATTATAACCCGATGGCACTACAAAAGGCTGACCGGGGATATAATAAAAATCATTGTGTGGATCGAAAGCTTTGCTTTTGTCGTCATCCTGTCCAAAATCACGCACTTCGGTGGGTTTTACATCCGAGGCGTAGGTGCGGGCCACGTGATTAGGCACCAGATCCATGATTACTTTAAGACCATTGTTATGGGTGCGCTGTATCAAAGCCTCGTATTCGGTCATGCGATTGTTGACATCAACAGCCAGATCGGGAGCTATGTCATAATAATCCTTAATGGCATAAGGCGAACCTGCCCTGCCTTTCACAATATCCGGATCGTCATTGGCGATGCCCTGGGCAGTATAATCGGTCATGGTGGCGTGCTCTATAACGCCGGTGTACCATACATGTGTAAAGCCCATAGCCTTGATTTCCTGCAGGGCTTTGTCGGTAATGTCATTTAGTTTACCAACCCCATTTTCTTCGATAGAACCATTGACTTTGTTAAGCGTTTGTGTGTTGCCAAACAGGCGCGGCAGGAGTTGATATATGATGAGTTTATTCATTCTTTTAGTATCAAGTAGCGAGTATCAAGTATCAAGACTTTTTACGGGATTTTGTTTGGAAATGATTATTTATATCTATTGTATTGAATTATTTCAAAACTATTTTTTGGGCAGAAAAATTATTGCACCAAAATCATAGTTTTTTAATTAAAATTTAACACTTTCAACATACGTTTGCGGTGCATTTAAACAGGCTTGTCTTCGTTGCTTAATCAAAGGAACAGGCAATCTAATTTTAAGATTCAAGAAGATGACATCACTAAATGAACTTGGGCAGCGGATATGCATTCTAGGCCCAAGTAATAGCGGCAAATCAACGCTGGCAAATCAGCTTGGAGAAAAACTAAATATTCCGGTATGTCATCTCGACCAGCTTGCACATATTCCCGGAACAAACTGGCAACTACGAGATGAGAAAGAATTTGCCGCCGATCAGGATGCTTTTCTTGAAAAAGAATCATGGATTATTGAAGGTAATTATAGTTTCTGCATGCCTCAGCGTTTTGCAAAAGCGACTTCTTTAATTTGGATAGATCCAAATTTTTTAGGTTGCTTTTTTCGATGCATCTCAAGATGCATAAAAAATGACCGTAACAGACCGGGCCGGCTAAAAGATGCAACGAATGAATTTAGTTTTGAAATGATGAATCACATTCTGTTTAAATACCCTAAAATTCGTCAGAAGCATAAAGCTATACTTTCGGGATATACTTTTCCGCTCCTTTACATTCATTCCATGAAAGAGTTGAATCAATATTATATGAAATGGGGTCTAAAAAGATAATTGCTAAGCGATATTAACCGCGCTATTCGAAGTCAGAGATCTGCGCTGTTCGAAGTCTCTGACTTCGAACGCCTATGTCTGTAGTCTTCAGACTACAGACATAGCGATCGTTACTTCTGCATTGCCCTCAACCACATGCTCATTACCATAAACTACCACTGTGGTTTCCTTATCCGAAGCATTTTTGATCTGCACGCCATCCTTACTTACCTTAACATTCAGCAATGCTCCCCTGAAACCGATATGGAACGAAAATGACGACCATTTTGCAGGAATAAAGGGTTGGAACGATAACCTATCATCGCGCACACGCATACCTCCAAAACCTTCCACAACCGACATCCAGGTACCGGCCATCGAAGTGATATGGCAGCCATCCTCGGTGTCGTTATTATAATCGTCAAGATCCAAACGGGCGGTGCGCAGGTAAAATTCATAGGCCCGGGCTTCGTCGCCTAGTTTGGCAGCTAATATGGCATGCACACAAGGCGACAAGGAAGACTCATGCACGGTGCGCGGTTCATAAAAATCAAAGTTGCGACGAATGGTTTCCAGATCAAACCTGTCTTCAAAAAAGTAGATCCCTTGCAATACGTCAGCCTGTTTGATATAGCAGGACCGCAGGATCCTGTCCCAGCTCCATTTCTGGTTCAGCGGACGGTCGGCCGCGGGCAGGTCTTTCACCAGGATCTGCTCTTTGTCCAGGTAGCCGTCCTGCTGTAAAAAAACCTGCAGCTTTTCGTCGTAGCCATAGTACATTTTTTCGATGATGTGCTGATATCTTGATGTTTCGGTGGCTTCGTCGAAATTTATCCTGGCAGCCAAAGCATCATATTTGACTTTATCGGCGGTTTTTACTTTTTCAATCACTTCCATGGCATACCCCATGCACCAGGTAGCCAAAGTGCTGGTGTACCAGTTGTTGTTGATATTATTTTCGTACTCGTTTGGCCCGGTTACGCCCAGCATCACATACTGTTCCTTAGCCTGCGACCAGCTTACCCGTTGCGACCAGAAACGGGCAATGGCTATCAAAACCTCCAGGCCATAGTCGGTTAAATAGGATTCATCGCCGGTATAGCGCACGTAGTTAAAAATGGCATAAGCGATGGCCCCATTGCGGTGGATCTCCTCAAAAGTGATCTCCCACTCGTTGTGGCATTCGGTACCGTCCATGGTTACCATAGGATACAGGGCGGCGCCATCCTTAAAGCCCAGCAGGGCGGCGTTCTCAATAGCTTTACCCAATTGCTTGTAGCGATACAGAAGCAGGTTGCGGGTTACCTTCTGATCGGCGGTGGCCAGGTAAAAAGGTACGCAATAAGCTTCGGTATCCCAATAGGTGGAGCCACCGTATTTTTCACCGGTAAAACCTTTGGGACCGATGTTCAGGCGATCATCCTCGCCGGTATAGGTTTGATTGAGCTGGAATATATTAAAACGGATGGCCTGTTGTGCCGATACATCACCCTCAATAATAATATCATTATGTTCCCATTTTTTGGCCCAGGCGGCAGCTTGCTCGGCCAGCATGGTGTCAAATCCTTTGGTACTGATACGGTTAAGGGTATCATTCAGATTAGCCACCAGATCTTCTGGTTTGTGATTTTGCGAAGATAGATTAGCCACATATTTGATCATGCTAATACTTTGCCCCTGCTGTGCCTGCACAGTTATCGCAGAGGCTATATATTTTTCTTTGGCGATAGCTTCTGCATTGGCCGACACAGCTTGCCCGTTTTGCAAAAGGCTGAACTTCATGCCCGTGGCTACTTCAAAGCCCGTTTTTTTGGTACGCATGACCACGTAGCCACCATCGGGTTGACTGGCTTTACTTACCTCGTCCCAGAACTTTTCGTCGTAGTTGGAGTCTTTGTTTGCTATATCACCATCGATAGCAGGTGTCAGGGTAAAGGTTCCACTAAAGTTTATGGGGGTGATGGTATATTTTATAGCGGCGGCCTCATCATCAACCATACTGCAAAAGCGGACGGCTTCTACCTCTACTACTTTGCCGCCCGCTGTTTTGGCATTGAAGTTTCGTTTGAGGAAACCCACTTTCATATTTAGTTCCCGGCGAAAGTTGCTTACTTCACATTTAGCCAGGTCGAGCTGTTCGCCATCGAGGTTTACATCGATGATCGTCCAGTTAGCGGCGTTGAGTACTTTGGCAAAATATTCGGGATAGCCGTTTTTCCACCAGCCTACACGGGTTTTGTCGGGATAATAAACTCCGGCTACATAGTTGCCCAATAATGATTGTCCGCTGTAAGCCTCCTCAAAATTAGCACGCTGGCCCATGCGGCCATTACCCAGGCTAAATATACTCTCTGATATTTGATGATGCTGCGGATCGAAGCCTTCTTCAATAATGCTCCAGGCGAGCCCCCCCTGCCCCCTAAAGGGGGAGCTATTTGCAGGGGGCTCCCATTCGCCAACTCCCCCTTTAGGGGGGCGGGGGGCTTTATCTAACCCACTCACCACCAAATCAGCCTCATACAACACCTTAGGGTCGCCTATGCCAATGGCTTTCATGCCACCTGTTTTGGCTGCCTCTACCCCGGCAATGGCGTCTTCAAATACCACGCAATGTTGTGGTTCGATGCCCAGCGCTTCAGCTCCCTTCAAAAACACTTCAGGATCGGGTTTGGGCTTAGTCACGTTATTCCCGTCGATAATGGCATCAAACAGGGGCACAATCTGCAGCTTCTCCAAAATAGTCATGGCATTTTTACTGGCCGAACCCAACGCGGTTTTGATACCCGCGTCGCGGCAGCTTTGCACAAACTCACGTGCGCCGGGAAATATTTCGGCGGGCGTCATCTGGTTTATCATTTCTACATACCAGGTATTTTTTTGAGTAGCCAGCTGTTCCTGCTCGGCCTCGGTTTTGGTTATGCCGCCCCAGCCCAGTATCAGTTGTAACGATCGTACACGACTTACGCCTTTCAACTGTTCGTTCTGCTGCTCGGAAAAATCAAAACCCAGGGAATTGGCCAGGCGTCGCCAGGCTTTGTAATGGTATATGGCTGTATCTACAATCACGCCGTCGAGGTCAAAAATACAGGCTTTAATGTTATCCATTTTATACAGTGTATGTGAGCCCTAATGTATTGTTTTTGGATTGGGGGAACAAAGATTTTTGGAGAAATGACAAAAGAAAAAATCCTTACTCCTTGCTCCAAAAATCCCAAAATCTAAAAGTACTCCTACCTTCCTTAAGCTATGTTAATAAAAAACCCACTTCTTTATTTGGATTAATTATAAATAATAATAATCTTTGTGCCCGAGATATGATTACCACCATTACAACAACCACTTCATGGACAGATGTTTTTAAAACATCGGCAGGAGCCATTTATCAATGCGATGCCGAGCGTTGCTGGTATGTTGATTTTGCGGGTAAGGTTGCCAAATTCGATTATCGCTGCCTGTTAAAGCTGCGTAAGTCGGTTTATCATATCGATATTGAGCAAGCCCTGCTCAATACCACAAAAGATCCCGATGTAGAGATTATTTTTATCTGTGCCTGTGATCATTGCTATGTACTTTCATTACTACAAATCATAGCCCTCAAAGAATTATTAGAAGGTACTTTTGTCATGCTGGAGTTAAATCATATCCTACATGAACGCCTCTGTGGCATAGCCAGTTAACTATTTAGACTAATACTAAATTCATATTATTTAAAAATTATAGTTATATTAACTTATAGCACTATTATTGCATCATAATACCTGCAACACGTTATTAATTTAATAAAACTATGAAAGATCTACTCCGCATAAAAAGCCTTATTTCAACCGAAATTGAAGGGCTTTTAAACCAACAAGTAAAAAAAGAAGCCCTGTCTTCATCTATATATTTATCTATGGCTTCCTGGTGTAACCGTAATGGTTACGATTTTTCGTCCGACTATTTTTTTAAACAAGCTGAAGAAGAAAGACACCACCAATTAAAATTTTATAAATATATCCTGGATATGGGCGGCAATGCTGTATCGCCAGAAGTTACCGGCATTAAACAGGAATATAACTCCTTTCGCGAAGTGTTTGAAGAAGCTTTGGACCAGGAGATCAGCGTTACACAATCTATCAAAAATATTTATGCACGTTGCATGAAAGAGCAGGACTTTGTAACTATGGAGTTTCTGAACTGGTTCCTGAAAGAGCAACGCGAAGAAGAATACAAAGCCCGTCGTGCCCTTGAACTGTTTGAAGTTATCGGCGAAGAAGGTACTGGCAGATGGCAGATCGACAAACACGTTGGTCAGATCAAATACGATAGCGAGGCGTAAACCCCTCCCAATCCTCCTCAAAGGAGAGGCTATAAAAAAATGTCCTTTTGCTTTTGCAGAAGGACATTTTTATTTTATTCAAATTTTTTTATCAGAAGTCTCACCCTTTAGGGGGAGATTTAGAGGGGGCTTATATCAAATCCATCAACTTCAATACATCCTTAGGGTGATATTCCTTTAACCAGGTATTTCCTGGCTGGATACTGCATATGGGGGCATATTTACACCTGTCGGTACATTCTGTTTCTATAACTTCAATTTCTTCGTGACCGTGATGATGCTTGGCGTATGCTTTAGCCAGTTTAAACATATCCTTGCCACCCTTCTTGCCGCACTTGCTACCAACGCATACATACAGTACTTTGTCTGGTATGGTAAATTTCCCCATCAGGATACTTAATTTATGGTTAACATTAAAGCAACAAAGATAAAACAATAAAGTTCCATTTGTGCAATGCGATACCTATTGAAAGTTTTTTACATAGGTAGCAAGTGGCTCAAGCCCAACCTCCTGCCGAAGTTGATCAACCAATTTGGGATCTTTTAATGGAAATGGTGAATACTTCCCGGTTTTACTATCCCGGGACAATTGCGTACCATAAATTTGCTTTTGATCTTTATTAACCAGGATACGATCGGTGAGATAGGCATATTTCTCTTTGCTGGCATTATTTTTAGCAATTTGCTGCTTCATCAAGGCTAATACCCGCTCCTGGAAAGGTATATCATCATCACAATGCTGAACAATGGCCCAAAAACTATCGCTCGAACTGCCAACCAAATCGTAACCCGGGTAGCCGTATTTTTTGATAATTGACTTTGCTTTCAATTCGTTAATACGATCAGCTTCTGCCCAGTTTTTTTGGATAATTTCATCGCTGTAAACCGATTTTTCTTTCCGGTATTTTTTGGTGAACTCTATACGCCAAAACTGATCGGTTTTAAACATAGAGTCGATCTGTTTTATCAACGCGGTATTTTTTTTAAATACTTGTGCCGATGGCGCTACCATGAGGTATCCACATAGCAATGCCAGAATAAACATTGTTTTTATAACTAATATTCTCATAGGGGTAATTAAAATAACTAAATGTATAGTTATAATAATAACTTACCAAATAATTTAAATTTTATTTGCGTAACCCAGAAGTTACTTATACTTTTACGTAACCTCAAAGTTACACATAAATGAAAAGAGACCTTGTTATCAAATGGCATTTTCCGCACTCTCCAGAAAAAGTATGGGAATGTATTACCAATCCAGAACTGATTAGCCAATGGCTCATGAAAAATGATTTTAAGCCTGTGGTTGGCCACCAATTTCAGTTTCATAGCAAACCATTGCCTAAAATGGGTTGGGATGGTATTGTTTATTGCGAAGTACTGGAAGTGATACCTAACCAGAAACTGGTATATACCTGGAAAGGCGGTCCAAGGCCCGGTATTATAGGTTTAGATACTTTGCTTACCTGGACACTAAGCCCCGATGGAGAAGGCACCCGTTTGGTATTGGAGCATAGCGGCTTTAAAGGGCTTAAAAACATGCTCTCCAGTATATTTATGGAATCCGGTTGGAAAAAACACATCACTCGCCGAATGATTAAAATACTAAATGAAATACCAGGAGTTTAAGTATCAGCTTTAAAATCACCAAAATAAAACCAAATAAATGAAAGCAATTGAAGTTATCTCTATCCCGGTTACTGATCAAACCCGGGCTAAAGAATTTTATCAAAAACTGGGCTTTGAAATTTTAGTCGACGCTCCTTTTGGCCAGGGTCAGCAATGGGTACAGTTAGGTTTTCCAGGCACGGCTGTTTCTATTACGTTAGTAAACTGGTTTCCTGAAATGCCAGCAGGCAGCGTCCGTGGCTTTGTCATTAAAACAGATGATCTGAACGCTGATATTAAGGACCTTACCGCCAAAGGCATTGAACTGGGAACCATTGATGATACTCCATGGGGAAAGTTTTTGGCCATAAAAGACCCTGACGGAAACGTGATGAGTCTGCATGCTGAGTAATGATTGTCTGAATCAAAATTTATAGACTTTTGATAATTCTATAATCCTGTAAATTCTGATTCAGACAAAAAATCTGCACATTTGAAAAATGTTCAAAAAGTATCACACCTGCCTTCTTCTATGTTTGCTATTACTCTGGGGTTGTAATCCTAAACCTGCTAATCAATACAAAGTAGTTAAAATAAAAGATGGTGATACACTGGGCCTGCTCAGTAATGATAACCAGCAAGTCACCGTTCGTCTGGCTGAAATTGATTGCCCCGAAAAATCACAGGCTTTTGGCAAAGCAGCCAAAAAATTCACCTCCGACTTGTGCTTTGGGAAGGACGTTACCTTAATAGGAAATACTAAAGACCGTTACGGCCGTACCATTGCCCTGGTCATTTTGCCCGACGGCACCAATGTCAATTATCAGTTGGTAAAAAATGGCTTTGCCTGGCATTATAAAGCCTATTCGCAAAGTGCAGAATTAGCCCAGTTGGAGCAAAATGCCCGCGAAAATAAGCTGGGCCTTTGGCAGGACGCCAACCCTACCCCACCCTGGGAGTATCGTAAAGAAGGCCGTTCATCCGGCTACGATAATAATCCATACAAAAAACACTATAAGCGTAAACCAAAGCTTGAGGATGTATATTAAAACTGTAACTTTATGTCCAGTATCAAGTAGCTAGTATCGGGTATCGAGACCCAATAACATATCGATATATTGTGATTTAGCTACCGTCAGGATTTCAGAAAACGCACCTGTAATAAAACAGTCCTGATACTTGATACTAGCTACCTGATACTAAAAAAAGCATATGAAGTTTACAAAAGCGTTTTTATCGATCGCCTTTACACTCGCCCTGATTTGGGTACTGCAAAAAAAATTTGGCCCGGCACCGCCATTCGGCGATTTTTTAAGTCCGGCTGATGGTTTTTGGCAAAATGCCGAAAGCAAGAATATTTTACCAACTACGCATTTGATGCTTCCCGGGCTTACCGGTAAGGTGACCATTAAGTATGATGAGAACCGCATCCCGCATATTTTTGCCGACAACGAACATGACCTGTACTATGCACAGGGCTACATAACTGCTACCGAGCGTCTTTGGCAAATGGACATACAAACCCGCCAGGCTGCCGGCCGGCTGGCCGAAGTGCTTGGCCCCCAGCTGCTCGAGGTCGACCGTTATCATCGCCGTATGGGTATGGTTTATGGCGCCGAAAAAACCTTAAAAGCCATGATGAACGAGCCGGCCGTGCGCCAGATGGTACTGGCTTACACCGATGGTATTAATGCCTACATTCATCGCCTGCACCCACGCCAGTATCCCATTGAATTTAAACTGCTTGATTATGCACCGGAAGATTGGAAGCCCATTAACTGCGCTTTCTTACTCAAGCTGATGAGCGAAACACTGGCGGGAGGTTCCAATGAATTTGCCATGAGCAACATTCTCAAAAAGTTTGGCCCGCAAACTACCGGTGACCTTTTCCCCGATTATCCTTTTCATGAAGATCCTATAATACCTTCGGGCACCAAATGGGATTTTAAACCGCTTACCATTCCAAAGCCATCCGCAAGTTTCCTGGCCCAGATGAATGACAGCGCTAAGCGCATGGTAAAGGCAGAAGGCATAGGCAGTAACAACTGGGCTGTAGCCGGTAATAAAACGGCTAATGGATATCCTATTTTGGCCAACGACCCACACTTAAATCTCACTTTTCCGTCTATTTGGTACCAGATACAGCTTACAGCACCTTCTGTAAATGTGTATGGAGTATCGTTACCCGGTTCGCCCTGCGTTATATTAGGTTTTAATAATAACATCAGCTGGGGTATTACCAATGTAGATGCCGATATTTTGGATTGGTACCAAATCAAATTCAGAGATAATAAAAAGGAAGAATACTGGTACAACAACCAATGGAATAAGACCAATCGCCGTGTAGAAGTAATCAACATTCGCGGTCAGGAACCTTTATATGATACGGTTATCTACACGCATCACGGCCCGGTGGTTTATGAAGATAAAACCAAACAAGGAAAGGGTAATGATTTTGTACCGGTGGGTGACGCTTTAAGATGGATAGCCCATGATGAATCGGACGAACTGATGGCTATGTATATTTTAAACCGGGGTAAAAACTATACCGATTACCGTAAAGCGCTTACCTACTTTAATGCCCCGGCCTCTAACTTTGTATTTGCCAGTAAGGATAATGATATCGCCATCACCCCCAACGGCAAATACCCATTAAAATATCGTGATCAGGGTAAATTCATACTGGATGGTACCGACCCTGCCGACGACTGGCATGGCTGGATTCCGTTTGATCAAAATCCTACGGTAAAAAACCCTCCGCGAGGTTTTGTAAGTTCGGCCAATCAATCATCAACAGATCCAACTTATCCGTATTATATCAATTGGTCGTTTGCCTCTTATGAACGTGGTAAGCGTATAAACGACAGACTTACCGCTATGCAAAAAGCAACGGTGGATAGTATGCGTATCCTGCAAACCGATACCTATAGCATCCGCGCACAGGATGTGCTGCCAACCCTATTAAAATATCTTGACGTTACCAGATTAGATCATGATCAGCTATCGGCATTAAGCATGGTTAAAAACTGGGATAAATTTTATAGCGTTGGCTCAACCGGGGCATCAATTTTTAACTCGTGGTGGGTACAATTTTATGGAATGGTTTGGAGCGATGAATTTAAGGATAAGGACTTGCAGGAAAATTATCCCTCTATGGACAGAACCGAAAAGCTATTGATACAACAACCCGGTGCCAAATGGTTTGACAATGTGAATACACCTGCTAAAGAAACCTGTGCAGATATTGTTACCCAGTCATTTAAAACCGCTGTTGCCGGTTTAGTAAAAAAATACGGTAAACCTGGCCCGGCATGGGCATGGGGCAAGGTTAAAAAAATGGAGATAACTCACCTTACCCGCCAGGAAGCTTTTAGCTCTGGCAATTTTGAATCGGGTGGAGCAGGTTCAACCGTAAATGCCCTGCATGACGGGCACGGTCCGTCATGGCGCATGGTGGTACAAATGGGGCCAACAGTAAAAGGGTACGGCATTTTACCCGGTGGCGAATCGGGCAATCCCGGCAGTTTTTTTTATGATGATATGCTAAAAATCTGGCAAAAAGGGGAGCTAAAAGAATTGCTGTTCCTTCAAGCACCCGATGAAATGTCTGATCGTGTCAAAACAACATTAACAATAAACAGCAAATAAGATAAATTTAGTATCAAGTAGCTAGTATCAAGTATCATGACTTTTGAACAACTATCGACAAATACAAGTATCTTGATACTTGATACTAGCTACTTGATACTCTAAAGAAAATAAGATTATGTTATTCCTCATTATACTCATATTATCATTTGCAAGCGGTTTCTTTTTGCCCTGGTGGGTAGTGGCTATTGCGGCATTTTCGGCAGCCTTCTTTATCGGCAAAACATCGGGGCAGGCATTCTTGTCGGGTTTTTTAGCGGTGTTTATCGTTTGGATAGTGTTGGCTTTATTTAAAAGCATCCCAAACGATCATATATTGGCCAAAAAAGTGGCAGTTATGTTTCATTTACCAGGCTGGGGTTATCTACTGGTGATCACCGGGATTATCGGAGGGCTGGTGAGCGGTTTCGCGGCGCTTTCGGGCGTGCTGCTCAAAAAGGCTTTTGAAAAAGAATAAACACTAATTACACAAATGGCTTCGAATTAACACAAATAAAAATTGAACTATTCAATTCGTGTAATTCGAAGCCATCCGTGTAATTAATGTCCAATTTTAGAATGCGCCAACTGCTTCTTTTAGCGCAGCAACTCCATCTTTATCGCTTTTTGAAGAAGCAAAAACTTCCTGCGAAGTAGATTTATCGCCATAAAAATTGGCGATGGCACTTTTATCAATGGCCAGGTTTGAACCATTAATAGTTATACCGGCAAATAAACCGCGGCTGCGTGAGTAAGAGTAAACCTCGGCTTCCAGCTTATAATCGGTACTGGCCGATGAGCTGCGACCAACAGGACCTGCCGCTGCCGAAATATCGCCACCGATGGTAAAATCGCCGTTTTCAACTTTGGTCAATACTCCCTTGTGATGGAATACCAGGATCAGGTCGACAGATTGTACACCAATCTGTAAACCAAAGCTACCACCGGTTAGGGTTACAAACACAGGGTCGCTCCACTTGCCATTAGCCAACTTTACCATGGCTACGCCTCTGCCCCGTTTACCACCAATACCAAAACCGGCATTAATCATTTTAGGGATAACAACAATTCCTTCCGACTGCTCCATTAACTGATGCGGGATGGTTTCACTCATTTTGGCAAACTCCTTTAATACATTAGCAGCATTATGTACGCGTTCCGTTTCTTTATCGCCTGCTTTGGCCGAAATCAGCACAAAAAACAAGCTTAGAATCAATGGGAACTTCAAAAATTTCAATGTTTTCATGGGGGTAAAATTACAATTTGTACAATGTTATATATAATTACTAACCCCCAAAACGCATACTTGTTTACATAATTGTGCAAGCAAACGGTCATTTGTTTTTGGTTTGAACCTTAGTATCCATGATTCGGGGAATCTACACATCTGAAATCCACACATCTGCACATCAATATTCTTATCTTTGCGAATAATGAACACACCGGATAAACAACAGGTATTTTCTATCCATAACACAACCGATTTTGATCAGGCAACTCTGCAGGTCTTTAGGCATCAGGCCAAAAACTGCAGCGTTTACGGGCAATTTATTTCGGGACTAAAAATTGATGCGGATAAGATTACTTCGGTTGAGCAAATCCCTTTCCTACCGATAGAGTTTTTCAAATCGCACCGGATACTGAGTACTAATGCCCCGGTTGAATTAACGTTTACCAGTTCGGGTACTACAGGCATGGTTACCAGCAGGCATTTGGTAAGTGATAAAACCTGGTATGAGGATAGTTTCCGTGATGCTTTTCAATTGTTTTATGGTGATATCAGGGATTATACTGTATTAGCCTTGCTGCCATCATACCTGGAGCGCGATGGTTCATCACTCATTTATATGGTTGATGACCTGATCAAACAATCTCAAAATCCCGATAGCGGTTTCTTTTTATATAACCACGACGAACTATATCATCAGCTACAAAAACAACAAGCGGCCAAACGGCCCACCCTTTTGATCGGAGTTACTTTTGGTTTACTTGATTTTATCGAAAGCTATCAGATCAATTTTCCAGAATTGATTGTAATGGAAACCGGCGGCATGAAAGGCCGGCGTAAAGAAATGATCCGCGAGGAGCTGCATGACACGCTCTGCAAAGGCTTCGGCGTAAGCCACATACATTCAGAATATGGCATGACCGAACTACTGTCACAAGCCTATTCCAAAGGTGATGGTATTTTTGAATGCCCGCCCTGGATGAAAATCATCATCCGCGATACTAATGACCCTATCAGCACGTTAGCAAAGGGCAAAACAGGCGGCATCAATGTGATCGATCTGGCCAATATCAATTCCTGCTCATTTATTGCCACGCAGGATTTGGGTAAGATCAACACAGACGGCGCATTTGAAGTATTAGGCAGGTTTGATCAGTCAGACATCCGCGGATGCAATTTACTGATTGCTTAGTGTATTTTAGTATCAAGTAGTTAGTATCAGGTAGCATGACATTTTCTGCATGATCATATCGGGTTTCAGAATCTTGATACTTGATACTAACTACTTGATACTAAAATCTTGACTCTTTTAACCGGTATTATTATTATTTTTGCACGCAGCACAAATGCTAAAATCATGATTGAGAAATTTTTAAACGAGGAACAGGATCCTAAAGCAGTTGAAAAAGTATATTCCCGCCTGGTAGACCTGCTATCTTCTGGTGAAGAGATCATTTATATAGCGGTTCAGAAAAAGCCATTGGTAAACTTATTTCCGGATTGCATTGCCATTACCAACAAACGTGTGTTATTTTTTACCCCGGCCAACCTGGGCTTATCTATCAAGTTTGTTGATTTTGTTTGGAAGGATATTGTTGATGTACATACCAAAGAAGAAATCATTGGTGCTGTATTTAGCGTAAAAACCACCAATGGCGCCGAAATGGCCGTTGATTACCTACCCAAGATCCAGGGCCGTAAATTATATCAATATGCCCAGGAGCGTAAAGAAATTGAGCGCGAAGCCCGTCGCCAGCGTGATCTGGAACAAAAACGTGCCGAATCAGGCTCTATTCAGTTTGACAATCCCGCTGCTGCCCGTACAACCACTGCACAACAAGCCTTTACTGCGCCAGCTCCGGTAGTTGTTGAACAGCCCGCACCAACTCCTGTTGCTCCGCCAGCACCGGCACCCGCACCAGTTGTGCATGAAGCGCCAAAGCCGGATGAGCTTACCGAAAAATTAAAAAAATTAAAAACGTTGTTTGATAACGGCCTGATATCCCAGGAAGAATACAATCACAAAAAACTCGATCTGCTGAGTGATTTGTAAAAGTCATTATAAAAAAGGGCGGTAAGTTAAAACTTACCGCCCTTTTTTGTCATTAGGTCATTGCTGTTTTTAGTAATGACTTAATGACGATTTATCAAATGACTCAATGACTTTTATAATATAATGATCTAATTTAAAAGCCGGTCGTCAAAACTAAAAGATTCTTTATTCACTATTTTAATATTTTTGGCTTCGGGGTGTAATGGGTTAAGTATATAATTGTACTCTGCCGATACTATAGCCGATGGTACGCGCATGGCCAGGTATTCCTGCTTTTTCAGAAACTCGTCGCCAAGTTTTCTTAGCGCCACCGGGCCCGAAACGTCCTGCCAGTTATCAGGTAATAAATCCGGGTTTAGTTCTGTGATGCTGTAATTCGGAACGTCAATCTGAGCCAAACAAAAATTTGCAGGAACAATTAAAGGATCCAAATGTACCAGTACTTCCAGAACCGCTAATGATCGGGATGAGGCCAGATAAAGCATGGGCTTCCCCTCACTGTTCCAGCGGCCGCCGTATAACCTGGCTCCCGTTCCGCTCAGATCATCCACATATTGGCATTTCGCTATACGATATAAAACCATCAGGCAAAAATACCGTGCTCTATACGGCCTAACTCCCTAAAAACCATATCAAAACCGGCAGAAGTATCCAGGATGGTTACCGGGGCCTCGCCCTTAAACACGTAGCCTGGAGTTTTTACCCATATTTTAAATTTATCCATGGAGCCAAAAACCTCCTCGCCACGGGTATACAGGCGGGCCAGTTCAACAGCCTTTTCGGCGTACTCCGTTTTAATGATGGCGTTATCATCATAACGTTGTAAGGTACGCTCCGAGATGTGTAATATATTGGCCAGCTCTTGTATATTGAGGGATATTTTTTTGGCTAAGGAAAGCAAAACGCTTTTTGGGAAGCCTTTACGCGCCAGGTTAATGATATCAAAATCTGTAGAAAATTTAACAGACTTTGCCCCCTCGAGTAAATGATAAAATGAAGGAACCGGAGCCTGAACGGCGTACGCTGCCATGGGCTCATTCAATTCATTTTTTTTGCTATCAATTTTTGTTTTGTACGACATATATACAAATATACTTACCATTTGTCGTATTTCCAAAGTTTTTCACAATAAAAAAAGCGATGAGTTTTAAACTCATCGCTTTTTTTATTAAGTCATTATTCATTGAGTCATTAAACCGGCTAATGACCTAATGACGCCAAAAGCTAATGAAATAATGACTTAACTTATTCAGCAACAATCAAAAAATAATTCTTCTTGCCTTTTTGTACCACCAGGAATTTATTATTGATCAAAGCATCGGCAGTATAAATATCATCGGCAGTAGCAATTTTAACTTTATTAATAGCCGAACCTCCGCCTTGTATCATCTTTTTAGCTTCACCTTTTGACGGGAATATGGCCGTTTTCACAGCCAGCAAATCACTAACATTGATGCCTTGCTGCAACTCAGCTAAAGTCACGCTAAAATTAGGCACACCGGCAAACAGTCCCAACACCTCGGCATCATTCAGTTCATTTAAAAACTCAATGCCTACGTTGCCAAATAAAAACTCAGATGATTTAATGGCCTTTTCATACTCTGCTTCACCATGTACGCGTATGGTTATATCTTTGGCCAGCGCTTTTTGTAATATCCGTGTATGCGGCGCTGCATCATGCTCCACCTCCAAAGCTTCAATCACATCACGCTCAAACAACGTAAATATGCGGATATATGCTTTGGCATCAACATCGGTGGTATTTAACCAGAACTGGTAAAACTGGTATGGCGATGTGCGCTCTGCATCCAGCCAAACCGCGCCGCTTTCGGTTTTACCAAATTTGGTACCATCAGCCTTTTTGATCAGATTGGTAGTTAGGGCAAATGCTTCGCCGCTATCTTTACGGCGAATGAGCTCAGTACCGGTCACAATATTACCCCACTGATCGCTGCCCCCCATCTGGATGCTGCAATTATGGTGTTTCCACAGGTAATAAAAATCGTAACCCTGCACTAGCTGATAGGTGAACTCGGTGAATGACATCCCGGTATCGCCTTCCAGGCGTTTCTTTACCGAATCTTTAGCCATCATGTAATTAACGGTAATGTGCTTGCCTACATCGCGGATAAAATCAAGAAAGGTAAAATTCTTGAACCAATCGTAATTATTCACCATTTCGGCACTATTGGCGCCGCTGTTAAAATCCAGAAAACGGGTCAATTGCTTTTTAACCGACTCCAGGTTATGCTGCAAAACCTCTTCCGACAGTAAATTACGCTCCTGCGATTTACCTGAGGGATCGCCAACCATACCGGTAGCACCACCAACCAAAGCATAAGGTTTATGACCGGCCCGCTGAAAATGGATCAGCGTCATGATTTGCGTTAGGTGACCAACATGCAATGAATCGGCGGTTGGGTCAAATCCTATATATCCCGAAGTCATGCCTTTATTCAGCTTTTCTTCAGTACCCGGCATTTCGGTATGCAGCATTCCTCGCCAGCGTAATTCTTCAACAAAGTTCATATTCAATATTTCAAAGGCTGCAAATATAAGAGAATAATTGGCTGGGCCGAATAGCTATATCACACCTATACCGGGTTAACTACAGGTAAAATCTATTTCAAATAATTACTTATTTTTTGTACCTTGAACAAAAGCCACTATTTTGCACAGTAGCGCCTATGAATTTTTTATCGCATTATTACTTTGATCGTGATATAAACAACTGTTACCATATATTAGGTATCGTTTTGCCCGATCTTTTAAAAAATGCCGATAAAAATATCATCCTTCATCCAGAAAAACTGCACCATCCCGATAAAAACATCAACTCTGTTATTGCCGGCTGGAATAAACACCTGGCGGTCGACCGTTATTTCCACTCCTCTGATTTTTTTACCCTTCACTCCCATCAGTTAAAAAAACAATTGCTGCCCGCTATTGAAGGTTCACCGGTAAAGCCGTTTTTCCTGGGACACATCGCACTGGAACTAATCATTGATAATCTATTACTTACTACAGGTAAAATACAGGTTGATGACTTTTACGCCAACCTGGCGGCTTGCGAAACAGCGGTGATCAATAACTTTTTAACGTTCTCCGGATTAATGGACAGTAATGTTTTCTTAAAGTTTTTTGACGATTTTAAACGCAGCCAGTACCTGCACACTTATGCCGAAACGCACCAGATAGCCTATGCCCTAAAACGTATTTGTATGCGCATCTGGCGAAATCCTTTTACCCCGCAGCATGAGGCATTAATGAATGAAGTACTGAGCGATTACCGCGACTATCTGCTTCCCGACTTCATGTCGATATTTGAAGAAATTGCCAATAAGCTGATCACTATTTAACAGTCTGTTTATCATTTAACCTATTGTTAAAAAGCATCAACCCAGGTCTTTTTCGGAGTTCAAATGGTAAAAACTCCATGACAAAGGCGCTATTTATATCAAAAAGCCTTAAATATCAGCAATTAACATTTAAATATTCTTTTATTTAATAAAATTATATACCTACCTTTGCAGTCCCAATTAACAAATTGGGAAAAGGAGAAAAATTATTTAATGGCAAAAAAACAAGAAGCAGAAAAAGAATTAAAAGCGAAAGAAGCTGAACTGGACACAGTTACCGCATCTGGCGAAAAAGAAACCATTGAATCAGAAGCTGATTCAATATCTATCGAAGAGATCAAATCAAAAATTGCAGCTACTCCAAGTGCGGATTTCGACTGGGATGCAGATGACAAAAAATTTGGTAACTATACCGATAGCGACCGTGAGAAATTCGAGAAAATGTATGATGGAACTTTCAGCTCTATCACCAAAGGCGAAATCATCACCGGTACCGTTGTTAATGTTAACAACAAAGATGTGGTACTGAACGTAGGATTTAAATCAGACGGTTTAGTTTCAGTATCAGAATTCCGTGACACACCAGATCTGAAGATCGGTGACAAAGTTGACGTTTTTGTTGAATCACAAGAAGATGCTAACGGTCAGTTAGTACTTTCACGTAAACGTGCAAAAACTCAAAAATCATGGGAGCGCATTAATTCAGCCCTTGACAATGATGAGATCATCACTGGTTTTGTGAAGAGCAGAACTAAAGGTGGTTTAATTGTTGACATCATGGGTGTTGAAGCCTTCTTACCTGGCTCACAAATCGACATCAAACCTATCCGTGATTACGATGTGTATGTAGGTAAAACAATGGAATTCAAAGTTGTTAAGATCAACCACGAGTTTAAAAACGTAGTGGTATCGCACAAAGTGCTGATCGAAGACGATTTGGAAAACCAAAAAACAGAAATTGTTGCACGCCTTGAAAAAGGACAGGTATTGGAAGGTACCGTTAAAAACATTACCGACTTTGGTGTATTTATTGACCTTGGTGGTGTTGACGGCTTACTGCACATTACTGATATATCTTGGGGCCGTATTGAGCATCCACGCGAAATTCTTTCATTGGATCAAAAAATCAACGTTGTTGTGCTTGACTTTGATGACGAGAAAAAACGTATTGCTCTGGGCTTAAAACAATTAACTCCTCATCCTTGGCAAAGCCTTTCTGAAGATATTCAGGTTGGTTCAAAAGTTAAAGGTAAAATTGTTACCGTTGCTGATTACGGCGCATTCCTTGAAATCATCCCTGGTGTTGAAGGTTTGATCCACGTATCAGAAATGTCATGGTCACAAAACCTGCGTAACCCTCAGGAATTCCTGAAAGTTGGCGACGAAATCGAAGCACAAGTGTTAACACTTGACCGCGAAGAGCGCAAAATGTCATTGGGTGTTAAACAATTAACTCCAGATCCATGGCAAAATGCTGCTGAGAAATATGCTATCGGCACTCAGCACGTTGCAACAGTTAAAAACATGACCAACTTTGGTGTGTTTGTTGAACTGGAAGACGGCATCGACGGCTTGATCCACATCTCTGATCTTTCTTGGTCTAAAAAAGTAAATCACCCTAACGAATTCACTAAAGTTGGTGAAAAATTAGACGTGGTTGTTTTAGAACTTGACGTTGAGAACCGCAAATTAAGCTTAGGTCACAAACAGCTGGAAGAAAACCCTTGGGATACTTTCGAAACCGTATTTACCATTGATTCAATTCATGAAGGTACTGTATTGAAAGTAACTGACAAAGGTGCTATCGTAGCTTTACCTTACGGTGTTGAAGGCTTTGCGCCAACCAAACACCTGGTTAAAGAAGATGGTAAATCAGTAAAAGCTGAAGAAACCGCTGAATTCAAGATCATTGAATTTAACAAAGAGAACAAACGTATCGTTATTTCACACTCACGTATCTGGGAAGAAGCTCGCGCTGACGCTCGTGTACAGGAATTTGAAAACCGCAAAAAAGAAGCAAAATCTGCTAGCAACGCGGTGAAAAAAGTGAAAGAATCAGTTGAAAAATCAACTTTAGGCGATCTTAGCGTATTAGCTCAGTTAAAAGAGCAAATGGAAGGTGCTGAAAACAAAGCCCGCAAGGCTGCACCAGCTAAAAAAGCTGAAGAGTCTGAAGAAGAAGCATAAGCTTTAACTGAAGCAATATTCTCACAAAGCCCTTCCGTTTTTCGGAAGGGCTTTTTTGTTGAGCAAGTTTTTGTCATTTCGATAGAGCATGCGCAGGAATGAGGGAAGCGCGAAAGAGAAATCTTATACCCTCTACTATGTCTTCATTAAATAAATACCGTATAAGATTTCTCCTCGTTCCTCGTTCGAAATGACAACATTTTATATATTTAAGTAGTCCATTTTATATTTACACCATGACCGGAGAAACAAACCTTAATACCTTGCTCAAAAACATGACGCCTGTGCTCAATGAAGGCGATTATGTGTATTGTACAGTATCATCTATCCCCCAAATTGATACCAATAATATTTTAGGTCTTTTTAAAGAGACAGAGGGCTTTACCGTTATTCTCAAAAAAGAGATTGCCGATCAGTTTCAACTGGAGTATAGCTATATAGCTGCCTGGATAACCCTCAGCATACATTCTTCATTAGCAGCTACCGGACTGACAGCCGCATTTGCCACAGCACTGGCACAGGAAGGTATCAGTTGTAATGTTGTTGCAGCCTATTATCACGACCATATTTTTGTGGCAAAGGAGGATGCGGCAAGAGCCATGAATGCGCTTAAAAAAATATCAAATCAATAAAAGTATCCCCTATTGGAGGAGATTTAGAAGATGCTTTTCAAAACTATTTACTATTTTTGCCCAAATCCACCCATACGATGCAAAATCTTACACTGCTCGACGGACAAAAATTTCAGATCACCATACAACGTTTATGTCGCCAGTTGATTGAAAATCACGATGATTTTTCACAATCGGTACTTATTGGTATCCAGCCACGGGGCATATACCTGGCTAAACGTGTAGCCGAAGAATTAAGAAAAATATTACCAGGCAAAACCATTTTACAGGGCGACCTGGATATTACCTTTTATCGCGACGATTTTCGCCGCCGCGAATCGCAACTGGTACCCAATCAAACTAAAATAGATTTTATTATTGAGGGGAAAAAAGTAGTGATGATGGATGACGTTCTCTGGACCGGCCGAACCATTCGCGCCGCCATGGATGCCATGCAGGCTTTTGGCCGCCCCGAGAAAGTGGAGCTGCTGGCCCTGGTCGATCGCCGTTATTCGCGACATATACCTGTATCGGCAGATTATGTAGGTATTGAGGTGGATTCCATCGCATCGCAAAAAGTAGTAGTAAGCTGGAAAGATACAGATGGCGAGGATAAAATTGTGCTGGTATCGGAAGCAGCGGAGTAAAGTTTGATAATATCGAACACTGAATTCTGAATATCGAATATTGAAGTTTAAATAAGGAATGGATGAACAACAGTAAATATGACTTAGAAGAAAGGCTTATTGATTTTGCTGTTATGATTGCTGATATTATTGAAGCTTTACCTAATACACGACTTGGTAATTACATTGCCGGACAATTAGTACGATCAGGATGTTCACCCGCTTTGAATTATGGTGAAGCCCAATCTGCTGAATCAAGGAACGATTTCATTCATAAAATGAAAATCATATTGAAGGAATTACGAGAGTCAATGGTTTCCCTCAAAATTATTAAAAGACGAGACATACATAATCTGGATAATACTGAAACAGCAATAAACGAATGCAATCAATTGATAGCGATTTTTGTAAAAAGTATAGAAACAGCGAAGAAAAACAATTTAAAACAACAATAACGAAACAAAGGGATATCGAATAACAAAGTACTTCTTACCTACTTCATTATTCGACATTCAAAATTCAGTGTTCGATATTATATAAAGATCATGGCAGGACTAAGCACAAGGCATTTATTAGGCATAAAAGATTTGAACCGGGCAGATATTGAACTGATATTTGAAACTGCTGATACTTTTAAATCGGTTTTAAACAGGCCGATCAAGAAAGTGCCTTCATTGCGGGATGTAACCATTGCCAATATTTTCTTTGAAAATTCCACCCGTACCCGTTTATCATTTGAACTGGCCGAAAAACGCCTATCGGCAGATGTAGTGAACTTCGCGGCGTCATCATCATCGGTAAGTAAGGGCGAAACCTTGATCGATACCGTAAACAATATCCTGGCCATGAAGGTGGATATGGTAGTGATGCGTCACCCTTATGCAGGTGCGGGCATCTTCTTGTCCAAACATGTGAAAGCCCAGATTGTGAATGCCGGCGACGGCGCTCATGAGCACCCTACCCAGGCTTTGCTGGATGCTTTCTCTATCCGCGAAAAATATGGTGATGTGGCCGGTAAAAAAGTGGTGATTGTGGGTGATATTCTGCATTCGCGCGTGGCGCTTTCCAACATACTTTGCCTCAAACAATTGGGTGCCGAAGTAATGGTTTGCGGCCCTACTACACTAATCCCTAAATACATTGGATCCTTAGGTGTTAAGGTTGAGCATAATTTAATAAAAGCCCTTAACTGGTGCGATGTAGCCAATATGCTGCGCATACAACTGGAACGCCAGGACATTAAATATTTCCCTTCCCTGCGAGAATATACCATGCTTTTCGGCTTGAATAAAACCATTCTGGACTCATTGGATAAAGAGATCACGGTGATGCACCCCGGTCCTATCAATCGTGGTGTGGAGATCACCAGCGATGTGGCCGACAGTAAGCAATCCATCATCCTTGACCAGGTAGAAAACGGCGTAGCTGTACGCATGGCCGTACTATATCTACTGGCCGGGCAAACGCCTTAATTATCAGCAAACAGGCACGGTAAAAGTTTAATTTCTTAGCCCCATTTATATAACAATGCTTGTTATCAGCGTTGATAATCAAAGTAAAATGATAAAGTTTAAGAATGTTTGCTGTTTATCCCTGTTCATACTATTTGTAATTTACTCGGCACCTGCACTTGCTCAAAGCCGTCAGCAGGTAAAAACAGATTCGGTATTCGCGCTGGTTCAAAAATTTTTTAATGCGCAAAAAGCCGATTCGCTTTACGCGCTTGGTGGTGAATTATTCAAAAAGACTTTAACACCAGAAGGTTTCCGGTCGGTAGCCACCCAGCAACTTTTCCCGATGGGCGATATTAAAGGTTCATCGCTCATTAGTTTCGTCAATAACAAAGTAAGTACCTATAAACTGATATTTGGCGCAGTTACTTTACAGCTGCAAATGAGTCTTGATCAGGACAATAAATTGGATCTTTTCCTGTTTCAACCTTTTACCCAGGTAACTGCCGATAAACTGAATCAGGCCGCCTCAACCAATAAGCTACAAACCTCCATGGACAAAGTGATCGAATCTGCTGTACGCCCATACATTCAAAAGGCCAATACTGTTGGTTTAAGCGTGGGTGTTTTAAAGGATGGTAAAATAACCACTTATAACTATGGCGAAACTACCAAAGACAATAAGCAACTGCCCACACTTCATACTATTTACGAAATAGGATCAATCACCAAAACGTTTACTGCCACGCTGCTGGCCTATTATGTAAACGAAGGCAAAGTAAAACTAACCGATCCTGTTACCAGATACCTGCCCGATTCTGTTGCCAAAAACCCGGAGTTAAAACTGGTCACACTGGAGTCATTAAGCAATCATACCTCGGGTTTAGCCCGTATTCCTGACAACCTGGAGGCCAATGCAACGGATGAACTTAACCCTTATAAAGACTATACCAAACAGCAGCTATTTACCTATCTGAAAACATGTAAGCTGAACAATCAGCCCGGCGAAAGGTACGATTACTCCAATTTGGGTGTAGGTTTGTTGGGCACTATCCTATCAAAAGTGAGCGGTGAAACATTTGAACAGATGGTTGCCGAGATCATCTGCCGTCCCCTGGTTATGTCGAGCACCACACAGCGGTTAAGTCCGGCCAGGTTAAATAATTTTGCAACGGTTTATAACATTACAGGCAACGAGACCCCGGCTTGGAATTTTGACGTTTTAGCCCCCTGCGGGGCGCTGCATTCATCCGTAAATGATTTACTGGTATATGCAAAGGCCAATATGAACCCGGCGCCAGACAAGCTCGGAAAGGCCTTTGAGCTAACCCACCAGATCACGTTCAGCAAAGATGCTAAAATGGGACTGGCCTGGCATATTATTATTGTCGATGGCGTAGAGTATTACTTTCATAACGGCGGCACCTATGGCAGCAGCAGTTTCCTGGCTTTTAATGCGCAAAAAAATCTGGCTGTAGTAATATTATCCAACTCGGCCGAAAATACCGATCTTATAGGTGTTAAAATGCTACAGCTGCTGCAAAAGTAAGATATAAACAATCCAGTCATGCCGAACTTGTTTCGGCACCCCATTAGCAAAGTGTACTGCAGGACGGTTAGCTTGTGCTGTGGGATCCTGAAACAAGTTCAGGATGACTTCCCTTTTATATATAATTATCCATAAAAAAACATCCCACCTTGCTACTGCAAAGCGGGATGCAAACAAAAGTAATCAGTCAACTGAATTAACTCAATCCTTATCCTATCAACTAATTATTTATCTTTTACTGTTGATCCGTCCCTGATCTCGTCCGAAGCTACTTTTACCAGTTTATCATCTGGTTTCAGATCGCCGTAAACTTCCATCATATCGCCCGATGTTAAGCCTTTTTTGGCATCAACCCATTGCGCTTTGTGGTTTACCACTCTTATTACAAACACCTTTTCGGTTGAAGTATATACAGCAGTTTTAGGCACTACATAAGCGCTATCGCCACCAGGCAGCGGTACGCTTACCTCGGCAAACATATGAGGCAAAAGTTTTTTGTCTTTATTGTATACGTCCATTTCTAAACGCTCAGATCTTAGCTTTTCATCCAAAGCACCGGCCAAACGTTTCACCTGGGCGGTAAATTTTTGGTTAGGCAATGCTTTCACTGTAAAATCCACTTCGCTTTTATTGCTTAATGAACCTGTAGAGTTTTCTGGTATGGATACTACTAAACGCAGCCTTTTCTGATCCTGCAGGGTAAACAATGGATCGGCACTTTTACCACCCGGACCTACATAGGCACCCAGGTTTACATTACGACTGGTGATAACGCCATCAAACGGAGCGCGTATTTCCAGGTAAGCCAGGTTAGCGGCTACTTCCTTATAGGCAGATTTTGCAGCTTCTACGTTTGCCAGGTCAGAATTTTTCTTGGCTTCGGCCTGCTCCAGGTCATTTTGCGATACGGTACCAGGAGTTTTGCTGGTGCTTACCAATCGGTCATAAGTAGCCTTGCTGGCGTAGTAAATAGCCTCCTGTTGTTTTATTCTGGATTGCGCGCCTGCTAATTGTGAGTTAATTTCCGGGGCTTCCAAAACAACCAGTAATTGCCCCTGATGAACTTCGGAACCAATATCCACCAACAGTTTTTTCACATAGCTATTCACCTTAGCATACAGGTCAACCTGTTGGTAAGGGATCAGCTCGCCGGGAATAGTAACCGAGCCGCTCAGCTTTCCTTTTTTAACCGCAACCAGCTCAACAGACGGGGTTTCTACCGCTTCCTGTTGTTGCTCTTCGGCACTTTCTTTCTCTTTTTCTTCTGAATGACACGCACTCAGGAAACTTACAGCCACCGCTAATACGGCAAGCATAAGGATCGATCTATTTTTAAGCTTTTTCATGATGATGCAAAGGGACATAAAATTTACTTTCTTTATCTTCTGGGTCTAATGATACTGATTGTGTGCTGGCATTACCTTGTACCCAGGCAAAAACCAATGGTAATATTAACAGGGCTGCAAATGTTGAAGCAATAAGTCCGCCAATAACCGCGCGGCCAAGCGGCGATGTCTGATCACCACCTTCACCCAGGCCGGATGCCATCGGGATCATACCTACAACCATCGCTAAACTGGTCATTAATATAGGGCGCAAACGCAAAGCTACAGCTTCGCGGGCGGCTTTCAACGCGTCGCCATTATGTTTACGCAACTCTTCGGCGTTGGTTATCAGCAATACCGCGTTGGATATGGATACACCCACCGACATGATCATACCCATGTACGATTGTAAGTTTAGCGTTGCCCCGGTTATTTTAACCAGCAGTAACGATCCGAACAATACCGCCGGCACCGTTGATAATACTACGAATGACATTTTAAACGACTGGAAGTTGGCTGCCAGCATCAGGAATATCACGATAATAGCTACCACCAAACCCGATTGTAAACTATCCAACGTATCGGTTAGCGTTTGGCTCAGACCGCGCATTTCAATAGTTAAACCGTGCGGTAATTTGCCGATGGATTTAATAGCTTCCTGCACATCATGCGTAGCTGTACCCAAATCTTTTTTGTTGATATTGGCAGTAACCGACAGTGTAGGTATAGCGCCGATGTTGTCATCTTCGCCATTAGCCAGGCCGGTTTTTACATCAGCCACATCACCCAATGTTGGGCGTGCCTGGTTAGCTAATACAGGAATCTCCTTTACATCATTCAGGCTGGCCATTTGATACTCAGGTATCTGTACCTGTACCAGGTAGCTCAGGCCGGCACGCTCATCAATCCAGTTATTTTTTTCGGTAAACCTTGATGATGAGGTTGAAGCGATCAATGAGCGGGAAATATCATTTAAACCCACACCCAGTTGTGCCGCTCTTTGCCTGTCGATAGTAATATCCAATGATGGATAGTTAAACGACTGACCTATCTGTGCATCGCGTAAATATTTAATCTGTTTTAATTTATCTAACACCTTAAAGGCATATTCCTGATTCTGTTTTTTGTTTTTACCAGTTAAAGCCACCTCTATAGGCGTAGGCGATCCCTGGCTCAGGATCTTGTCTGTCAATTCTATCGGCTCAAATGATATTTTTATGCCGGGCATTCTTTGTGCTATGGAATCTCTGAATTTTTCTTTCAGATCGTCCAGGTTCACTTTATAGTCTTCGGTTAAGCTCACCTGCATAACCGCTTCTTGCGGCCCGGCCATGAACATATATATCGGGTTGGTAGAGAACGACGAAGGGTGTGTACCTACCATGGTAGAGGTAATAGCAATATGGTTTTTACCTACAATGTTACCCAATATACGTTGAGCTTTCACCACTTCTATCTCGGTACGTTCCAAACGGGTACCATCAGGTGCACGTAAACGTACCTGGAAGGTGCCGGAGTTTACCTTAGGTAATACGTCGCGGCCAATAATGTTCAGGAGTAAAAAGGCTAAACCGCAGGCAGTAATAACATAAATGGTCACCAGAATTTTCCGGTTAGGCATCATCCTGTCCATCAGGCGCATAAAGCTATCCCTGAACTTATCAAAACGGGTTACTTCCTTACCGGTATGTTCCAAAGCCCTTTTCATGGCCTTTTCTTTTTGCTCCCATGGTTCGCCTTCATCCTCCAAAGCAAAACCATCGGGATTGCTGTGATCTTCATGTTTGTTCACCATGATCCAGTTGGCCATGATAGGTACAAAGGTTTGCGCCAGGAAGTATGATACGATCATGGAGAAACCAATAGCCAATGCCAGCGGCAGGAACAACGCTCCCGGAATGCCTTTCATGGTAAAGGCCGGTGCAAACACCGCCAGGATACAAAACAGGATCAGCAATTTAGGGAAAGCGATCTCCTTACAGGCATCCCATATAGCCAAAGCTTTTGGTTTACCCATATCAAAGTGCTGGTGAATATTCTCGATCGTTACCGTCGACTCATCCACCAGGATACCAATGGCCAGCGACAAACCGCTCAGCGTCATGATATTGATTGTCTGTCCGAAAAGCGAAAGGAAAAATATAGCCGATATAATACAGGTTGGTATAGTTAATATTACGATTAATGCACCGCGTTTATCACCCAGGAACAGCAATACCATTAAACCGGTTAGTACCGCACCTATGGCGCCTTCTTCGGCCAAACTTTTCACCGCGTTGATTACATAAACCGACTGGTCAAACACGAACGACAGTTTCACGTCATCAGGAACCAAGGCCTGGAAACGAGGCAATGCTTTTTTCAAATTCTGAACCACATCCCAGGTTGAGGCTGTGGCCGATTTGGTAATAGGCAGGTAAACCGAACGCTTTCCGTTAATAAGCGCATAACCATTGGTGATATCCGCACCGTCTTCCACAGTAGCCACATCATGTAAAAAAACCGTTTGTACACCGTTTTTGTATAATGGGATATTACCAAAATCGGGGATCTTTTTAATGGTGGTATTTGCTGGGGCAAGGTAGTTATAGTCGCCTATACGTACGTTACCAGCGGGGGTGTTCTGATTATTTTCGCGCAAAGCGGCCACGATCTGGTCAGGCGTTAAATTGTGCGAGCGCAGCAATCCCGGATCAACCTTGATCACCACGGTACGCTGATTACCACCAAAAGGAGCCGGTGCTACCAGACCGGGAACTGATGTAAATGCCGACCTTACATAAACCAACGCAAAATCAAGCAACTCGTTGTTGGACCGTGTGGGACTACTGAGTACCAACTGACCAACGGGTAGTGTGGAGGCATCAAACCTCAAAATAAACGGAGGCTGCGAGCCCTGCGGGAATGCCGACTGGGCCCTGTTGGTGAACGCCGTGACCTCCGCCGCGGCCTGTGCCATATTGGTACCTTCGTAAAAAGTAACTTTTATCAGTGTTAAACCCTGTACGTTTTTGGTTTCGATAGTTTTTACACCCGAAACAAAGAGCAGCAGGTTCACATATTGCTTACCAAAATAAGCCTCCATCTGGTCGGGGGTAAAACCTCCGTAAGGGTGGGATATGTAGATAACCGGCAGGTTCAAATCAGGAAAGATATCTATCTTGATGGTACGTACCGCATTGATCCCGAAAAAAAACAGTCCGGCAACTATAACCAATATGGTAATTGGTTTTTGTAGCGCCCCTTTGATCATTCCCATTATAAATGTGTATTACTGTTATTAAAAATTATTAATGAATATGCCGAAATCGCCTGTAGCTGCCGATTTAAACAGCAGGGCCTGCCATACATTGTTTAAGGCAATATAACGATCAACCTCGGCACGGTTCAGTGTATAAAGGGCCTGGGTAAAATCAACAATGTTGGCCAGCCCGTTTTTATACAAAGTATATTTTTGCTTGTAAGCATCGCTCGCGGCCGAAACCTCAACCGGTACTTCACGATAGTTTTTCAAGGAGTTACCAATACGGGTTTGGGCCAGTGCCAGCTGTGCTGTCAGTTGCTGCTCCACCAGGTCGTAATCATTTTTAAATTGTTCTGACGTATACTTTTGTGATTGCACCTGGTAATGCACCCTGAACGGACTGGTAATATTCCAAACCATGGCCACGCCAAACAGGTAATTGTACCTGGTTGGGTTGGCGCCCGCACCGTAACTGCTGTTAACGCTGTTGGGGTTGGTGGTATAATCATAATTAAAACCAGAGCCTCTGCCCTGGTATACGCCAAACAAGGTAAATGTAGGGTAGCTGAAAGTTCTCAGGTATTTGGCCTGTTCGTCACTTACGCCGATGCGGTTTTGCAGGTAGCGTAATTGCGGATGATCTGCCAGTTGTACCGAGCTTAAGGCTTCCAGCGTGGTAGGCAGCTTGGTAACAAAAGCGCTATCGAGCAAAAAGTCCTGCGCCGGGATACCCAGGTACACCGAAAGCTGGTTGCTCTGATCTTGTACGGTTTGCTGCGTATTGGTCAGCGAGATTTTGGCGTTGGATACCTCCGCGTTGGCCAAAGCCGAATCGACACCCGGATTTAAACCATTCCGTACACGGGCCACTACCACTTTTTGCAGATCCATGGCCCTATTCAGGTTATCCTGCTGGGCTTTTTCTAATTGCTGGGCTGCCAGTAAATTTAAATAGGTGCTGGCCACGCGAACTTCGTGTTGAAATTGCTCTTGTGTAAGGTCGGCTTGTTCACGGTTAACGATGTTCTTTTGAACCTTGATACGTTCATGTGATTTGCCAAAGCTGAAGAAGTCCCAGCTTACATTGCTTAAATACAATGACCCGAATGCCGCGTTCCAGTTTTGTTTGGCCTGGGCCGGGCCTGATGATGCTACGGATAAACCACGGTAACCATACAAAGGTCCGTTTTGACCGTTGGCAGTTCCGTAATCCTGTTGTGCCGAGATGCTTACATCCGGTAAATATTCTGTACGTGTTTCTTTTAAGTATGCCTTAGCAGCGTTTAACTGATTAGCTTTGGATTTGATGGTACCGTAATTAGCGAGTGCCATTTGTTCAGCATCTTTGATGTTTAAAACTTTTTGCTGAGCCTGAGCCTGGTAGACAAATAAAACACCTAAAAACAGAAGTAGTTGTTTTGAAGGTAGATTATACATATTGTGTATTTTATACACGGCAAAGGTAGGGCTATAGGATCTATGAAAAAAATGAATTAATTTTGTCATAATCATTAGCAAAATTCATAATGAATATAGCACTCCACCATTTCCGCTTAGTTGATACCATATCAAAAGAGGGAACTTTAACTAAAGCAGCCGCTACGCTGCATCTTACCCAGTCGGCACTGAGCCACCAGTTAAAGGAACTGGAAAAGGAGCTGGATATCGAAGTTTTTCATCGGGAAGGCAAAAAATTACATTTGTCTGAGATTGGCTATCGCTTTTTGCGCAGTTCGGAGAAGATCATCGCCGAAATACGGTCGATGGAAGAGGATATCCGCAATTACAAGAACGGTAAAACCGGCAAGCTGAATATCAGCATGCAGTGCTATACCGCTTACCACTGGTTACCGGGAGTTATTAAAGATTTTAAAAGCCAATGGCCCGATATTCAAATCAATATTGTATCAGATGCAACCCGTCGCCCGCTGGAATACCTGATGCGTGGTGATCTTGACCTGGGCATCGTTCGCACCCAAATGATAAATACGAAGATAACCTATGAGGCTATTTTCGAGGACCGCCTGAATGTTATATTACCGATTGATCATCCGCTTGCCAAAAAGGATGTGATCAATATCTGCGATTTTCAGGATCAGGACCTGATCCTGGCTCTTTACGATCCCAGCTACCAGGATACCCCACTTATTGAAACCCTGATACAGGACCAACACGTAAAACCCAAAACACTCAACCGAATCCACTATACCGATGCCACCATCGAAATGGTAAATGCAGGACTAGGCATCAGCGTAATGGCCGACTGGATAGTAAAACCTTACCTGGCCAACAGAAACGTAGTAGCCAAACCCCTGCACCACAGCGTGGCCAAACGCACCTGGTATGCCGCTACCTGTAAGGACAACCCGGTTATCCAGAATTTCCTGTCGTGCTTAAAACTATATTTTGCCGAGAACCAAATGTGCATGGAAGAAGAACATTTTGAAGAATTACTGGAACAGGTGGTTTAATACAACACACAGACGACTCACCCCGTCTGCGCTCCGCTGGACGACCCTCTCTTTCGCTTCGCGGCAAAGAGGGTGGGGAATTTGTTTGTTATTATTTTTGTTTACGATCATTCTCAAATCCCCTCTTTCCGCCGCAGGCGAAGAGAGGGTGACCAAGCGCAGCGATGGTCGGGTGAGTCAACCCGCTATGCCCTTTCCTCAGCATTATCCCTACACCAAAGGCACCATAAAACCCAACCACCTATCCCAACAACAACTGGACAAACAGGTAGAGGCGTTTTACGATCAGTGGAAAAAACGCTATGTAAAACCCGCCTGTAGTCCAGATCAATACTATATCTGGTTTGAAAGAAAGGGCAAAGAGAGTGTATCCGAAGGCCAGGGTTATGGCATGGTCATTACTGCGCTGATGGCTGGTTATGATCCATCAGCGCAGCATACTTTTGATGGTCTTTACCAATATTACAAAGCACACCCCGCCAAAACTTCTCCCTACCTCATGGCCTGGGCCCAGGTGAAAGGTTGTAAGGATCTCGACCGCAGTACCGCTACCGATGGCGATATGGATATTGCCTATTCCCTGCTGTTGGCCGCCAAACAATGGGGCAACACCGGGAGCATCAACTATCTCCACGAAGCGCAAAATATCATAGCGGCCGTCATGCAGCACGAGATCAACCCCAAAACCTACTCTGTCTTGCTGAGCGATGCCATCGAATATGATAGCGCCGATTACTTCGACACCCGCTCATCCGACTTTATGCCGGCACATTTTAAAGCCTTTGAAGCCACTTTACATAACGGCAAATGGAAATCAGTAACTGATAATAATTATCGCCTCTTTGAGGCCGTACAAGCCCGATACAGCCCCGACGCCGGCCTGGTGCCAGATTTCATCCGCGGTATCAACAAAACCCCTCACCCGGCACAACGCAACTACCTCGAATCGCCATACGATGGTTATTATAACTACAATGCCTGCCGTGTACCGTGGCGCATTGCCAGCGATTATTTGCTGTATGGCGACAAACGCTCCAAAACTTTTGTTGATAAGATAAACCATTGGATCCGCGAAACCACTCAAGGCAATCCCGATAATATTTCGGCAGGATATACCCTGGCGGGTAATGATATCAAAGGGCGGTATTTTGAAGCTTTAAGCTTTATAGCCCCTTTCGCCGTATCAGCCACAGTTGATCAAAGTAATCAGCAATGGCTCAATAAGCTATGGGACTACCTAGTGGCCTTTAAACTCAAAGATTACGACTATTACGATAACAGCATCAAAATGCTGGACATGATCATCGTATCAGGCAATTACTGGAAAGTATCTTGATTTCGGATATCGGATGTTCGATATCCGATTTATTTTTAATTCTTGATTCGGCAATAGAGTTTATTATTCTGTTAATTCTTAAATTCCGTAAATTCTGGTTCAGAATACTTAATTTAAACCCATGGAACAGTACGAGAAAATGTATTTGTACAAACGGATAGTACAGGCCAAGCTATTCATCGACAGTCATTTCTCCGAAAATATCGACGTTTCCAACATTGCCGATGAGGCCTGTTTCTCCAAATATCATTTCATCAGGCTTTTTAAATCCATATACGGCAAAACCCCGCATCATTATCTTACCCAGGTGCGGATAGACAAAGCCCGCTTATTACTGGCCGAAGGCAATAGCATCATGGATGTTTGTGCAAGCATCGGTTTTGACAGTCCTACATCATTTACAGCCACTTTTAAAAAAATGGTAGGTAAAACACCCTCAGTATTTCAAAACAGCCAAAAAGCAAAGCAGCAAGCTATTAGCGCCAATCCCTTATCTGCTGTTCCTAATTGTTTTGCGGAATCTCATGGGTACATCAAAAAATAGCAATTTTCAAGAGGTAATAGTGTGATGCATTGCCCATGTTTGTATTGCTAACCAAATACATACAAAAAATGATCACCAAAGTAACGCACATGTGCATTTATGTTCTTGATCAGAACCGTGCATATGATTTTTATGTAAACAAACTGGGCTTTAAAGTACATACCGATGCCCCCATGGGCGAAGGTGCCCGCTGGCTCACCGTAACCCCGCCCGAACAACCCGAACTGGAAATAACCCTGTTCCTGGTTGCCGAAGGTGGCATGTTTGATAAGGAAACGGTACAAACCATGACCCACCTTATCCAGAAAGGAACGTTTGGGGCAGCCGTATTTACCTGTCACGACCTGCTGGCCACATACGAAGAATTAAAGGCCAAAGGCGTGGTATTCAAAAAGGTGCCAACAAAGGAGTTTTATGGCTATGAAGCCCTGTTCACAGATGACTCCGGCAATTGGTTTTCACTGGCACAAATTGAATCTTAGGTTATGAAATCCATCTTTGATCAGCAAACAAGAGATGAACTCATCAACAGGGTGAATTCATTAAACACCGGCAGCAAGGCGCAATGGGGCAAAATGAATGTATATCAAATGGTAAGGCACTGTAGTCTTTGGGAAGACATGATGCAGGGTAAACAGAAATACAAACAAGCATTTATCGGTCGTATTTTTGGCAAAATGGCCTTACGCAAAGTAATGAAAGAAGAATCGCCCCTGGCCAGGAACACTCCTACTCTTCCTGAACTTAGAATTACCAGTAATGGTGACATGGGATCGGAGCGGACAGCATGGATCACCAAGATCCGGAATTACGCCAATTTTTCCAATCCCGGTTTCATACATCCTTTTTTTGGTAACATGACCGAGGAGCAGATTGGATATATGGCTTATAAACATACCGACCACCATTTACGGCAGTTTGGGGCCTGAGTGCATGTATGTTAATTGATGTCGGGCGTATAAACCCCTCCCTGCCAACGCGCAAGCCAAACGCAACCCCTCCCGTGGGGAGGGAATGAAAAAGCAATGCATTTTAAAAGCCCCGGCTCCGTGCGATTCCTTCCCTCGGGAAGGGAAGGAAGGGGTTTCTGCACCATGCCTGGCTGAAATTTCTTTGTGCACTACTGACATAGGGCTGTCATGCGGCCTGGTTTTCTTTGTTTCATGAAACAAACAATTCCTTCATCAAACAAAGAGCTGCAGGTACTTTCTTTTAAAACCTCCGGACAATGGGAAAAATGGCTGGATAAGAACCATGAAAATACAGATGGCATCTGGCTGAAAATATTCAAAAAGGATTCGGGCATAAAATCTATCAACTATGCGATGGCCTTAGATGTCGCTCTTTGTTTTGGATGGATAGATGGGATTAAAAAAAAGCTGGACGAGGTATCCTTTATTCAAAAATTCACGCCCAGAAGGGCTAGAAGTACTTGGTCGTACCGGAACACAGAACATATCCAACGACTTGTCACCAGCGGAAAAATGCGTCCGCAGGGTATTGCGCAGGTAGATATGGCCAAGGCTGATGGTCGATGGGAAAAAGCCTATGCACCACAACGGGAGGTGATTATTCCCGAGGATTTTATGGAAGCGTTAAACAACAATAAAAAAGCTAAAGCCTTTTTTGATACCCTCAACAAGAATAATCTTTTTATCATATACTACCATTTGCATCAGGCCAAAACACCCGAAACAAGGGAAAGAAGAATTCAGCGGTTTGTAGCTAAGCTGGAACAGGGCGAGGTATCGGTTTGATGATCCTTATACAGGAGATCGAAGCCTACTCTTCTGGACAAGATTGTCATTTCGAACGGAGAGAGAAATCTTATAAAATTGGCAAGGCATTGTGCAGAAGATTTCTCTCTCCATTCGAAATCCTTTAAGACTTGCGAAGTTTTAAAAACTTCGCAAGTCTGACTCTTCTCTTAAAGTCTTACTATTCTCCTTAACCAGATATCGTATCCTGAATCACCTCCGCCACATCCCTTCCACTAGTTAGGGCCGCCTCTATCGTACCCATGGCGGTGCCTTCGTAAAGATATTCACCGGCAAAAAACAGGGTACCATCAACCGGGGTATTCAGCGTGCGGCGACAGGCAGACGCATTAATGGTATCATAAGCGTAGGAACCCTGCGTAAAGGGTTTGGCTGTCCAGTTCACTACTTTCCATGTTTTAAGTCTTTGTTGTAACTCCTCCACACCCAACCGGAAAATATTGGCGAGTGATTGCAAGCCCTGCATCAATATATTCTCATCGGTCATCTCTTTTTTTGCTTCTGCATCCGGCCCTCCTATCCAGCCGGTAAATACGCTGGACTGTTCGGGAAACTGTGTCCACCAGGTGGGTATTTCTTCCCCCGAAAGCAGGTAGCCCATCTGGTCAAGGCTCCGGCCAATGCGTTCCTCGGTTTGTTTACTGTACCAGAAAGGCTCGTCAAACTCCAATAATATTTTGATCACCGCGCCAAAGCCCATCTGTTGTATAGCCTCTGCATGCGCTTTAAGCGGCGGATAAAAAGTTATCGCACCCGTTTGTCCATTGCCTGCCTTCAAAACACCCAGCGGAACAGCCAGTATCATCCGTTGGGCGTGGAAGGCTGTACCACCAACTGTAATCGCGCTCACCTTCCCGGGTTCCAGGTAAATATCTTTTACAATGGTATTCAGTAATATTTTGCCTCCGGCTCTGCACTCACGGGCCAGGAAATCCATCAAACTCACATATCCTCCTTCTACACGATGCTGGGCATTATCATCATCACTTTGCCATTCTTTCCTTAAGGCAAAACAACTGGCTTTCTGCGGATCACCGGTATCATAGCCCGATACAAATTGCCGTACCGATGCCCTCATCCGGTTATATTCATCACCGGGGAACTCCTTCAACATCAATTCCTCGATGCTGGTATCCTGCTGCAGGCTGTTCAATTTGTCGATAAGCAGGTCCCAATGTTCAATAAATGATTCATCTTCACTAAATACACCCTCGTTGTACTGTACCATACTTGCCGACGCGGAACGGTATGGGATGCCAGCCTCATTTAATAAGCCAAGGGTAACCGGCAGATCGCCGTGCACAAATTCGGCGCCCAATTCTATATGTTTCCCGGTAACGGCATCGTGTTGCGTATATATCCGGCCGCCGATACGGTTATCTGCTTCCAGGACTATTACTTTTTTACCGGCATTGGCCAGTTCACGGGCAGCCATCAGTCCGGCTGCGCCGGCGCCTACGATTAGTATATCAGCAGTATTCATATTTTATAAACAAAGTTAGGTTTTGTATTGATGGCGGCAACGCAGCAGTTTAGTCAGCATAAAATGTGACAAAAAGAATACAACCAATAAAAATCTCGGATTGTAACTAAAGTCACCAATTTTGCGACATGCATGCACTTACTTTGATCAATAAACATTCATCATTTAACTTATTTGAATTATGTCAGACAGTGTACAACTCATACCCGGTAATTCCCTGATAACCGAAACGCCGGAAGAAGGCCGGGCATTAGCCATTAAAATATCGCGCCTGGTGATTAAAGCTACCCAACCCGATGCGGCAGTGCGCGAAAGATTAAGACCCATTTACGCGGAAGACGCTGCCATGCTTATTGCCATAGGCCAAACCGTGGCTATTGAATTTGCCACCATTGCTGCCGCGAATAATTATTGGAAAAAATAAGCGGGCACCGCTACAACAAGGTAAATTTGCTGCAGACAGTGAACTGCAACAAAAATGGATGAATTTCAAACCCACCTGGTAAGCCAATGCCTGGCCGAATTTGGGAAAGACTTGCTTGGCGAATTGATTAGCTTTGGCAAGCTCCAATCATTTGGACCGGATGAGTACGTGGTAAAACAAGGTCAGCTGGTTCGGAGTTTACCTATTCTGATCAGCGGAACGGTAAAAGTTTACAGCGAGGAGGATGGTCTGCCTTTCCTCCTGTATTATATTAACCCGGGTTCTACCTGTATTTTTAGCTTTGCCCATTTGTTTAATGAAAAGGAAGTGAGCTTTTCTGGCATTACCGAGGAGGAGTCGCTCCTTTTGCTGGTACCCATTTATAAAGCCCGGGAATGGCTGTTGAAATATCCGGCGTTTAGCGAGATGATACTGCACGAATATCAGAAACATTATAACGACCTGCTGGAAACCACCAAACAGGTAATTTGCTATAACCTGGAAGACCGTTTGTTACAATATTTAAAAACCAAGGCGAACATCGCCAAATCGGCCGAACTCATGATCACCCACCAGCATATCGCCGCCGACCTGGCCACTTCCAGGGAAGTGATATCCCGGTTATTGAAGAAACTGGAAAAAGACCACAAGATACTGCAGGTAGGGCGCAGGATCAAACTTACGCTCCCGCGAGATTAGCGCAACGTACCTCGTAGTGATCATGGCTTCCAGTCTGAGGCAGCGAATATCTAATTGTCATGCTGAGGAACGAAGCATCTGTTATTGAACTTTTGAATCGCAGAATAGACCCTTCGCTCCGCTCAGGATGACAAATAATTTAACGGTTTTGATCTCCACTCAAATTTTCGTATATTTATAAAAATGCAACAGCCCGGCTTTCTGATATGAAAGCCGGGCTGTTGTATTTAAGAGAAAACAAGACCCCAAAACGGTCGTTTTACATTTAGTTATTTGACAATCAATTATTTAATACTTTTTAAAGTTTAAAAAAGCCCTCAAAACCACGTTTAAATTTGTTAAAAAGTGTTAAAATCGATGGTTTTGGATCAATTTTCAAGCGTTTTTAGCCCCTTTTTGGCCAGAAAAATGTTAAAATTTAAGGTTTAAAAAGTTTTTATTTGCTCTTTGAAACAGTCCTTTTGCCGGCATCATTATGCAATACAATAAAAGGTTGGTAAAGGTCCCAATTGGGTTCCATATCTTTTTGAACCATCAACCCTTTAGCCGTAAATGAAAAATTGCCGAGGATAATATCGGGGTAACCATCATGGTCGATATCATTTATATCCATCGCTATCCAGCGGCCATATTGATTGATGGGCAGGGCGTGTACCTTAAACTTGCCTGGAGTAGTTTGCTCATGATAGGTAAAACCTTCTTCTGGGTAGTACTTAAAATCGGGAAAGAAAGCGATCACTGCGATATCAAGGTCGCCGTCGTGGTCAAAATCGGCAGCTATAGCCTTTGAGCAGCCGTTGATATGGTAAAAATAGGTCTGCTTAAATTTCCAGTTGCCTTGGTTGGTAAAAATATACACCCCATGATACGGTTTAAATACCGGCGAAAAATCGTTGTTATCGCCACAGGTATACACAATATCCAGCAGGCCATCATGATTAAAATCAATCAGTTGAAAACTACTTGAGCCATACACCGAAGGAAAACGCAATAAATTTTGACTGGTAAAACCGCCTTTTTTATCATTCAGGAACATCCAGATCCCTTCGTCGGCCTGGGCAAAAAGGCAGACAATATCGGGCCAGCCATCGTGGTTAAAATCGCCGGTAAAAACCTGCGTTGCGCCGGGTAATGCACGTAATATTTTTTTGGTGAACCGGCCTCCGGCCTGCTGTTGCATCACATACAAACCGCCTCTATTGCGCCCGAAACCGCAGGATACATAGTCAGTAAGCCCATCCCGGTTAAAATCAGCATAAGCGCTTTTTACAGGCCTGGGCAAACTATCAGTGATTAAGGTGGAATCGTTTTTGGCAGGTTGATTGAGATTAATATTGATCAGCTTTCCTTTCAAAGCATCGCTTGGGGGCAAAAAACCTATACAGGTAATGATCGCTCCATTGGGTTCGTTCTTTGACTTAAAAAAATTAATATCCGTAACCGGCGACTGGAACTTTTTAACCAGGGTTGCTTGCAGATCACTATTCCACTTGTACAAATTGTTGCCCGCATTACCTGTATAAATGAAGTTATCATTCGGATTGTAGGCTACCATGGTGGTCATGGCCTGCAAACCTTTACGATTAGTATTTTGGGGTTGCCTGAGACTAAATATTGCCCAGTCTTTTACAGCAGTGGGCTTGGGAATGATCAGTTTTTTGGGAGATGTATTTTTATAATATGCCAGTATCTTATACCAGTCTTCCTTGGACATACTGGTGTTTGCCGATACCAGGTAGTTACCCATAAAACTTTTGAAACCAAATTTTGGGGCCATTGCAGGCATAATGCCTGTTTCCCAGGTAGCACTGTCCAATAGCGAAGGATCCGGTAGTTGGTGGCAGCTTGAGCAATGGATCGCGGCCAGCTTTTTCCCATCGGCTAAGTACTCTTTATTGCTTTGGGTATTGTTGTTATTGCCGGAACAGCTGATGATCAGCATTCCAATACTTAACATTATGGCTTTCAGCAAACACAACCTGTTTACCGGCATCCCGTAGTTTTTAGTCATGTACACTTTTCAATTTTGGCAAACACAAACAGGGTGCAGCTTTTATACTTATTTTTTGATGTGGTTTTCCAGCACTATCAAAGGTAACTTTTTATCCCATGCGGGTTTAAACCCGGGTATAAATAAAAAACCGCTCGAGTAGTTACCTAATATAATGTCCGGCTTGCCATCATTATTCAGATCAGCAACTTCCATACACATCCAATGCCCATATTGGCTTACCGGAATAGCATGTGGCTTAAAATCAAAAGGCTTAACCTGTTCAAAATAAATAAATTCTTCGGCCGGGGTGTTTTTCATATCGGCAAAAAAGGCTATGGTAGCTATGTCCAGATCGCCATCCCCATCAAAGTCAGCGGCTATGGCTTTAGTACAACCATTAATGGGATAAAACCAGCGCTGTTTAAAATTCCAGTTGCCTGTGTTAGTATAAATATACAGGCCATGATAGGGCTTTATCCGGCGTGAATCATGGTAATTATAACCGCAGGTATAGATCAGATCGGGATTGCCATCATGATCCATATCGGCCAGCTGAAAACTTGATGAGCCATAAACCGGCGGAAAACGCAGCAGGTTTCTTTTGGTGAAACCTCCTTTATGGTCATTCAAAAACTGCCAGAGACCTTCATCGCCGCTCCCGATTAGTACCATTACATCGGGCCAGCCATCTTTATTAAAATCGCCGGTAACCGCCTGAATGGCTCCTGGTTTATCATAAATTGTTTCCTGACTATAAGTATAATCCGGATTCTGTTTTAATAAAAACACGCCGCCTTTCAGCTTACCTGTCCCACAAACTACCATGTCGGTAAGGCCATCTTTATTAAAATCGGCAACTACGGTTTGCTGAGGCCGGGGCAAGTCTGACGCAACAAAGGTTTGGTCGTTATTGAGTTCCCTGGCGTCCAGATTTACTTTTACAATTTTACCGTTAGGGAAATCGGCGGGCTCCAGGCGTCCTATACAGCTAAAGTAACCCGCGTTGTTACCTGCTGTATCCTTTGTAAAATTCACACTCACAGCCGGTGATGGCAATGTACCCAGAGAATCGGGCTTTAAGTTATTGTCCCAGCCAAGTAGTTTGCTGCTGGTAAAATCAGCGCTGTACAGTTTATGTGTATATGGGTTTACCGCTACCATAGTGGTAAAACTATTATAGTTTACAGGAGCCGGCGTTTTTAGGGTAAAACCAGCCCAATCATTTATCAATGAAGTGGGCTTGGGTGCCGCAACAACCGTATCGGGAGCAGCTTTCTTGTAATAGGCTACCAGGGCAAGCCATTCCTGTAATGATGCACCTGCAGTATCGGCCACATTTCGTTTATAATAGGTCGACCCATAAATGGAGATGTGCATAAAACCTGCCATATAGGGTAATACATGTTTTTCCCAAACATCTTTACTTAAGGCATTGGCCGGTACTAAAGCATGACAGCTTGTACATTTTGCCTGGGCTAGGTTTTGCCCATCTACCAGTACATTACCCGTTAACTGATAAGGTTGCCTGGTTTTATTTTTACAGCTGTTCATTAGTGTTATGCCAGATAACACTGCAACAAACGATATGATATAGAATGTTATAAAATAGCTTCTTCTCATATAATTATATCTTAGCTATTTTTTAAGTTTTAGTTTTTTCCAAATGTATTCACCTACCTGCCGACCTTGTACCGCGCCCTGGTCAACACTGTTACGATAGTGTATACCTCCATAAAAACGGCTGACCGAGGTTTCGTCGGCAGCTTTTAAAAAGGAATCAAAATGGCGCTGCATACCGATATACCGCAAGTCGCTGGTATCCTGATACGCGAAATTATCGCCAAAAATGTGGGTTAGTATCACTGCTGATGCACCGCTGATATCACTGTGCCCGCTCGGAAATTCCGGGAACGGAGGTGTTTGCAGCATAGGTAACCAGTTAGGGTCTATTTTGTCATTAATAACCGTCACCGGCCTGATATAGTTCAGATCATACTTTACCTGCCAGCCACAGATAAACGCGTCAAAAAGTGCTATAGACGTTAAGGCATAAGCCTGTGCCGTTTTCACCACATCGGCATGGGTTTGCTTACAGGCAATAGCGGTAATACCTATCCAGTGACCACCGGGTGTGATCTTTTTATTGGCAAACATCACATGCCCGCTATGCTGAATTACAAAAGGGTTATCGTCCCAAAACTTGGCAATATCAATTTGTTCTTTGGTCAGATTCTTACTTTGTTGATACACCTCCACATTCTGTTTAAAATAGGCGCTATTTTTATCCTCACTAAAAGGTGGCGGAGGCGGCAACGGGAAATTGGTTGAGGTATCTACCGCAAAAGTGTGCATAGTGCCCCAGCAGAATTCTACCCCGTCCAGATAATCGGGTGGTGTTGGATGCCATTGACCGGGGTTATCATTACCTAAAAACCGGGGTTTACCGCGGGTTTGTGGATAATTGTCGACAGAGGCTCGTTTGAGTATGTATTTACCAATTTGCTCGCCAAATGCGATAGAACGGGCGTAAGTAGAATCGTCAAGGTTATCTTTGTAGCTGGCAAATACTTTATTCTCATACTTTTTCAGGGTATCAACAGAAAAGGTAACCTTATGTGCTACTGTAAAAAATGCCTTGGTGGCCGCCAAAGTAAAATTGTAGTTTTTATTTTTTTGAGGTTTAGGTGGTTCGCCAAAACCCCGGAGCTGTGCGGTAATGGAGTTATAATCGGGGTTGGTATAGCGTACCGCCTCATACGCTGCAAGCGTGGCATAACCATATATACGACTGGCTACAGGCGGCGTAAATACGTCATATATAATTACTTGTGTTAGCTGGTCAACGTTTTGATGTATTACATCCGTATCCTTCATTAACGCAGCCTTCTTTTTATCGCCGCAACTAAAAAGAAAAAAAATACAGGTAACAGCTATAACTAGTTTAAAATGCCTCATATATCGATTAATTGAGCTGTATGTTTCTTTGGTGACCATAGCTATCAGTTATAGTTACCGATGCCATATTGTTATCAATATTAAAAAATCTGCCGGACTGCGACAAGAAAGAACTACCGTTGTAAAACTCTTGCCTGCTTATTTTGCCATTTTTGTATTTAATAACCGCATACATATCCAATGGCTGCAGGTTAACTGTTTTAACTGGTCTTTTTAATTCAAAAAGTTTCATCACATCGCGGTTCTGTGTAGCAGCTAGTAAATAGTTTCCTTTAGCTCCCTTTAACTTAACGAGGGCTTTACCGTTACCCGGTATAAAAAGGCCGCTTTGCAGCAATGTAAGGGGTTTAAAACCTCCTTTACCATCGCCTTTGAGTATAAGGCCATTAAAGGCGTCGTAACGGCCTGTGGTAACTTCTGTACCAAAATCATTACCATTGATGGCTACATCCAGATTACCATCACCATCAAAATCATCAACGGTGATACCGCATAGTTCAGACATCTGAGCTTCCAGCGGCAATGGTATAATAGTAAATTTGCCATTGCCATCATTACGCAAATAGCACGACTGCAGATAATTTGCCTTTAATCTTATGGCTCCTTTACGCATTTCGGGCGTTAACACCGAATCCATAGTAGCTACAGCCAAAGATTTATAATTCTGGTACCGAACACGCATACCGATCATCTGTTTAATGATATCATCGCGCCCATTAACCGGAAATTCTTTCATTACTCCCTGCTGATCTTTCAGAAAAACGGATGGAAAAGCATCATAACTACCGTTGCTATCAAAATCCTTTGCAGTAATAAATATGGGGTACTGATCTGTAGCCTTGTAAAAAGTATTTAGGCCGGTGTTACCCACTATATAATCAATGTCGCCATCATGGTCAAAATCACCGGCAGCAATAGTGTTCCACCAGCCTAGTTTATTTTCGACGCCGGTATTATTGGTTACATTTTTGAAGGTGCCATGATCATTTTGCAGGAAAGTGATAGGCATCCATTCTCCCGTAATTATCAAATCGGGCCAGCCATCATTATTAAAATCGGTGAAGGTGGCATCACATACCAAACCAATATCCTTTAATGCTTTTGCAGCTGTTGCAGATACATCGGTGAATTTAATAACGCCCTTTTTACTATCGTTACGTAAAATAAAGCTTGAAACAGGTTTAGGATAGTTCCAGGGATCAACCCTACCGGATACAAAAAGATCAAGCTTACCATCCCTGTTAAAATCAGCAGCTTTAACACATAATTTGCTGGTGAAGTTTTTGGGCAGGGCATCTGGTTGCAGCTTAAAATTTCCTTTCCCGTCGTTCAGGTAAATTCTGTCCTGATAATTTGTAGACCCGGATTCACTTTCGAAACCACCACTAGCTATGTACAAATCGGGATAACCATCGCCATCAGCATCAAAAAGCAGGATGCCTTCGTCCTTAACCCTGGTCTTTTGTGATAAAAAGTCGTTATGTGCCGAGATCTGGTTAACCGCTGGCAACATATCCTTTGTTCGCGGCAATAAATCGCGCTGTATAAATTTGCCATTGGCCTGCTGTAATAATACCTGAGCAGGATATTGGGTTGTGCCCCCAATTACCATATCATCAAATCCGTTACCATCTATATCCCCAACAGCAACGGCTGGTGTATATTCTGATAACTTATGTGGTATCAACTTTTGAACATTAAAATCAACATAGTCTTTGTCCTGATGCTTGTAAGCAATACCTGCGGATGCTGTTATCTCCTTAAATAAGGATGATTTATTGATAACCGGATGGTTATAATTATAATTTATTTTAGCATCGGCAATGTTTACCTTAAGCGTTTGATCTGCCTTTACATTTGGTAATACCTGCTTTTTACCGTTATCCCACCTGATCACAACAGAATCAAGCATGGCTATCTTTCCTAAACCAAAGTGGGCAATATTTTGTATGGTTGATAGGTAACCCCGGTATGGTATATTTTCATATACCTGCTGTTTGCCGTGATCATAGTAAATATTGGCCTTCGCTCCTATACCATTGAGGTTTTGACTGCCTCCGTGAAATTGTATGTGTAAATAGTGATGATTATTTTTGTCCTTTTCACGGGAGGTGTTCTTATAGATGAATGCCTCATCATCAATATTATTGATGATCATATCCATAGTACCATCATTATCGAGATCGGCATAGGCAGCTCCGTTTGAAAATGACGGAATATCCAATCCCCAACTTTTGGTTACATCTTCAAACTGTAATCCATTAGTATTTCTGAATGCGTAATTGGGTATTTTAACAATAGGGATTTGACCAAGAACCTGTTTTGTTGATGCAACTGAATAGGCCTGCTGCCTGAATACAATAAAATCATGATCGGTCACATCACGTGGATAGCCATTTGTTATTACCAGATCGCGGTAGCCATCATTGTCAAAATCAGTAAGCATGGGGCCCCAACTCCAATCGGTTTGGGCAACGCCACTTAAAAATGCCATTTCGCTAAAAACAGGATCGCCAATAGAATCATTTTGCTTTACCCGTGGCCCCTGGTTAATCTGTAATGTATTGCGTGTATATTGATACTGATATTTGTACCGATCGAAATTTTGAAATATCTGGTAGTTGTTTGGCGGCATGAACATCTTTTTCCGATAATTATCTTCTGGGTTCATGTCAACCTCAAAAACATCGGGCAAACCATCGTTATTTACATCTTCAATATCCTGCCCCATAGCGCTGTAAGAGGTATGTTTAAAATACTCTTGCGTTTTGTCTGTAAATGTGCCATCGTGGTTATTAATATATAGTATATTGTTGGGTAAAAAGTCATTAGTAACATAAATATCCTTCCAGCCATCGCCATTAATATCAGCTATGCTTGCGGCATGACCATAGCCCTCAATAGTGATACCTGCCTGTTTGGAGACGTTAGTAAATACACCATGTTTTAATACCGGATTCCAGTCGTTCCGATAAAGTCTGCCTGTACTGCGATGACTACCATCTGTAATAATTGGCCTGAAGGTACTCTGATTATCACTTGCAACAGCCTCGTTAACGGTAAGGTACATATCCAGATCGCCATCATTATCATAATCAAAAAATGAGGCCATGGTAGAATGCACATTAATATCCAGGCCATACTCTTTGGCCATCTCTTTAAACCTGGGCACACCATCGGCGCCAACTCCCTGGTTTACATATAAAAGATTGGTTCTTTTAACAGAATCATCTAATAAAGTATTACATACATAGATATCTGGCAGCCCATCATTGTTTATATCAACAATGGCAACGCCACGTCCCCAGCCACCTTTACCCCCAACGCCTGCTTTGGCTGTTATGTCTTCAAACTTCATATTACCCCTATTCAGATATAAACGATTGGGCACGGCATTACCAATAAAATAAATATCCTGCAGCCCATCATTGTTAAAATCGCCAATGCCTACACCGCCACCATTATAAATATTAAGCATGGTGAGCGGGTTTATTTTTTCGTTTTCGACTATAGTATTACTAAAGGTGATACCAGAGTATGATGAGGGTATTTTTTCAAATAACGTTGGCTTTTTACAAGCCATAAATGCACATACGAAGAGACATAAAAAGGGGACACTATGCTTCATGAAATTAATATCAGGCTATAAAAAAGGTGGAGATAAACATCTCCACCTAAAATTACATTTTTATAAATTATAATAGGTTTAAATTAATAACCTTTGTTTTGAACCAATACACCGTTACCGCCTGCCAGTGATTTTGACAAGTCAATTTGCGACTGAGGGATAAAATAATACTCATTTATTCCTTTGGTAAATTTAGCGCCCTGCAGTTGCGAGTTAATTCGTACGTCATAGGCAAAAAATGCATTGATCTCAGCAGCCATACTACCATCTCCTGTTGCTGAACCATTAGGTAAGCCAACAGAAGTACCATCCCAGCGCTGTAAATCAAAGAAACGCATACCTTCCATGGCCAGCTCTAATTTCCTTTCAAAATGGATGGCTTTACGGGCATAAGTTTTATCAGCAAAAGCTCCGCCTGGGTATTGACCAACTTTATAATTATCAGCTGGTGTAGCATTCACAGTATAGGTGGAAGAAGATGGAGCATAAGTAGAGTTTTTATAAACCCAACCGGCTGGATTGGCTGCTCTTGCCCTAACCAAGTTAACATCGGTCACCGCGTTTGCAGGATTACCGGCAGTAGATTCAATTTCAGCTTCAGCTGCCATTAAAAGTATATCAGAAAACCGCATCAGGTTAATATTATTTGATGTTAACTGTACGTTGTTCCAAACACCGGGAGTATTATCGGAATTTGTTCCCTTTTCTGATTGAGAATAAACATTTTTACGCGGATTGAAAACACCATCTGTAGGGTCACGAATCCATCCTGCCGGAGGATTACCCCAGTCAAGAAATGGCACATTTGGCCGACCAACTGTGATATCCAAACGAGGGTCAACATTACCGGTCCAAGGAGTAGCGCCATTGCTTACATCCTGACCAACTGTATTAAAGGTGTCAAATAAAGGCAACCCATTGGCGTCGGTTTTAAATGAATTACCTAGTGATTGTGAAGGGTTAAACCAACCGCAGCAACCACCAGGGCCACCATAAGGAAAGTTCAAATCATCGCCGGCATTACCATTTTGGCCATTTGCACCATCATTTACAGAGTTTTGAGCTGCAAATACTGATTCTGCACTATTTTTCTGCGAAGCCTCAGGACTAAAGTTTGTCTGAAAAATTGGGGTTAACGCATATTTTTGACCACGTGCAGTAACTCCATTTGCTATTAAATCACGCAGCAAGGTAAGTGCCTGGTCATATTTGTGCTCAAACATATATGTTTTTGCCAGGTATGCTTTTGCGGCCCAGCTATTGGCCCGCCCAGCTTGTGGCTGTGTAGCAGGCAAATCGGTCATCGCTGCTGTAAAATCGGCCTCTATTTTAGGCCAAATTTCTGCAGTATTGGGTAAGTTATAATTAGTTGTTGTTTCATCTGCATATGGTACCTGACCATACATTTTTCTTAATTCCAGATAATAAAAGCCGCGTAGGAATTTAGCCTCAGCTGCTATAACTTTAGCATCTGCCGCAGCAAGGTCCTTAGCCAGTGGGATAGTACGTAACACATCATTTGACCTGGCAACGCCATCAAACAATAGGGTATATCTGTCCCTTACATAAACATTAGAAGTGTTAGCAGTAAAGTTACCTACCGGCAATGCATCCTGGCCACCATCTGAAGGTTGTGAACCTTTATAAGCATCACCTGCGGCTATACTACCAAACATCCAGTTTGAACCGGAAGCGTTTGAACCACCACCTATACCACCTACACCATCTAATAAAGAGTAAGCTCCAATTAAAATCCCGTTTACTCCGGCAGCATTGGAAACCTGAGAAGGTGTTAACTGGCCCGCAGGGGTTTGAGACAGCAGGTTCTTTTTACAACTATATGCTAAGCATAACGCCACTAAAACCAGAGGCACTATGACTTTTAAATGTATTTTTTTCATAATTTCTTTTCGCTAAAAACATTAAACATTAAAACGTCGCCTGTACACCTATACTGTATCTTTTTTCGTTTGCCGGATAGTTTCCGAAGTCAATACCAAAGCTGGTGTTATCACCCGCAGTACTATTATTAAGAGCCGAATTCTGTAATTCAGGATCTAAGCCAGTATACTTGGTGATTGTAAAAAGATTATTTCCTAATACGAACACTCTTACCTTAGATAAACCAATTTTTCTTAATGCTTCCGGAGATAGAGTGTAGCCTATTTGTAATGATTTTAATCTTAGGAAAGAGCCATTTTCAATATAAAATGAGTTAAACGCACCAGTGTTGCCAATATTAGCTGCTCTTGTTAAAATAGGAATAGTAGCTTTGCTGTTATCAGCACCAGGATGCCATGAATCTGTTAATATATTGGCACTTACGTTGCCATCAAACACAGCGGGGAAACTTGTCCAGTATTTAACGTAATTAGCAACTTTATTACCATAAACGCCATAGAAGAAGGCGCTAAAATCAAAGCCCTTATAACTGGCGCCTAAATTTAATCCTCCTGTAAACTTAGGATTTGGGTTTCCTATAAAAGTACGGTCATTGGCATCAATTTTGCCGTCTCCGTTAACATCCTTTAGCTTAAATAAACCAGGTTTAGCTCCGCTATACCCTGGAGAGTTATCAACATCGGCCTGACTTTGATATAAGCCCACTACCTGATAGCCATAAAACTCTCCCACTGGCTGTCCCGGCTGCAACCGTACAAAATTTTGCAAGCGGGTTGAACCTGCACTATTAACATCCAGATAAGGTACACCTGAATTTAGCGATTTCACTAAATTGCTGTAGTGGCTAAAATTAAGTCCTACTGTAAATTTAAGCTGGTCGATATTACCATGATAATTTACACTGAAATCAAAACCTTTGTTTACTAAATTTCCGGCATTGATATAAGGAGGGTTTGGAATACCTGCCGGGGCGGGCAGCTGTGATTTAAATAATAATCCAGAGGTTGTTTTTTTATAATATTCAAATGAAAAATCAACCGCATTATTCAATATCGTTCCATCGATACCAATATTTAACTCTTTATCCGTTTCCCAGGTAGTTTGTTTATTACCTTTTTGTGTGAGCGAGTACCCCAAGTTTGCAATATTTCCGGTACCATTGATATCATAATATTGAGTTCCAGGGCCTGCTGTATATAAATCGTAAGCGTTGTAAGGCTGCGTTGCCACACCACTCAATGATCCTAATGAACCATAACCACCACGCAGTTTTAAATCATTTATCCAGTTAACACCTTTCAGGAAATCTTCTTTAGATATTCTCCAGCCTAAAGTTACTGAAGGAAAAGTTCCGTACCTGTAACCAGGAGCAAAATAAGAAGATCCATCCCGTCTGATAGTACTGCTTAACAGGTATTTATCATCAAACGCATAATCTAACCTTGCAAAATAAGATTGGATAGTATTGGAGAAAAATACGTTATAATCAAGAAAGTTATTGGTATTTGTTTGGCCAGATGGCGAGCCTGTGTTCAATTGTATATAATCCGGATCGGTTATATTGTAATTTCCTCTACCGGCCTGTACCTGGCGGCCATAGTTATTGATGGACTCCTCTCCTAACAATACCTTTAAGCTATGTTTGCCAAATTGTTGATTGTAATTTAAAGTATTAGTCCATGTATAATTGCTGCGGTATCCCGAAATTTCCTGATACGAATTTGCGCCTGTATTACCTTCAGCATTTTCATACGGAGTTGGGTTAAAATAACGATTATAATAGTTATCAATAGTACCACCAAATTGCGTACGGGCAGTGAAGTGTTTCAGGAAATCAACCTCAGCAAAAAGGTTACCTTGAATTTGCCAATCCTGGTTATTCCCCCTTAACTTGCTATTGGCAAGGCTGCGTTGAACAATAGCTACAGGGTTTTGAGAGTTACTTAAACCTGGAGATCTTGAACCAGCATAATTACCCATAATATCATAAACCGGGATGATAGGAGGTTCGCGATAAATGAAGGAAATCGCATTGCCTTCATTCTGGTTAGCCGTACCCATATTAGGGTTGTTTTTATTAAACAAATAGGCATTTTCACCAACACGTACATGATCTGCAAGATTAAAATTTGTATTGATTCTTGTAGAGTAGCGTTTTTCATAAGTACCGATCAATGTACCCTGCTGATTAAGATAACCAACCGACATTAAATAGGTTGATTTATCATTACCTCCGCTGGCTGTTATATTATGTATTGTAGTTGGGGCGGGTTTAAATACTTCATGAAACCAGTCGGTTCCCTGCTTATTGGCCATAGTTACCTGATTACCTACACCTGTTAAAGGATTTAAGGTATAATCAGCGGCCGTAGTACCCGGATCACCTATTTTAGCACCTGCCGGAGAAATGAAATCCGGAATAGTATAGGTACCTGTTCCTTGTGGGTCAAATTGAGTATTAGGGTTTCCTTTCGGTCCACCACCTATCTTACCGTCATTTTTATACGACTCAAATTCGGCCTCCATGTATGTTTTGGTATCTGCCAGTTTAAAACCATCTTTTAATGGTCTGGTAGTTCCATAGAAACCATCATAGGTTATGGTCGTCTTTCCTGATTTACCTTTTTTCGTAGTAACAACAATTACACCATTTGAACCACGTACACCATAAATAGATGCCGAACCCGCATCCTTTAGTACTTGTATAGATTCAATGTCGTTTACGTTGATGTCGTCTAATTTACCTGGAGTACCATCGATAATAACCAATGGCGCTGTACTAAAAATAGAACCTACACCACGAATATTTACAGAAGTTGCAGCACCCGGCTGACCGGAGTTGGTAACCGTTACACCTGAAGCCTGACCTTGTAACAATGTAGCTGTGTTACCTGCGGGCACCGATTTCATCGTAGTCACGTTAACAATAGCTACCGAACCAGTGATGTCCTTTTTACGTTGAGAGCCGTAACCAGTAACAACAACTTCATTCAGTGAATTGCTGCCGGCCTGCAGCGTAATTCTGATGTTGGCATCGGTGCCTACTTTTACTTCGGTAGTTTGATATCCGATGTAGGAAACCACCAATGTGTTGCCCGGACTTAGGCTCAGCGTAAATTCGCCATTAACATCCGTTACAGAACCTGTGGTAGTACCCTTAATGCGTACTGACGCACCTACTACGGGTAGTTTATCGTCGCTGCCGATAACTTTACCCTTGTACTTTGTTTGCGCTGTAACTACCAATGAAGAAACCAGGCAGCATAGCAGCACACCAAGGAATCTTCCCTTGAGGAGTAAACTTTTAAACATGAGATTGAGATTTAGTTGATTAATATATTTGATTTAAGATTGTAAGTCGATAACCATAGTTTTAAGTTTATAATTGGACCATAAAATTTTCAGGGATGAATTGTTTTCGGGGCAGAAAAACCTAATAGTGCGGCTTTTAAAATAGCGGCACCTAAATTCAGAAGATTCGAAAAAAATAAAGAGTGTAAAAGTTTTATCATATAATCTTCCCCGTAATAAATTTTTAATTTATCCCCGCTATCACCCGTTTTTGCTTACCCTTTCGGGTTAAGCACATTAATTAAAATGTTATAATAATATTAGATTCAGTGTAATTTCTGTCAATTCAGAAATTTTAATTGGCTGCTCATCTAATGTAATGAGAGTGTATTGTTTACACAAGTAAAAAGTGAAGATTTACAAATTAATTATTAGTAAATCATTATAGCAAGCAAACATGGCAATTTGCGTTTGTTTTATTAATAAATTATTAACAAAACTTATTTTTTTATAAAAATATAGCAATGTAAAATTGTTGCTACTAATGATTCTACACATCCAAAAATTGGTCGTGAGCAATAATTATTAATAGACGACAACAAAATCTATATTTTTTCTGATAATAAATCCGTGTTTTATCAACGCAATCGATTCCATTTTAATTGTCAAAAACATCTTTATAATCAAAAATAATGTCATTATAACACTTATAACGAAACATATAAAACTGCCGTACAATCATTTATATGATTAATATGCATCTATAAAATTGTCAAATAAACACTTATCAACATATAAAATACTTTCGGCTTTTTCTTCGAAAACTAAAAATGGCGGAGATATTATAATACCTCCGCCATTTTAAGATCATTAAGAAAAGTTCACTTTGTTATTTATTCCATTGTACAGAAGCATTATGCGTATCGCTTGAGTTTGTACCAATTTCAACAATGAACTTGCCTGGCTCCCAATCATACCTAAGTTGGCTGTTATAAAATTTAAGCTCTTCTGGAGTGATAGTAAATGACACCTCTTTTTGTTCACCTGGTTGCAGGCTTATCTTTTTAAAACCCTTCAGTTCCTTTACAGACCGGCTTATGCTGGCTACCGGATCGCTGATATACAATTGCACCACCTCTTCTCCTGCATATTTACCGGTATTGGTAACAGTTACTGTTGCTGTAAGGTTGTCATTACCTTTTAGTGTTGTTTTATTGAGTTTAACATCACTATAGCCAAAAGTAGTATAGCTTAACCCATAACCAAATGGATAAAGCGGGTCGTTTGAAATATCAAGATAATTTGATTTAAACTTTGATGGCCCGCTGGTATATGGCCTGCCTGTGTTTTTGTGGTTATAGTAAATAGGTATCTGCCCTACACTGCGTGGAAAGGTAGCGGTAATTTTTCCGGCAGGATTATAATCGCCAAACAGGACATCAGCTATAGCATTACCGGCTTCGGTTCCAGGAGCCCAAACATCTAATATAGCGCTGGCATGTTTATCTTCCCAGGTTAAGGTAAGAGGACGGCCATTAAATAATACAATAACTAATGGTTTACCCAACTTGGCCAGTTCTTTCAGCATATTTTTTTGGCTTTCGGGAATATCAATATCTGAGCGGCTTGATGATTCGCCCGACATACTTTGTGATTCACCTACCACAGCCACAATTACATCCGATTTTTTAGCAGCTTCAACAGCCTCTTTCAATAATTCATCAGCAGGTTTGGGATCAACTGTTACCATCTGCTGACCAAAAAAGTTCAGCCGCTGTATAAATAGGCTATCTTCTGTGATGTTGGCACCTTTGGCATAGTTAATAGTAACGCCATCACCAACTACATTCTTAATGCCCTGCATTACACTAATTGATTTTTGCCAATCGCCGGCAACTACCCAGGTGCCCAGCATATCGCGCTGATTATTTGCCAGAGGACCTACCAGTGCAATGGAACCTGTTTTCTTTAACGGCAGTGTTTGATTACTATTTTTTAACAGCACAAATGAATGCTTGGTGATATTACGTGCTTCCGTACGATTTTCGGCTGTTAGTACATCTTTAGCTTCGCGGTTTGCATCAATTGACTTATAGGGGTTATCAAATAATCCCAATTTGTATTTGGCCTCCAGCACACGGCGGCATGCCAGGTCAATTTCCTGTTGGGTTACTTTACCGGCGGTTAATGATTTTTTTAATGTAGTTAAAAAGCCTTCGCCTACCATATCCATATCCAAACCGGCTTTAAGAGCTAACGCTGATACAGTTTGCAGATCACCCAATCCATGCGCTGTCATTTCATTAACAGCGGTATAATCAGATACTACAAAACCTTTAAAGCCCCATTGTTTACGCAACACATCGGTTAACAACCATTGATTACCTGTGGCCGGCACGCCATCAACTGTATTAAAGGAGCTCATAAAACTACCTGCTCCCGCATCCACTGCTGCTTTATAAGGAGGCAGATAATCCTGGTACATTTTAATACGGCTCATATCCACCGTGTTATACTCGCGACCAGCTTCGGCACCACCATATAAGGCAAAATGTTTTACACAAGCCATCACTGCATCTGCGTTTTTCATGTTATTACCCTGGTAACCTTGCACCATAGCTTTTGCCACCTGCGAACCGTACCATGGATCCTCACCCGAACCTTCCGAAATACGCCCCCAGCGTGGATCACGTGCAATATCAACCATAGGTGAGTATACCCAATTCAAACCTTCGGCGGTAGCCTCTTTAGCCGCGATCTGTGCCGATCGTTTGATCAAATCCATATCCCAACTAGCTGAAAGACCCAGCGGAATTGGAAAAATAGTACGATGCCCGTGAATCACATCCAATCCAAAAATAAGCGGGATATGTAGCCTGGAGCTTTTTACTGCCAGGTCCTGGATCTGTTTTACCTGATCCGCACCCCATATACCAAATACACCTCCAATGGCACCATTTTTTATTTTTTCCTCAACACCTTTATTTACGACTGAACCAGTGGTTGCGGCACCAATAGTTACCAGATTAAGCTGCCCTATTTTTTCATCAAGGGTCATCTTACTCATTAAACCGGTAACATAAGTATTCATCCTGGTATCCTCAGTTTTGGTTTGGGCTGATGCTTTATAAAAGGGGATCAATGCCACAAAACAAAGCGGGATAACCTTGTTGGTGATTCGGGTTGAAAAACACTTTTTCATTTTTTTAATTTAGATATAACAGAATTGGATAAACAAATATGAATAAAATAAAAGCCATGTAACTGAATATTAATTACTTATTTTAATAGAAAGTTACGGATTCAAATTGGTTGCAATAAAACAAAAACAATGGTGTATAAAGTACACAATTGTAATTATTATAATTAAATAATCAAACTTTATTTGTACAATAGCACAAATGTTAACTAGAGAACAACTTATTGAATATAGCGAAGACGCGCGTAAAAATTATTTGGATCATATTTCTATCGATTGCGTTGTTTTTGGCTTTCATGAGGGGCAGATGAAGGTTTTATTGTTAAACCCCCAGGATGAAAAGAAATGGTTGCTACCCGGTGGCTTTGTGCAGAAACAGGAACCTATTGAAATGGCCGCCAACCGCATATTGAAAGAACGTACCGGTCTTGATAAAATATTTTTGCAGCAATTTCACATTTTTGGTGCTCCAGATCGTGCAAAATTCCACCATGATCTTTATAAAAACATAGTATCTGATGAGCAAAACTGGTTTGCTAACCGTTTTTTATCGATAGGCTATTATGCACTGGTTGATTTTTTTGGTGTAGTACCGCAGGCCGACCAGTTTTCTGAACTTTGCACCTGGCGCGATCTGGATGATATGCCCGAATTTCTGCTTGATCATGAACTGATATTTAAAACCGCATTGGAAACACTCCGCGTACAGCTCAGTTATCAACCTATAGGATATAACCTGATGCCTAAAGAGTTCACCATGCCCGAGCTGCAAAAGCTATATGAAACCATACTGGACAAAAAGCTGGACCGGCGCAATTTTCAACGCCGCATACTTGGTTTTGGCATCCTGACCCGGGCCGAGCAACCCCGTAAAGGGGGAGCTCACAAAGCTCCCTACTTATATTCTTTTGATCTGGAAAAATATCAAAATGCCCTAACCGAAGGTTTTAAAGGCGGATGGTAGTTTTAAGACAGAAGTCCTGAATCTTAAATTTCAAGTCAAAATGACTTTGGACTTCTGACTTAAAACTTTGGACTTAAGACTCAATTACGTACTCCATTTTTACCTGGATATTCAAATCTTCATGCATTTTGGCAAACTGCCGGGGGTTACGCGTAAAATCAGGATCGGTATCCATATACATGTTAATAATTTTCACTTCCTCGGGGTGTTTATCTGTACCTATATTATAGGTAAGGCCATCACCACTTTCCAGCTTTTGTTTTAATTCCAGGTATTGCTTACCTGTTATCATAATTATTTTTTCTGCGGTCATTAGTTTATTTATATGGGGTATAATGGTGGTATTTATCCGTTGAACTTAAATATGTTAAAATCACTTATTTGGCAGGCATACGTTGCTGCCTATTCAGTTTATTATATTTACCTTCAAATATAACTGATATAATTTCGCTTAATGCTTAACATCAAAAAATTACTCGCAATAGTACTCTTATCCGGCAGTACCATTTCTTACGCGCAGGTTAACCTACCGATAGCCTTAAATCTGCAAAATACGTATACCAAAGGAACGCGCACCAAAGCAGGAGCCCCCGGGAAAAACTACTGGCAAAATACTGCCGACTACCATATCAAAGTAAGCTTTGACCCCAAAAGCCGGAATATTGCCGGCACAGTGGCTATTGATTATGCCAATAACAGCCCGGATACGCTTAGCACAGTTCTGTTTAAGCTTTACCCTAATTTATACAAAAAAGGGGCGATTCGTGATATGCCTGTATCTGCTCAAGACCTTACCGATGGCGTACATATCAAATCAATCAGCGTTAATAACCAATTACAGGACAGCACCAAACATCGTATTGAAGGTACCAATATGATGCTGAACGCTCATTTAGCACCCGGGCAAAAGACTCATTTTGATATCGAGTATGCTTATACCCTCAACAAAACATCACATATACGTACCGGGCAAATTGATACCGGAGCTTTCTTTGTGGCCTATTTTTTCCCGCGTATAGCCGTTTATGACGATATTGACGGCTGGAACGAATTTCCCTACCTGGGCTCGCAGGAGTTTTACAACGATTTTTGCCATTTTAATGCCGAGATCACCGTACCTGGCAATTACCAGGTTTGGGCTACAGGAAACCTCAAAAACCCCGAACAGGTGTATAACCCCAAATATGTAAAACTGATAAACCAGGCAAGCATCAGCGATAAGATAACCGATATTATTACCCAAGCCGATGTTGAGGCTGCTGATATCGCCAGGAACAATCCTACCAATACCTGGAAATTTGAAGCCGACAGCGTTACTGACCTTGTTTTTGCTATCAGCAACCATTATATCTGGAAGGCATCAAGTTTAGTGGTCGATACCAAAACTAATCGCCGCACGCGTGTTGATGCCGTTTTTAATCCTGCACATAAGGATTATTTTGAGGTAGTGAACTACGCCCGTAAAACAGTAGAAACGATGAGCTATCAGTTTCCGAAATGGCCATATCCCTACCCGCATGAAACCGTATTTGACGGGCTCGACCAAATGGAATACCCGATGATGGTGAACGATAATCCATTAGAAAACACCGCCGATGCTATTGAATTGACCGACCATGAAATATTTCACACCATGTTTCCTTTTTACATGGGCACCAACGAAACCAAGTATGGCTGGATGGACGAAGGCTGGGCCACCATTGGCGAATGGCTTATCAGTCCGGTTATCGACCCCAGCATCGTGGATCCTTATGGCGTTGCAGCAACAGAAAACAGCGCTGGCATTGAGCAGGATGTGCCTGTCATGACCCTAACCCCTCAGCTTACCGGCGTTTCAAAATTTACAGATAGCTACCCTAAACCCGGTCTGGGCTATTTATATGTCAAAGATATGCTGGGCGATGAGCTGTTTACCAAAGCCTTACATTACTATATTAGCCAATGGCATGGTAAACACCCAATGCCCTACGATTTTTTCAACTGTATCAATACCGGTTCGGGCATTAACCTTAACTGGTTTTGGAAAAGCTGGTTCTTTGACAACGGGCAGCCTAACCTGGCTATCAGCAAAGTAAGCCATCAACAACAAAAATATAGTGTGACCATTACCAGCATCGGTACCAAGCCTGTACCCATTAACCTCACTGTATATTATCAGGATGGCAGTTCGCAGCTGGTGCATCAGAGCATTGCTTGCTGGGCCAAAGGCAACAAAACCACCAATGTTACCTTCGCGGCTAAAAAGCCAGTTAAACAAATGGTGCTAGGCACTACCTATGATCCGGACACAGATAAAAAAGATAACATCTGGAAACCATGATCAAAAACTTTTTAAACCTTAAATTTTAACAATTTTTCGATCAAAATCGGGTAAAAATCATTCAAAAACTACTCAAAAAACCCTCATTTTAACACTTTTTAACAAATTAAAACCCGGTTTTGAGTAGTTTTTGAAACTTTAAAAAGTATTAAATATCTAATTATCAAATAACTACACACCAAACAGTTGATTTTCGACCTTGTTTTGGTGTTAACAAAACAGCCCGGTTTTTTCCCAAAAGAGAAAACCGGGCTGTTGATTGATATAAATATACGAAAAATTATGGGAAGATCTGGTGAAAGGGTTTTGCGTATAGCTAAATGTGATCAACGATTCACCTTTGGCCTATATTCGCTGAATGCCCCTCTCTTTCCCGTCACCACGACTTTGCGATAATAAGAAGTAATCATTGGGGTTCTTTAACAGTTTAGTCCCTAAATTTAGATTTTAACTTGCAGGGTAAATAAATTTTGCTGACTTTTATAAAAATTACTATGTACATACATAATTACATATTAATTCCGTTTTAAATCAATAAACCAATTATAAAAATTTAACGAATGGACTTCTTAAACGCTGTATGGCATCAATTTACAGGCTTTTTTGGATTTGGCCAATTAATCGAAATCATCAAATCGGGCGATTATGATAAACTGCTCACCTATCAGGGCTTTGTGGCATTACTGGTACCCATTATGCCTTTTCTATTGGTGATGGAGATTATCAGGGGAGCATTTTACAAGCGTTTTAAGGTGATCAATTACAAGCTAACTTTTTTCTCCTATGTGTTCAACTCTTTTATTGGCCGGGTAATATCTATTGCCATGGTGGGTATTTGCATCGGCTTGTTTGAAAAATACGCCATCTTTAAGCTTTCGTTCACCTGGTATTGGTTTATTTATGGTTACGTTGTATGGGAGTTTGGTCACTTTTTATATCATTATTTCGGGCATAAAGTAAGACTGTTCTGGTGCCTGCACTCTACCCATCACGCTCCCGAAAGCATGAACCTTTCGGTAAGTTATGCTCACTTCTTTCTAGAAGGGCCTTATGCCGATTTTATCCGAACCACAACCTGTATTTTGCTGGGTGTACCTCCAGCCATGCTATTTGTGATTATGTTTATCGACGGCTTTTGGGGCGGTATGATCCACATTGGCGAAAACCTGGTACATGACGGTCGCCTGGGTTTCCTGAATAATATTATCCTTACCCCGTCGCACCACCGCGTACATCATGCACGTAACCCGCTTTATATGGATACCAACTTTTGTAATCTATTGAACATCTGGGATAAAGTTTTTGGTACCTACCAGGTGGAAGACCGTAACATCCCTATCGAATACGGTATCAGTCGCCCGATGATCAAGAATAGCTTCCTGGATGCTTATTTTGGCGAAATAGTGGCCCTGGCCAAGGACGTATACCGGGCACCGGGCATCAAAAACAAATTTCTGTACATGGTGATGCCTCCAGGCTGGAGCCATACCGGCGATCATAAAATGACTACGGTTGTAAAAAAGAAATATTTTGAAGAATTACAGCAGCAACAGGGAACTCCGGTGAATGATGCGGATAAAGCTGGCACTCAAAGCAATGAGCCGGTGCTCTCATAAAAGACCGTCGGTTTACGCACATGCCAATCAAAATACCTTTCATTATCCCATTGGGCTAAAGCCCCAACCTTGCTATTTATTTTACCCGTCCTATAAATGGGACGGCAATGAATTGATGTATCTTATCCATTGCCGTTGGCTTTAGCCAACGGATAAAGGATCGTTCAATTAAGGCTTTAGCCAAACCCAGCGTTGCTTGCCGCAAAATATCCGCGATGATATCCCGGGATTTGCCTTTTCATCAAAATAGCCTTACTTTCATTATTAATAATGAGTGATCCTATATTTAAATTGAACGGCAGAGTTTGGATAGAGATCGGGGACGAAAAAGTTCTCGGCCATGGGCGGGTTGAATTGTTGGGGCGTATCCAGGCTTCTGGTTCTATCAGACAGGCGGCTCTCCAAATGAAAATGTCATACAAGCAAGCCTGGGACCTGGTAAACCACATGAATGAGCATTTTAGCCAACCGCTGGTGATATCGCATCGTGGGGGTAAAGGAGGTGGTAATGCGGTGATAACAGAGTATGGTATAAAGGTGATAGGGGAGTTTCATCTGCTGCATCAAAAATTACAGGAGTTTTTAAAGGATAATACCGAAGGACTTAAATTTTAGAAAAACATTCTTTAAATTTCGGACACAAGGTTTGGAGTAATTTTTATAAAGGGTAATCATCCTCAAAGACCCTGTCCGTCATATTTCGACAGTAGATAATTAGACTTACGAAGTTTTAGAAACTTCGTAAGTCTTTCTACAATTGCCCCAGCCCCCTCAGCGGGAATCGCACCCTACCAGCACTTCTTCTTTTAAAATATCTTCTCATGACAAGCTAAGCCACCATTTTAGGGTAGCAAAATTCAACAAATAATCTCCGGATACTTTAAATTCCGGTCAAAATTGCGAATTTGCGTTATATCTTATTTTATATAACGCATTGTTCATGAAAAAACCTTTACTCTTTATTATCACTGTTTTAACCGCGCTCAACCTATCTCATTTAAATGCTCAGGCTCAAGACAGGGACACCTCCAAACATGTTTTCCAGTTGGGGCAGGTGAATATCATCGGTACAAAAGATAGTTTACGATCTGATAAGCTAAGTTCGGGCACCATTAACCGGTATAACCGCTTAACCGTTTCCAGCGCTCTGAACCTGCTGCCTGGTGTTACCTTAACAGCTGTGGGCCCAAGGAATGAATCGGCAGTAAGCATCCGCGGGTTCGATGTGCGTTCGGTTCCTATTTACCTGGATGGTGTGCCGCTATACGTACCTTACGATGGTTATGTTGATCTGGCACGGTTCAATACCTTCAACTTATCAGAAATACAGATTGCCAAAGGCTATTCTTCGGTTTTGTATGGCCCAAATGCCGAAGGCGGTGCTATCAACCTCATCAGCCGTAAACCCGTAAAACCTTTTGAGCTGAGTGCCATTGCCGGTTGGCTAAGCGGCGGTTACAGGCTAAATACCAATATAGGCTCCAACCTGGGTAAGGTTTATTACGAAATCTCGGCCTCGCAGTTAAAACGTAACTGGTACCCGCTGTCGCATGATTTTGTGCCTACTAAAAATGAAGATGGCGGCCATCGCGATAACTCCTACAATAATGATGTGGCCGTAAGCGGCAAAGTTGGCTTTACCCCTACCGCCAACCAGGAATATGCCGTGGGTTACAGCTATCAGCATGGCACCAAAGGAACTCCCGTTTATACCGGCGATGATACGGCTAACCCGCTGTTTAAAAGTCCGCGTTACTGGAAATGGCCCAACTGGGATACCCAGAGTCTTTATTTGATCAGCAATAACCGCATCAACAGCACCAACGTGATCAAAACCCGCTGGTATTATGATCAGTTTAAAAACAACCTGCAAAGTTTTGATAATGCCTCCTACAACAGCATGACCAAACCGTATGCCTTCACCAGTATTTACAATGACTACACGCTGGGCAGCAGTATCATGTTTGAAAATACCAGCTTAAAAAACAACAGTTTCAGTGTAGCGGGTCATTTTAAACAGGATGTGCACCGCGAGCATAATGTAGGCGAACCCGTAAGGCGCGACGCGGACAACAACTTTACCGTTGGCGCCGAGGATACTTATCACCTCACATCGGCCTTAAAAGCCAATGCTGGGATAAGTTATATGAACAGGCACAGCATTGATGCCCAGCAATACACCAACAATGTGGTGAGCCAGCTACCGGCCAACAGCAACAGCGCCTGGAACTTACAAGGCTTATTACAATACGATATAGACAGCACGAATGCTATTACACTTTCGGTGGCCCGCAAAACCCGTTTTGCTACCATCAAAGACAGGTACTCGTATAAATTTGGAACTTTTATCCCCAATCCTAACCTGAAAGCAGAGAACGCTTTAAATTATGACCTGAGCTATCATACGTTACTGAGCGGCAAACTATCGGTACAGGCATCCTTATTTTACAGCAAGATTGGCAACCTGATCCAAACCGTAAACAATGTGCAGGTTGACCCTAAAACGGGCACCAACCTGTCGCAGGTGCAAAATGTGGGTCGCGCGGAGTATTATGGCGCTGAGCTGGCCTTGGGTTATCCCATTGCCGACCAGGTGCGGATAGATGCCAATTACACCTATCTGAAACGTAATAACCTTTCAAGCCCATCTATTTACCTCACCGATGTACCACAAAACAAAGTATTTGGTTCGGTGCAATACTCCCCTATCAAAAAACTGTACGTCATGGCATCGGAGGAGTATAATTCTAAAAGATACAGCACCAGCTACGGCACCGTATCCGGCGGATTTGCACTTACCAATGTCAAGGCTCATTTAACACTGGTTAAAGGATTTTCGATTGAAGGTGGTGTAAACAACCTGTTTGATAAAAACTATACCCTGGTAGAAGGTTTCCCCGAAGCCGGGCGTAATTATTTTGCGAATGTGATTTTTAGTTATTGATAAAAGTCGGATGTCATGCTGAGCTTGTCGAAGCATGGTGGGCAGGGCCTCTACGCGCGCCCTTCGACAGGCTCAGGGTGACAGCCCCTTTTAACATGACACAAGGCCAGTATTTAAGTAAATTTGTTCATGCACCAACTCAAACATAACCCACTTTTAAGCCGGCAAAGCCTCAGAAAAGGCCGGGTTATGTTCCTGCTGCTCATCTTTGTTATAGTATCCGGTTGGTGTTATGTAGATGGCGGTATCGAAACAGGCCCATACAACCTGGTATATCCGGCCAACTTTGGGAACCGTATCCAGATCCCGGCTGATAATCCTACTACTAAACAAGGTGTTTACCTGGGTCGGATGCTTTTTTATGAAACCAAACTTTCGGCTAACAACAAGCTTTCCTGTAGTAGTTGTCATCAGCAGGATAAGGCTTTTACCGATGGACGAGCATTTAGTCCGGGAGTAGATGGTGTATTGACGCCACGCAATTCCATGTCGCTGGTTAATTTATTGTGGGCGCGCAGGTTGTTTTGGGATGGCCGGGCTAATGGACTGGAAGAACAGGCTGTTACGCCACTGACCAACCCACACGAAATGGGGCAGGCATTAAGCATTTCGGCACAACGGCTTAGTCAAACAGCCAACTACCCAGTCCTGTTTAAATTGGTTTATGGAGACGAAAAGATCACCGGCGACAAGATAGTAAAAGCCCTATCGCAGTTTGAGCGTACGCTGATATCAGCCAATTCTCACTATGATCAGTACCTGCGCGGTGCTTATCAACCTACACCCGACGAATTGAAGGGCATAGAGTTGTTTAACACGGCACCTCAGCCCGAGAAAGGTATCCGCGGAGCCAATTGCAGCCATTGCCATGGTGGCCCAAAAACTTATATGGAATTGTTTCATAATAACGGCCTGGACAGCCTGCCGAAAGACTCCGGCATAGAAAAGCTGACTGCTTTAGCCACCGATCGCGGTCGTTTTAAGGTGCCAACCTTACGCAATGTAGCCCTTACGGCACCCTACATGCACGACGGCCGGTTTAAAACCCTGGATGAAGTGATTGATCATTACAGCGAACACATTGAGCAGTCGCCCGCGTTAAGCTCCTTTCTGCGTGGTGAATCCAACGAAGCCGGTGGTAAAAGTTTAAAACTAAATTCAATAGAGAAAAAACAGTTGATCGCCTTTTTGAACATGCTTACCGATTCGGCATTTATCACCAATCCTGCATTTTCAGATCCGCATATACTATCCACAAAAAATAAAAAGCATTAGATTTATATCCATGAAAAAACAACTCCTGATAGCCTGCATCGCTTTTTTAAGCTTTACAACTATTCCTTTTATATCTCAAGCACAAACCATTAAAATAAGTGGTGAAGTAAGTACACCATTAACTATCGACGCTGCCTATCTGCAAAAATTCACCCAAACAACCGTGGTGCGTAAAGACAGGGACGGGAAAGATCATACCTATAGTGGGGTTATCCTGTCGGAGATACTGAAGAACGCGGGTGTTACTTTAGGCCCAGAGCTCAAAGGAGAGAATCTGACTAAATACTTACTGGTTGAAGCTAGTGACGGCTACCAGGTGATCTTCGCGCTGGCTGAACTGGATAAAAGCTTTACCGACAGAACCATCATCCTGGCAGATAAGGTTGACGGTGCCCCACTTGCCCCCGCCGATGGCCCCTACCGCATTATTGTACAAGACGAAAAGAAACCTGCCCGCTGCATTAAGCAAGTAACGGCAATGCAGGTGCATTTTGTGAAGTAACAAGATTAATTATTGAATTAGTGATTTAGTGAATTACTGATTAGGAACAACCTTTTTTCCTTTTTTGTCAGCAGTTAAGCTTCGGGCGAAAGCGGGCAGAACAATGGTGGCCTGTGCGGATGCGGGGCATAGCAAGTTTTTGCTGAAGCGCAGGGAAACGCGGGAACAAAGTGGGGCAAAATAATTGCAGCCCTGGTTCTGACTGATTTGGAGGGCAAAGGCCTTGTGCCGTAAAGAAGCATTTCTGCTGAAAGCCTTTTGGTTACTTTGTGGCGACAAAGTGACTGGCCCTCCCGCGGCCAAGAGCGGGTATACGCCATGCCTACCAACGAATATATTCTTCGCTCCGCCCAGAATGACAAAACAGAAGTATGATCAACCCAATATCTCTGCAATTTCTTCAAAACCCTTTTCGCGGGCCAGATCGGCGGGGAGCTTGCCGCCTTCCATACGTACATTGGTAATGGCGCCATGCTCCAGCAGCAGGATCAGCATTTCGATGTTACCATTTTGAGCAGCTGAATGTATAGGAGTGGCACCTGCCTGTTGCTTTACGTTTACCTGCGCACCGTTTTCAACCAGCAAACGGGCTATGGCAGTATAATTACCGGCGCAGGCAGAGTGTATAGGCGCAACCCGGAAACCATTGTTTGATGGTAAGTTAACATCGGCGCCATTAGTCACCAGGTAACGGGCAACCGCCTCATGACCAAAATAACAGGCCAAACCAAGTGGGGTAAAACCATCGGAGGCGTGATCGTTAATCGTATCAGGATTGGTTTCAACAAAATGACTTACTACTTCCAACTTCCCGGCAGCAGCTGCTTCAAATAAGGTGATCTGGTTAACGTATCTCAACAACACATCAGTAACCTCAGGCTTTTTGTAATAACAAGATAACATTAATGGCGAAACCTGGTGGCTGGTTATGGTAGTGGCCAGCGTGGGGCTTTGCATCAGTAAGGCTTCCAGCTTACCCAGGTCGGCGGTGGTGATGTATTGTTCCAGCTTTTCTATACTCATGGTGTACATTGGTGTAAGCCGCAACTACATGGGCTATGCTTTTAATAAGGCTCTTTTACGAGGATCGTACCAGATGGTTTTCAATAATACTAAAAAATAAAAATACGATTAAATAATTGTTTAATCTGCTAACTTTATGTGAGTGAATTTAGGATTTACATTGATTTGGGATTAACCACCAAGTCCTAAATCCCGTGAAATTTTGTGTAAGTTTGCAGTAAAAGGATGTTACATCAGCGATGCCGGTAAAAGGAAATCAGTTTAAATCAAATAGTTTTAAGGACGATAATCAGCCCCGCCAAACGGGAAAAGTTGAAAAGGAAAGAGCGCCAAAGCGCAGGCTGCCCAGCATGCCGCGCCTGGATATGGAGAATGGGAAGACGGTTAAAATAGCAGGCTTACTGTCGCTTTTGATGTCGATCTTTTTCCTGATAGCCTTCACCTCTTACCTGTTCACCTGGCAGGAAGACCAGAGTTATATATCAACCACCAACGGCGGCTGGCATAACCTGGCTACAGGCAAAACCGTGCAGGAAATTGCCGATACCGGCAACCCGCAGATAGCACAAAACTGGCTGGGTAAATTTGGCGCATTGCTTAGCAACCAGTTTATTTATGAATGGTTTGGTGTGGCCTCGTTCCTGTTTGTGTTCATCTTTTTTGTGATCGGTTACCGCCTGCTCTTTAAGGTAAGGTTGTTTTCCATTATCAAAACATTGGGTTATACCCTGTTTAGTATCGTATTTATTTCTACCACTATAGCTTATTTTCACGCTTTTATTATTGATTATCCGCATTACCTGGAGGGTGGTTTTGGCTACTGGACAAATCGTTTGCTGGATGCGCAGATCGGCCCGGCGGGTACGGGTGGTTTCCTGGTATTTGCCGCACTTACAGTACTGGTAATTGCCTATAATATTGACTTTAAACTACCGCAACGTAAAAACCGACCGGCAGCACCAATAGCTGTTGATGAAGTGTCGCCAGAGCCGGTTGAAATGACAGAGGAAGAACCTTCTATTCCGTTGGAATGGCCACGGGGTAATAATCGCATCAAGGAAACGCATGTGACATCCATTATGCCCGAACCCAGGCAACAGCAACAACCATTGGAACAAACGCCCATTTATCACGAGCCGGTTGTGCTTAAGCCATCATCAACACATGAACCGGAGGAGGAAACCGAGATTCCGCTTACTATTGATACCAATCGTCCGCTGCCTGAACTCAATGTAGAAAAAACCGACGACGACAAAGCCAAAGATCTGGTAAATCAGTTTGGCATTTATGACCATAAACTCGACCTGGCAACATACAAAATGCCGCACCTGGAACTGTTAGAGAACCACGGATCGAATAAAATATCAGTTAACGCCGAAGAGCTGGAAGCCAACAAGAACAAAATTGTTGAAACGCTGAATCATTATAATATCGAGATCGATAAGATCAAGGCTACCATCGGGCCAACGGTTACGTTGTATGAGATCATCCCGGCGCCGGGTGTGCGTATCTCCAAGATCAAAAACCTGGAAGATGATATCGCCCTGAGTTTGGCGGCATTGGGCATCCGTATCATCGCGCCAATGCCAGGTAAGGGAACTATCGGTATCGAGGTGCCAAATCAGAACCCCGAAATGGTATCGATGCGCTCGATCCTATCGACAGAGAAATTCCAGAACACTACGATGGACCTGCCCATCGCCCTCGGTAAAACCATATCCAACGAGGTATTTATTGCCGATTTGGCCAAGATGCCACACTTATTGGTGGCTGGTGCTACCGGTCAGGGTAAATCGGTTGGTATCAATGCCATATTGGTTTCGCTGCTGTATAAAAAGCATCCTGCGGAACTAAAATTTGTACTGGTAGATCCCAAAAAGGTGGAGCTTACGCTTTTCCGTAAAATTGAAAGACACTTCCTGGCTAAGCTCCCTGACGAAGGCGATGCCATTATTACCGATACCAAAAAGGTGGTGAATACGCTCAACTCGCTTTGTATCGAGATGGATCAGCGTTATGACCTGCTGAAAGATGCACAAGTACGTAACCTGAAAGAGTATAACGCCAAATTTGTAAACCGTAAGATCAGCGATCCGGAAAAACACCGCTACCTGCCATTCATCGTACTGGTGATTGACGAGTTTGCCGATTTGATGATGACCGCCGGTAAAGAGGTGGAAATGCCGATAGCCCGTATTGCCCAGCTGGCCCGTGCCGTAGGTATACACCTGGTTATTGCCACACAACGTCCATCAGTTAATATCATTACGGGTACTATTAAAGCCAATTTCCCGTCAAGACTGGCATTCAGGGTACTTTCCAAGATCGATTCACGCACCATTCTTGATGCCGGTGGCGCTGATCAATTGATCGGTCGCGGGGATATGCTGTTTAGTACGGGCAGCGACCTGATTCGTTTGCAATGTGCCTTTGTGGATACTCCGGAGGTTGAAGCCATTTCAGATTTTATTGGAAACCAAAAAGGTTATCCAACCGCCCTGTTCCTGCCCGAATATGTGGGTGAAGGCGAAACCAGCAGCGCTAAAGAATATGATCCGGATGATCGCGATCCGATGTTTGAAGAGGCTGCCCGCCTTATCGTGATGCACCAACAGGGCTCCACTTCACTCATCCAGCGTAAAATGAAACTGGGCTATAACCGTGCCGGCAGAATCATTGACCAATTAGAGGCCGCAGGTATTGTAGGCGCTTTTGAAGGCAGCAAGGCCCGCGATGTACTTTATCCCGATGAATACAGCCTGGAACGCTATCTGGAAACCCTTCAAAAACCCAAAGATTAAACCTATTCAAATTTATTTACTCTAACAGAGTAACTATTAACAATAATAGTTGTTGATGTAAAAAACACTGATGAAACCATCATGAGCCGCCGTCAAAAAAAACAAATGAATATGCTCGTGATAGCTTCATTACCAATAAAAAAACAGATTATTTTAATGAAAAAGATACTCCTTTATTCCATTTTAGCTATAAGCACCTGCAGCCCCGCTTTCGCCCAAAAAGATACACAAGCTAAAGCTATATTAAACCAGGTAAGCCAAAAGTATAAATCATACGATGCTATCAAGACAGATTTTAGTTTTACGCTCGATAATCCACAGGCTGGCGTTAAAGAAACCCAGAACGGCACTTTAATTTCAAAAGCAAAATCGGGCAAATACCGGGTAACCCTTTATGCTTCGACCGGTGGAAAAGATGTAGACAAGGAAATCATCAACGATGGCAAAACCCAATGGACCTACCTCAAAAAAGATAAAGAAGTACAGGTTGGCGACGCGCCAAAAGGCACAGATGGTGTTAGCAACCCCTCACAAATTTTCACCATCTATGAACATGGTTACAAATACTTGTACACCGGTGAGCAAAAAATAGGTGGAAAAGCCTATCAGGTCATCGACCTGACCCCCGAAAACGAAAAACAAAATATTTTTAAGGTCCGCCTGTTGATAGACAAAGCCAAAAAACAGATTTACAGCGCGCAACTGTTTGATAAAAACGGTAATAAATACAACTACACCGTACGCAGCTTTACCCCGAATGCCCAAATTGCCGACGCCACATTTGCATGGGACGCCAAAGGCCACCCGGGTGTGGAATTAGTTGACCTGAGATAAGATTAGGTTTTACGTTGGCCGTAATAAATTTTACGTTTGATATTTAACAAGAAGAGCGATGATAAAATCATCGCTCTTCTTGTTTTTAGTTCCCTCCCAAGGGAGGGGTGCGGCTGGCTTGAGCGCAATGGCAGGGAGGGGTTTCTGCAAGAGGTGATTACCCGGCGATGAAACCCCTACCTCCCCTTCCCCAAGGAAGGGATCGCACTAACCCTATTTCCTTTTATGTAGTGAACAAAAACGTCCAACCTAAATCCCTATTTCCCTTCCACCTTAGGTGCCCTTTTATCAGGCATAGGGCCGCGTTGATGAATGATGAGGCCATTCAGAAAATTGCGCAGGATCTGGTCGCCGCAAGGCTTAAAATTGGGGTGATCGTCGGCACGGAAAATGGCACCCAGTTCCGTTTTGGTGATGCGGAAGTTAACCAGTTCCAAAACTTTTACAATATCATCATCGGTAAATTTCATCGCTACACGTAGCTTTTTCATGATATCATTATTGCTCATGCTCTTCTCAGTTTTATTATCTTGAAATATCTATTTTAACTTTTTTGTTTTTGATCTTCTCGCCTTTCACCGCTTGTACTGCCCGCTCAATACGGTTACGTTTTACCGCCGCGTATGAAGCGTAATCGTGTACTTCTATTAGCCCTACATCTTCCTTATCCAATCCGCCTTTTTTAAGTAGTAGACCCACGATGTCGATCTTATTTACCTTATCTTTTTTACCCGCGGCAATGTACAATGTAGCCCATGGCGATAACGGTGGTATCACCGGATTCTCGGGCAATTCCTCTATCTCGGGCATTTCTTTTAGATAAGATGGCTTTTCATCGGGCGACAGGATCAGGTATGATGTACCCTTCGCATGCATACGAGCCGTACGGCCGTTCCGATGAGTGTAAGCCTCCTCGTTATGCGGCAGTTGATAATGTACCACATGCTCAATCTCGGGTATATCCAGTCCACGGGATGCAAGGTCAGTGGTGATGAGTAAACGATGGCTGCCATTCCGGAATTTTAACAAAGCCCGCTCACGGTCCTCCTGTTCCATTCCGCCGTGAAATATATCATGCGGCAAACCAAGGTCAAACAACAGATCGCTGATGCGTTCAACTGCATCACGATGATTACAAAAAACCAACGTGGCGTTATCGCCTATTTTACAAATGAGGGCAAACAGCGCATCCAGTTTATCGGCAGCTTCGACTATAACGGCTTTTTGTTTGATATCAGGGGCTGAAGCGGCATTGGTTAGATAATCCAGTGTGCTGGGCTTTATTATTCCAGTAAAAGCCGGAATCTCCTCCATTTTGGTAGCAGACGTCAGGATGCGTTTTTTAATGGCGGGCATCTGTTTAATGATATAAGCCATATCCTCCTGAAAACCAAATTCCAGGGCTTTGTCAAATTCGTCGAGTATCAGGGTATGGATGGTATCGGTACTAAAGCTTTCGCGGCGCAGGTGATGCGCTATGCGGCCAGGCGTACCAATCAATACGGCTGGCGGCTGCGACAGGTTGTTTCGTTCAATTTTTACGGGATGACCACCATAGCAACAGTTCACTTTAAATCCGCTGCCTATGGCCTTAAAAACCTGCTCTATCTGTAAAGCCAGCTCGCGCGATGGCACCATGATGAGCGCCTGCACTGTTGGTATTTGAGCATCCAGCAAACTCAATAGTGGCAGTAAAAAACCCAGCGTTTTACCCGAGCCTGTGGGCGACAGCAATATCACATCGCTTTTTTTGGCGGCGCTGATGGCTGCCTCCTGCATAGGGTTTAACGCGTTTATCTTAAGATTCAGAAGGGCTTGCTTGATCATTATTTGTGCTGGAGTATGCGGCAAAGATAAGCTAAATAAACGACTCACCCGGTCATCGCTTCGCTCGACCACCCTCTCTTCACCTGCGGCGGAAAGAGGGTAAAAGCAGTTTGTCATGCTGAACGGAGTGAAGCATCTATTGAGCGCCATCTTTATCGCAGAATAGATCCTTCGCTATGCTCAGGATGACAAGAAAAAAGTAGGCTGTCATGCTGAGCTCCGTCGAAGCATGGGGGCCAGGCCTCTGCGCTCGCCCTTCGACAAGCTCAGGGTGACAGGCCATCTTATCTACCCCATTTTCTCCTCTTCTAACTCCTGGTTGGTTTTTTCCTGTATGTAGGTAGCTATCTCGGCTGCTTGCTCGTGGGTCAGGTCGCCAAAGCCGGTGTATTCCCATTCGCGCAGATCGTCGTCAAAAACAATATCACCCAAACCTACTTCTCCCTCACTTAGTTTAAATACACCGGTTATATATAATGCGCCACCCGATATGGTTTGATTTACGGGTTTTATGGTGATGGTACGGTCGCCGTCATCGGTGTATAACTTATATTCTGCCGGTTTAATCATCTTTTATCTGTTTAGGTAAAAGACAATTATCAAGCCATTTTGTTTATTTCATCACCCTAAAGCTGAAGCTTTTACCAACCCATAATTTGCATCACCCGCTTAAATTCAGGCTGCAGACCGGCATCAATTTGTATGGCTTCGCCGCTAACCGGATGGGTAAATTCCAGGTGCGAGGCGTGCAGCAGCATGGTTTCCATATCCCAGGTTTCTTTAAACAGTTTGTTCTGCTTGTTACAGCCGTGGGTACGGTCGCCTATAATGGGATGAAAAATATGACTAAAATGCTTGCGTAACTGGTGCATACGCCCCGTAGTGGGCACAGCCTCCACCAGCGAATAGCGCGATGTAGGATGTTTGCCCAAAGGCACATCCAGCTCGGCCCGCTTTACGGTAGTATATTGGGTAAAAGCATCTTGCAAAGTACCGTTCTCTTTGCGCAGTGGGTAATCGATATTTTCCTGATCAGGGGTATGACCACGAACAATAGCCAGGTATTTTTTGTGTACCTGGTTTTCCATAAACTGTTGCTGCATGGCAATTTCGGCAGGTTTATCCAAGGCGAATAACAATATCCCTCCAGTTTTGCGGTCGATACGGTGAGCAGGGTTTACCTTCTGACCTATCTGATCGCGCAGCAATTGCAGGGCAAACTCCGATGCATCGGCAGCTATGGGCGACCGGTGTACCAGCAATCCGTGTGGTTTATTGATGGCGATAAGATGTTCATCGCGGTATATGATCTCTAACATGCAGCACTCGTTCAAAACGCGAAGGTACAACGCTGCGTAACAATTTCATTTTACAAAGTATGGTTAACTAAAAAAAATATTTTAAATAGGGTGCTTTTTATATCTTTAGTACCAACTAAAATCTTTTTGCAATATGGCCACTAGCGCAACCGCATCAGCAGGCAATGCCGATGATATCAATAAGGCATCAACCCGCTTATTTTCGTTAGACGCTCTGCGGGGCTTTGATATGTTTTGGATAATGGGCGGCGAGGAGATTTTTCATACCCTGGCCAAAACCACCAAATCGCCATTCTGGGAGGCCATAGCACTACAATTCACTCACCCCGACTGGAACGGTTTCCATCTGTACGACCTGATATTTCCACTATTTCTGTTCATGGCAGGTGTATCCACCCCATTCTCGGTAGGCCGCGAACTGGAAAAGGGTAAAAGTAAAAAACAATTAACCTTAAGAGTGATCAGAAGAGCTGCCATACTGGTGCTTCTTGGTATTGTTTATAATAATGGATTAAACATTATGCCTATATCGCAAATCCGTTTTGCCAGCGTGCTTGGCCGTATCGGCATTGCCTACATGTTTGCTAATATCATTTACATCTACAGCCGGGAACGGATGCAGATGGTATGGTTCTGGGTTTTTATTATTGGCTATTGGTTGCTGCTTAAATTCACCTCGGCACCGGGTTTCCCGCATGGCGATCTGACCATGCAGGGGAATTTTGCCTCGTATATGGATCGTTTGATATTACCTGGAAAACTGTATTTAGGCATTCATGATCCCGAAGGTTTATTCTCTACCATACCGGCCATCAGCACCGGCTTATTGGGTATATTAACCGGTCAGCTTCTGAAAAAAACAGGACTGGCCCAAACCCGTAAAGTAGCTATTATGGCGGTTACCGGGGTCATATTCCTGATCATAGCACAGATCTGGAACCTGGATTTTCCGATCAATAAAAATCTGTGGACAAGCTCATTTGTGATGCAGGTGGGCGGTTTGAGCTTGTTGTTGATGGCCCTGTTTTATTATGTGATTGATGTGCTGGGTTATCAAAAATGGGCCTTCTTTTTCAGGGTCATCGGCATGAACTCCATCCTCATCTATATTTCCGGACATTTTATCAAGTGGCAATTCACCAGCAATGCTTTTTTTGGCTGGATAGGGCAGTTGGTTGGTGATCCATACAATATTGTGGTGATGGCCGTTTGCTTTATCCTGGTGAAATGGGTTTTTCTATATTATTTGTACCAGAAGAAGACATTTTTGCGGGTGTGACCGTTGATGGTTCTGATGACGTTGATTTCGTTGATTATCTGAACCTTGATTTTTAGGATTAAGGGATCTCCACGATTTACTTATGCAAATCAAAATCCTATAATCTGATAAATCCCATAAATCATAGTTCAGACAAAATCTATTTAATCAAGGTTCAGACAAATATCAGCGAAATCAACGCAATCAAAATAATCAACGGTGCTGTTCTTCCGGTGTAAAAAATGTCCAGGCCATAATACGGCTAACTTTTTGACCTTGCGACATATTGATGGTTTGCACTTCCTTGGCGCCAGCCTTTTGCAGGGCATTGTACAAAATACGCAGATTTTCTTTTTTGGATACCAACGAGGTGAACCATAAGCATTGTTTGGCAAAGCGGGTGCTCTGGGTAGCCATCTGTTTTAAAAACGCGGCCTCGCCACCGGGGTACCATAATTCGGTATTCTGACCGCCAAAGTTTAATAGCGGTTCTTCTTTGCCCTTCGCGGTATGCAGGCCAAGGTTATTCCATTTACGACGCGATCCTTCAGCAGCTTCCCTTACAGATGCATGAAACGGAGGATTGCAGACTGTCAGATCGAAAAACTCACCCGGCTTTATAGCAAACGTAAAAATATCAGCCCGGTGCTTTTGCAGGCGTAATTCAACGGTCTTTTTCAACTGATCATTACTATCAATGATCTTTTGTGCCGATTCAATAGCCGCCTCGTCGATATCTACCCCAACAAAGCTCCAACCGTATTCTTGTACGCCAATGATGGGATAAACACAGTTGGCGCCTACACCGATATCCAGCACCCGCACCTTTTTGCCTTTGCGTACCACACCACCGTTTGAAGTAGCCAACAGATCAGCCACGTAATGGATATAATCGGCCCGGCCGGGTATCGGCGGGCACAAATAACCTTCGGGAATATCCCAGCTGGCAATGCGATAATGATGCTTTAGCAATGCTTTGTTCAGCATTTTTACCGCATCGGGGTTGGCAAAATTGATGGTTTGGTTATCGTATTGATTTACCGTAACAAAAGGCCGTAAGGCCGGCGTGGCCCGCATCAGCGCTTTAAAATCGTATCCCAGGCGGTGCTGGTTACGCGGATGCATGGTTTCTTTTGCTTCGGGTTGGTTTGGGGCTGATTCTGGCAAGTTTTTTATTTTAAGTATGGTTATCCTACAATGCTGCCCAGATTGGCAGGTGAATAATTGATTGATTTCAGGGTTTTGTTATCCGATGTACGGTAAACCAAAAATAATCCATCAATCTCTTTATAGTGTGATTCGGTACCGGCTGTATTACGGTAATGTTCAATAGTTTGGTTAGCCTCTTCAACGGTTTTGCAGGCTTTGCTCATATTGGAGCGATGCACTTCGTCAAATAACTCTTTAAACTTTTGACCCAGTCCAAATTCCAGTACTGCACCCGATAGCACATATTGCAAATCGCAAAGGGCATCTGCTACCTCCACCAGGTTGTTATCATCAACCGCTTGTTGCAGCTCCTTTAGCTCTTCTGCCAATAGTTCAATGCGCAATTGACTGCGTTCTTTGGAAGGAATAGCCGGTTCGGCAACAATGGGGTGTTTAAAAGTGGTATGAAATTCCGCTACCTGGTTTAAGGAGTTTAAATCTTTGATCATCATATAAAAACAATATAAGCGCTGCTAAGTTATCAATTAACCCAAAAGCTTTCAAAAAATGATTGTTCACAAAAAGCAAAATGTCGCATGATACAATCATTTATATCATACATATTCATTAATCCAACCATCATAAAATCTGGTTAAGCTGATTAATAATATACAATTAATATTAAAAGCTAATGGTAGATCGCTAAAAATGAACATAATAGTCAATTTATCTTGTTAATAATTAATTAACATTAACTATCTTTATTAACATAAACATAATATTAAAATCACTGTTTATTAACTTAGCTTTGTGCCGAAAATTAATTTCAAAAAACACTCAGAATTTCCTTGTCCAGTAATATGAAAAACGATAAAAATAAGACAGCCACTAAAGAAGCCCGTAAGGCTCTTAAGAAACAATTAAACGATAAACTGTTTGCACAGATCAAAACCGTAGTAAGCGAATTTGAATCAGACCTAAAAAAGGTGAACAAAGCTATTGAAAAAGCCTCAAAAAACCTGGCCAAAACATTAGCTGCAAAAATTGGTGAAAACACGGCTCCTGCTAAAAAAGTAGCAGTTCCACAAGCACTTGTTACCAAAGACAAAAAAGTAGCAGTTCCACAAGCGCTTGCTGCTAAAGATAAAAAAGTAGCAGTTCCACAGGCACTTGCCACTAAAACGGCTGCAGCGCCAAAAGTTGCCGCCGCTAAAAAACCGGCAGCGACACCGGCTCCAGCTCCTGCAAAAACCGCAGCCAAACCAGCTGCAAAAAAGGAAACAACACCTAAAGCGTAAGTTTTATATAACTATATACAGAGTATAATTATGCTCAAAAATAAGCAAGACCCGAAAAGAGTCTTGCTTATTTTTTTGCCAAATTTCTATCTTAAGCCGTCACCAATATCAACTACTAAACCTGTTTACCCCTCGCATTCCGCCTGTTTCTACCTATCGTAGTGGTAAAGTAGTGCCCAATTAATACAATCCGGATCATTTCCCTTTTAGATTTGCTTGAAGGCATATAAAACAAATTTGCTTAACTTATACTCGTGTATTGATCTGCATAAAGCAAACCTGGTTGGCTAAAAGTTAATACACGTACCTATTCATATTTCACAGTTAAACCCTTTTAAATGCAACAGCTACCTAAGCGCCTTTTATCTATCGATGTGCTGCGAGCCATCACTATGCTATTGATGATATTTGTTAACGACGCCAGCGGTGTAAAAAACATCCCCGGATGGATAGACCATGCACCGGGTAAAGCAGATGCCATGGGTTTTGCCGATACCATATTCCCGGCGTTCCTTTTCATTGTAGGTTTGTCGTTACCCTTCGCTATCAAAAACAGGCTCAATAAAGGCGATTCTTTCACCTCTATTTTAATATACATACTTACCCGCAGTGCGGCATTGCTCATCATGGGGTTTTATCATGTAAACCTGGAAAGCTACAGCAATACTTCTGTGTTACCCAAAGCACTTTGGGCGATATTGATTACGCTGGCCTTTTTCCTGATATGGCTGGATTATCCCGAAACCATGGCCAAAGCCAAAAGATACACTTTACAAGGACTAGGGATAGCCATACTAATTGCCATGGCCGTTGTATATAAAGGGAATGACGACGGCGAAATTACCGGTATGCGCCCCGAATGGTGGGGAATACTGGGCATTATTGGCTGGGCCTATCTTATATGTGCCATTGTTTACTTACTGGCAAAAGGCAAACTGAACATTATTCTTCCGATACTGCTGTTATTTGTAGCTATCAATATAGCCCGGCATACTGGCATCATCCATAAAAGATTATTCCTGATCGGCGATGCCTCATCACTCTGTTTAACCATGGGCGGCATTGTAATATCAGAGTTATATGCACGCCTGGTTACTCTTGGCAAAACGCAGCGCATGTGGCTCATTTTTGGGCTTACTGGTGTAGTGTTAATCGTATTAGGATTGGTGATACGCCCCTACACGCAAGGCATCTCCAAGATCCGCTCTACTCCTGCCTGGATATTTATTTGCAGTGGTATTACCATCCTGGTATTTGAGCTGATGATTTACCTGGTTGATGTAAAGGGCAAAAAAAATTGGTTCAAATGGATATGGCCAGCGGGTACCAGTACGCTTACCTGTTACCTGATGCCTTATTTCCAGGTTTTTCTGCTGATGCTTTTCCATATTAATTATCCGGATATTTTCAATTCGGGCATTATCGGCCTGGCCCGTTCTATGGCCACCGCGTTTATATTGATTGCCCTCGTTGGACTGATGGAAAAAAAGCGGATCAGACTCAAAATCTAATAAACACTTATACCATACTTAAACCTCATTATAAAATGATCAACCTAAAATTTCACAAACATCTACTGGCTAAAGCACTGCTTTGTTTATTGCCATTTTTATTACCTGCCATTACGCTCCGGGCACAAAAAGCAACCAAGAAACCTAAATATGTAATTATTGGGTACGTTGGCGGTTATAAAGGTGTAGCCAACATGGAAATGGTGAACCCCGAAAAACTGACCCACATTAACTATGCTTTTGTCAACGTAAAAAACAACCGGGCCTTTTTAAGTCACGAAAGAACGGATACCATTAATTTCCGGAACCTGGTACAGCTTAAAAAGCGTAATCCTGCACTTAAAGTGCTCATATCTATAGGCGGTTGGACCTGGAGCGGCAACTTCTCCGATGCAGTATTGACCGATACCGCTCGCGAAGCTTTCTCGGCCAGCGCGGTAGCCATCATTAAAAAATTTGATCTTGACGGTATTGATATCGACTGGGAGTACCCCGGTATGGCTGGCAACACCGGTAATACTTATCGCCCCGAAGATAAGGTAAACTATACGCTGATGTTTAAAGCCCTGCGACATGACCTGGATATACTGGAAAAACAGGCGGGCAAAAAGCTGCTGTTGACTACGGCGGTTGGAGGGTTTAAACGTTTTTTAGATCATACCGAAATGGATAAAGCTCAGCAATATTTGGACTATATAAACCTCATGACATATGATTATTTCCAGGATGGATCAGGCATCGCAGTTCATCATACCAACCTGTACGCCTCCAAACAATACCAGACAGAAAACTATGCCGATAAAGCTGTATCCGATTTTATTGCCGCCGGTGTGCCTGCCAGCAAATTGGTATTAGGCGTGGCTTTTTATGGTAGATCCTCAAAAGTACTGGATGTTGCCCAGAATGGGTTGGGGATGAAAAGGGCAGAATATGTACATGTGGGAGGTTATACACTGATCAAAGACAGTTTGCTAAACCGCAATGGTTTTAAATATTATCGCGACCGCAATGCTGATGCCCCTTACCTATTCAACGCGGCTACCAAACAATTTATATCATATGATGATGAATGGTCGATAAAAGCTAAATGCCATTATCTGATCAAACATAAAATGGCCGGGGTGATGTTTTGGGAATATGCTGATGATAAAAAGGAATATTTGCTTAATGAAATAGATGCAAGATTGAAGGCGAAGTAAAAGAGAAGTTCGTTATTCACAGTTTTAAAGCTCATAAAGAATATGTCATTGCGAGCGCAGCGTGGCAATCTCCTCGCTTGCATATTAAACGCGAGGAGATTGCTTCGTCGTTCCTCCTCGCAATGACATATTTTTTATAAGTGATTGATTTTGTGCCTCATCTGCACATCTGGAATTTGCACATTTGCACATCTACTTCCTCCCCAACCACAGCACCGCATTCTCAAACAGTTTGTTCTGAATATCCGACGTAAATATCTGATCACCGTGGCCCATGTTGATGTACAGCATTTTGTATTTGGTATTCGTCCAAACTACCGGAATATCGCCCTCGCGGATGATGTCCTTTTTACCCAGGGGATAATTTGCCGGATCGAGCGTGACCAAAACTTTAATGTCTTTGTTTAGCCGGGGACTTGGCTTCCACCCATACCATTCGTTGATGGGCGAAACAAAATGAGCAGGAATGCCTTTAGTCACCGCGTGTTTAGTATCATCAACCAGCAGTTTCGCCGGCAATGGGGGCCAACTGTTGTTATAAAAAACCGAGCTACCTAAAAAGCTCACAAACCAGGGCCATTTGGTATACTTATCGTTATACCCGGCTACATGAAAGCCGATCCAGGCGCCGCCATTATCCATATATTTTACAAAAGCGGTGCGCTGCTCTTCATTCTGCGGAAAATCATTTAGCCAGATGATTAACTGGTAATTTTTCAGATTATCATCGTTCAGATTTTTCCAGTTGGTGGTGGCCTCGAAAGTAAAGCCATCTTTAGCTGCCAGATCAGTAAAGTACTTAATGGCATCGTTGGCAAAATCAACATGATCTGATTCGACAGTGGTGGTGTAAAGGGCCAGCATTTTAAATTTAGATCCCTGGGCAAGCACTACAGTACAACACATAACGGTTATCAGCAGACAAAACAGTTTTTTAAACATCATATGAGTATTTATTATCAACATCATTTACCTGCAGCCCAAAAAATAGCGTTAGTGACCAATTTTACCCAGGCCGGATTATCCAGCAGGTTTGGCGAATGCCCCATGAAAATGTAAACGTTACGGGCCTTTTTCTGCTCGTTAGTCCAAACCACCGGATGGTCTCCCATTTTAATATCGCCTTGAGGATCGTAGGTTGATTCATCAACGCTGGCCAGCACATGCACATTGGGGCGCGGACTTTTATCATAGGTATACCACTCCTCCTGTTGTATCAGGAATGACGCAGGCACGCCTTTCATTACCGGGTGCTTTTTATCCTCAACATTTACCTTCCCTTTGGCAAAGGTGGCTATGTAATTTTTGAAGCTGATACCGCCCATAAAATTCGAGAACCATTGCCACTCATGATAACCATCAAACTCGCCCAGGAGCGTTGCGTGGTGAAAGCCAACCCAACCACCTTTACCTTCGTCGATATATTTCTGGAAGGCGGCCACAGCTTTATCGGTCCAGGCATAGGGGGCATAGTCTAATTGCAAAAACAATTGATACTGGCTCAAAAAGGCGTCGTCTATTTTGTCGGTATTTTGAATATAATCGATAGTAAACCCTTTTTCGGCGGCCAGTTTATCCAGCCATACTTTAGCGCGTTTGGAGAACTCGATATGGTGCCCGCCGTTTTCATACAAGGCCAATACTCTAAAATGTTTAGTTTGCGCATGAACGTTAAAGCAAATAAATAGGCCAAGGCAAATGAACAGCAGTAGTTTTTTCATATATTTTTAGTTGTAGTGTTTGTAAGATTTTATTTATCCATAATGGTTTTTAGCGAGGCCAGGAGTGTACGCGAGTTGTTATTTAAACCGGTAAACAATCGTTTATCTTCTGCCGACCAGGGGTGTCCGCGGCGATAATCCCACCAGCGATATTCAATTTTGGAGTATTCATTGGTGATACCTTTTTCTATCGGCTTTTCGTAATAATTATAGGCGCGATAGGTATATCCGGTATCTGTCACCGCAATAGCTACATTGAACCTTAACCAATAATAGTTCCCCGAATCGCTGGTGACCACTTTGAACAATCCAAAGCCATTAATGGTTCCGGCTTGCCGATCAATAACAACTTTACCTTCCGACTGATCCGGGAACACCATACTAAACCATTTACTTGCCCGCTTAAATAGTTCGGCTTTACCGGCCATATTTTTCGAAGCGTTTTCATAGCTTAACTTTCCCTTATTCATAGGGATATCAATTTTAGCGGTATCTGTTTGCGCAAATGCAAAAGCAGGCAAAGCCAAACAACAGGCCATCAAGCAAAGAATAATAAGCGGGGTTCTTTTCATATAGGTTACAGGTAATCAAATGAGGGGTGCTACGTCAGCAACCCTACAGCAACCAAATATCCTAATTTGCAGCTGTAAAAAGCCTTTATACCTGCCCTACTTTACCACTACGATACGCTGATTACCGTTTTTGAATAAAAAGTTTCGGCTATAATTGCCCGACCTAAACCGAAGGTCGTGCTATGAAAACATTTAAAATTATTGCCATCGTTTTACTGCTCGTTACTGGCAGTTCACTCATTAGCGTTGCTCAAAATAAACACCCGCGTTTCCGGGCTATTGCCATTGCCGAAGTTGGCGGGGGACATGCCTTGTTTGATGCCGCCGCCAAAATATGGCTGGACAAGCTGGCCATCGATAGCAACTTTACCATTGATTATATTACCGATACCAAACCCATAACCAAGGATTTTTTAAAACAATATCAATTGTTTATCCAACTGGATTATCCGCCCTATCCCTGGGGACCAGAAGCTCAGGCGGCTTTTACAGAGTACCTGGAACAAGGTAAAGGTGGCTGGATTGGTTTTCACCATCCTACCCTGCTGGGTGTGTTTGATGGTTACCCCATGTGGCAGTGGTATTGCCAGTTTATGGGTGGCATTGAATTTAAGGATACCATACACGGCGGCACAACTGCCTTACTCACCGTTGAAGATAAAAACCACCCTATTATGGCAGGCTTACCGGCATCATTCACCACCAGGGATGAGTGGTATACCTACAATAAAAGTCCGCGCCCCAATGTGCATGTATTAGCCAGTATTGACGAAAACACCTACGTACCGGATAAGCCCATCAAAATGGGCGATCACCCGGTGATATGGACAAATGAGCATATCAAGGCCAAAAATATCTACATAGCCATGGGCCACTTCCCCGAACTTTTTCAGGACAGCACGTTTACGACGTTGGTGAGAAACACGATATTCTGGACGGTGAAATCTAATTAGTGAATTAGTGATTGGGAACAATTTTTTTTGGTGTAATCGGAACAGAACCGCTTAATATGCCATAAAAGTGGGTTTACATGGTTTACACTTTTTATGGTTAAAATTTATTTAATTAATTGATTTTTAACTAGTTAATTAAATTTTATACCAAATTTGTGTTAACCGACTTTTTAGAGCTTTTGCCTTCTTAACATCTGCCGCCCGATGCAGGGTAATAGCTAATAAAAAAACAGTGGTGCTGATGATTATCCTGTTCCATAAACCCCTTCCTCCCCTTCCCGAGGGAAGGAATCGCACCGGGCCTTAGCTCTTTTCATGGAGGTCATACTGGTTTTTAATTAGTGATTTTTCTTCTCCCGTCAGCAGATAAGCTTCGGGCGAAAGCGGGCAGAACAATGGTGGCTTGTGCGGATGCAGGGCATAGCAAGTTTTTGCTGAAGCGCAGCGGATTGCGCGAACGAAGTGGGGCAAAATAATTGCGGCCCAGGTTCTGTCCGCTTTGCAGGGTAAAGGCCATGAGCCAAAGAAGCATTTCTGCTGACTTGATTTATTCGTTGTTGTTTATTTTTTATCGGTGCTCATTATCTCGCTTCGCTCGGTCTTGGTTACTTTGTATCAAGACAAAGTAACAGCCACAGCGGCAATTGAGCGCTCTACGACATGCATTATTCGTCCTGTATAAAGGAGATTGCTTTGTGCCTCACAATGACGCGGTGATATTTGATATTGTTAAATCTATAAGGCCTGATGAGCGTTCTCAAATGTCAGCACAAGTACCAATAATATCAATGCAGGACACCTCTACATTAACACTACAAAAACCCTCAAAAGGCCCTGATATGACTAATAACAAGTATATACACTCCACTACAAACAAAACATTTACCCTTTATATTAAAATGTTTTTTAAATTACCTTTTTAATCCAATTACCGTGCTCGCCTGATAATGCCGGTTTTATAAAACATTTTAAAATACCTCCTCGGGGGAAGCTTTGTTGATGAAGAAAATCATTCTGTTGATTATTATTTACCACGCTTTGGTTTTTGTTGCCGGTGCGCAAACTACCATAGGTGTGCCCGCTATTAAAAATTACACGCATACAGATTATAACGCCAGTACCGAAGTATGGGATGTAAAGCAGGACCGCAATGGCATACTTTATTTTGCCAATAACGACGGACTTTTAACTTTTGACGGCAGTTACTGGAAAATATACCCTTTACCCAATAAGGGCACCATCAAAGCCCTGGCTATTGACCCCGATGGAAAGATATTTGTAGGCGGACAGGATGAGATAGGCTACTTTTTCCCGGATGCGAACGGCATTTTAAAATATCATTCCATTAAGCAGCTCATGCCGCAGAAAGCAAGACAGTTTGCCGATATATGGAGCATTGTGCTGTTCAAAAATGAAGTTTTCTTCCGCACTATTGAATGTGTTTTTGAGTACAATAACAACGAGATCAAAACATTTGATGCGCCGGGCGGCTGGAGATTGCTGTCAAAAGCCGGATCGCAACTCTTTGCGGAAGATAAGGACGAGGGCCTGATGTTTTTTAAAGATTATCAATGGCAGCCCTGCCATACCCAATTGCCTACTGCCAGTCTGCATATTACCGGGGTGATGGATTATAATCGTGATACGGTACTGCTTACTACGCTGAAACAGGGCTTATTTTTATTAACCGGATCAACCTTAATCAAAAAACCTACCGCTATTGACCCCATTTTACAGAACGACCTGGTAAACTGCGCCAAAAAAATAGGCGATGACCGCTATGCCATCGGCACCAAGGCCCGCGGCCTGATTATTATTGACGGCAAAGGCAATGTGGTAGAACGATTCTCCAACAACGAAGGGCTGCAAAACAATAACGTGCTTGGCCTCTTGCTCGACCGTGACAAAAACCTGTGGCTCGGCCTGGAAAGCGGGATTGATTTTATCAACTATAACACCTCGGTTAAGCGTATTTATGCCAATAAGGATAACCAGTTAAAAAGTAACGCGGTAAGTGTGTTTAACCAAAAATTATTCATAGGTACCTCAAACGGGCTATACAGCGTTCCGCTTGATGCACAGCAAAAAGATATCAGCAATAATAAAGGGGTATTTACCGAGGTAGAAAACACCAAGGGACAGGTATGGAGCCTGCGCGAAATAAACCACCATTTGCTGGTTGGGCATGAGGATGGCGCCTTAGTGGTTGATAATAACCATGTAAAACAGATCACTAACCGGGAAGGTGCCTGGCGGTTTGTGTCCATCCCTTCCTCGCCCGATATTATTGCGGGCACTTACACAGGTTTGCAATTGATCAAAAACAATGGCAATGATTTTAAGGCTGATGTTAAAATGGATGCCCTGTATGAGTCGCTACCCACGTTGGCAAAAGACAATGACGAGCACGTGATATGGGCCTCGCACTCCTATCGTGGGGTTTATAAGATCCAGCTATCTGCTGATAGAAGAAAGATCATTCGTTATACCCAATACACCGATCGTAACGGTTTGCCTTCGGTGATGAACAATCACGCTTATTTCATCAGGGGTAAAATTCTGGTAGCTACCGAAAAGGGCGTTTATGAATATAATGTAAACCAAAACAGGTTTGAACCATCGGCATTCTACAATCAGGCTTTGGGCAATACCTATATAGAGCATCTAATTGCCGATTCTACAGGTAATATCTGGTTTATCAGTAATCAGCGGGCTGGCGTTATGGATTTTAGTAAACCATCAAGCGGCAAGTCATATACCGTGATCTATTTTCCCGAACTGGCTGGGCAAACCGTAAAGGGTGCCGGGTACATTTACCCTTACGATAAAGAAAACATCTTTGTGGGTTCCAACAATGGGGTGTTTCATTTAAATTACCGGCAATATGTACAGTCGGAAACCAAACTGAACGTGTTATTAACCACCGTAAAGGCCATTGCCGAAAAAGACAGCCTGATATTTGGCGGCTACTTTATGAAGGATAATGAGGTGGCCGGCATTCAGGGCAAAAAGCAGATCGTTACTTTATCTAATCATTGGAATTCCTTTCATTTTGAATACTCATCAACCCTGTTTGCGCAAAAAAGTAACGAAGAATTTTCCTATAAGCTGGAAGGTTTTGATAACGAATGGTCAAAATGGTCGGTAAAAACCGAGAAGGATTATACCAATTTGCCTTACGGCCGGTACACCTTTTTGGTAAGGGTACGCAATAACCTTGGTAATGCCTCGGCACCGGTAAGTTATACTTTTGTGGTTGATCCTGCCTGGTACCAAACTATCTGGGCCTACCTTTTTTATCTTTTGCTCGTGATCTTCGCTATCTACCTCACCTTTAAAGAGCAACGGAAACGCTTCGACCTGCATCAGCAAAAACATGAGGAAGAACAGCGCCGCCTGAGCTACCTGCACAGCCTGGAGCTCGACCGGAACGAGAAAGAGATCATCGCCCTGAAAAACAACAACCTGGAATCGGAATTAAACTATAAAAACAAGGAGTTGGCCACCATTACCATGCACCTGGTGGAGCGTGGCCGTATCCTGCTCAATATTCGTGAAGAACTGGTGGCCGCCATTAAAAAAGTGAACATGCCCGATCTGACCCACGAATTCCGGAATGTTTTTAAGCTGGTAACCGATACCGAAAAAAAGGACGACGACTGGAACCACTTTGCCATTTACTTTGACCAGGTACACAACAATTTCCTTTCCATCATGAAAACCCGGTTCCCGGGGCTTAGTCCTACCGATCTGAAACTGTGTGCTTATCTGCGGCTTAATCTCACCTCTAAAGAAATAGCCCAGCTCATGAACATCTCACTCAAAGGTGTCGAGATCAGCCGGTATCGTGTGCGCAAAAAACTGGGTTTAGCTACGGAGGTTAATTTGTATGATTTTTTGATTGATATAACGAAGTAGCCTGTATATCATTTCAAAGGCTGTCATGCTGAGCCCGTCGAAGCATGGTGGGCAGGCCTCTGCGCGCGATACTTCGACAAGCTCAGTATGACAAGCCCTGTTTTACACCTTACTTATATATCCTCCCCATCAACGGATCATCCCAGATGATCTTTTTGAGTTCTTCGGGATTGATGATACCTTGTTTTCCGTAAACAACTTTACCATCAGGGTCAACCAGCATAGTGTATGGCAGGGCGCCATCCCATTTAGGGTCAACCGCTTCGATCATTTTGTATTTATCATCGCCGGTATAAATATAATTGGGGCCCGATGCCTGTTTACCCTTCAAAAAACTCAAAGCCTTATCCTTACGCGATGGATCGTCGGCGCTGATGGTGACAAACTCCAACCCTCGGTCACGGTACAGATGCATGATGGTTACCAGCTCCGGAAATTCGGCCACGCAAGGGCCACACCAGGTAGCCCACAGGTTGATCAATCTTAGTTTATCGCTTTTATTTTTTACCAGGTTGGCAATACCCGCTGCATCAATGGTATCCAGTTTTACCGGCTCATTGGCCCAGGTTACGGCGGCTTTCTGGATCCAGTCCTGCTTCTCGGCCCATTTGATAGAGCAGCCAAAGGTTTTGGTTACCGGCACTGCCACTTCTTTACCAGCCAATACAGCATCAATAGCGTTGCGGGCATCTAAAGATCGTGGTGTTTTGGCAGGGTTTTCCATATCGTCAATACGGCCATTATAGCGTAACTTCCTGTCCTTATCAAAAATAAAAATATGCGGTGTCGCTACCGGGCCATATTTATTACTGGCGATCTCTGTTTCGCCGTCATACAAATAGGGAAAATTAAAATGACGGTCTTTAGCACGTACTTTCATATCGTCAAACGAATCGCCAAGGTCACTATATCCCAACTCATCCAAGCGCAGGGAAGCCGGGTTGTTTGGGTTGATGGCCACTACTTTGACACCTTTTGATGCATAGTCGCTGGTTAGTTTCACCAGTCTATCCTCATAAGCCTGCGAAGTTGGACAGTGATTGCAGATAAACACTACGGCCAGCACCTTGGCATCTTTAAATGATTGCAGTGTATACGTTTTCCCATCGATGCCGGGCAGACTAAAATCGGGAGCAGACTCACCCGTAGCTAAAGTGGTATGTGTTACCTGCGCAAAAGTAAACCGCGACAGGATCAGTAAAGCAATAAGAGTTATTAAACAAATCTTTTTCATATTCTTCATAACTAATTATTCATGTATAGCCACGGCCAACAGGTACCAGGCGGTATGCGGAAGCCACTGCTCGGCCCAGCGCCAGTCGTAATCCTTGTGGATCTGGGCGTAGGATAAATTAAAGTCGATATCATTTTCATCAGTCAATCCACCGGTTACACCATTTACAATACCGCCGGGAGCATTGGTATATTCAAACGTGCCAAAGAAACCATACGCGGGATTATTATGCCCTGTGCCCTGCAGCATACTGGCATCAAAAGGGTTCAAACCCAGGATCCAATTTAACTGATCAACGGCGAAGGTTTCCAGCTGATCATGGTAAGCTTGATCATCGGCAAACAAACCGGCAGCGAGGCGTGCAGCAGTAGCCATAGAAGATAAGCGGGCATTTTCGCCCTGCCACCAAGGCGAGGCATCGCTGCCCTGCGGAAAGAAAAACGATGTGCGCCTGTTGCCCAGGGTGTCCTGCACCAATTGACGACTATAACCAAAAGGGTTATTCACCTCATGGGTAACTTTCAATTCAAAATCAAAGGACGCTTTGATGGCTTTTTTGATGGCTACCTGCATAGCCTGATCTGCATATGGATAGTAATAGATCAAACTGGCAACAGGCATTCCTGCGTCTGATGGATGAAAGAATGGCCTGTCGGTACTATCGGCCTTCCAGTAGTTCTGATATTTTTTCCAGGCAGATAATCGACTAATAAGATTAGTAGCCCTTTTGGTTGCAGCTGTTAAATATTCCGTTTTTTTGGTGGCTTTGTATAACTCGGTCGCAGCGCTTAAGGCGCAATAATCATCCAGGATATTCTCGCGACCATCAAAGGTCATGAGCTTGTTGTTGGCTTCCAGGAAATGGAAAGCGTTTTCGGCGGCCTGTAAATATTGTTCGCTGGTAAAATCGCCGTTTACTTTGATGGTTGATGCCATAGCCAAGGCAGCAATGGCTATACCCCCACCCGATCGATAGCTGGTTTGATAACGGTGCCAGTCCTTATTTTCGGCGCTGTTGCTGAAGGGTTGATCTTTAGTTTGTTTGATGCGATAGGAAGCATCTTCGGCACGGATCACCCTGTCCTTTGCCAGTTTGCCCGGGCCCGGAGCCGATACCGAACGATAAAAAGAACCGTTTTTGACCTGCATCCGCACCAGGTAATCGGCACCATAAGTGGCCTCATCCAAAATACGGCGATTGATCTGCCTGAAATCGGTAGTTGTTTTTTTATCGAGGATCTCTTTGGTTTTCAATAAGCTCCAAACCACCAAAGGTATCTGCTGCGGATTGAAATAATTGGAGAACGACAGATGTGAAAAATGCTTGCCATAATCACCGGTGGCATCATACCAACCGCCATGGGCATCAATAGTATCCTGTGTTCTGCCAGCCAACAATAAATGACGATCGGCCTTGTCGATTTCGCCAGCAGCGCGCTGCCCTTTAAAGTAATATACTACATCTGACAGCGTAGCCTGCTCCAACACATTCTTCCCTATTTTAAACGGATAGGAATTGATCTTTTTACCGGATAAGTTGATCTGCACCTGGTAGATACCCGCAGTAGTAAACCCGCTAAAATCAAGCGTATAAAACTCCCGGTTTTTCCATCCTTTCACGTTGCCATTGTATGCAGACTTGCCAGAGAATACCATTTTGCCGTCCACATCAACCAGCTGAAATGTGGTGATTTGATAGGCTTTGTCCGTTACTACAATAGCCTTTTTAGCTTTGGTATCTTCATAGCCTACCTGGTTGGTTACTATTTTAATTTGCTGGGCAAAGGTTGCCAATGGTACCATTAATATGGAGAGCAAAAACTTCAGTTTCTTTTTATTCATAGATCAAGATATTAATATGTTATATAAATTTATAAAAACAGTTGCGCTGTTCGAAGTCTCTGACTTCGAACAGCGCAAAACGTCTTTCTAATTAACAGCCACCGCGTACAAAGCATTATGCCCGGTAACGTACAAGGTTTTCCCATCTTTACTAAACACAAGCGATGTAGGGCGTTCCGGAACTTTGATCACACCGCTCTGCTTACCGGCACTGTCATAAATATACACCTGCCCGTCGGCTATATACACATTGCCTTTGGCATCACCAGCCAAATCAAACTCGCCTCGTTCGGCAAAATATTTCAGATCGCTCAGGTAACCTTCGGGGCTTACCTTGAGCTGTACCGTACGTTTATCATACTCATCAGTAGTATAAACCGGTTTACCGGGGTAGGCGGCAACTAGCGCGCTTGAACGGGCCAGGTCATACACCACCGGGATAATAGTAACTCCATCTGGCGCCACCCAGCATTCGGTTGCTTTATTGACTGATACCGTATTAAAATCATGAAAATCGCGCCAGCGGTGTACGGGATAAAGTGCCTGATATATAGTCTTGCCAGTTGGCATAGCCTCTTTTTTCAGGAGAAGGATGCTCTCATCCGGATTATCTGTATTTACCGAATACACCAAACTGCCAAAACCCGAATTGCCCCAGCCGCTAAAGGAAGTACCTGATGCATCAGCCGGATTTTTAAATTCTTCGGGCTTACCATCAACCAGATAACCGGGCTTGGGGGTATATTTAAATACCACCAGCAGGTTATCATTTTTATCGCAGGCCAGCGAAAGTGGTTCCCAGGGATAATCGGCCAGCAAACTGATAGTTTTGGTACTGGCATCCCATTTATAAATGCGCCTCATCCGCGCCTCGCTGAAGTAAACATTGCCCTTGCTATCGGTACACAAACTGTTGGCAAACTCAAAGCCAGATGCCAGTTTTTGTACATTGCCCTGAACAGGCTGTTCGCTGGCTGTTGTGGTACTGTTGATCACCAAACGGGCAAACTCCCAGGGACGTACCGTGGTATTGGTACCAATATCATACAGCGGATCGGTAGTGGTATATTTGATTTGGCTGTAGTTATGTACATTCAGCAGCTCCACATTTTTATTATTCCAACTGCGGACAGAATATGGATAAGGTTTATTTACCCTAATCACCCTAAACATGTACAAATTGGCAAAAGTCATGTCAGCACAATTTTCCAGTTCCAGCGGCTGGCATTCGGTGCTTTCCCGGCTTTCCTCCTCCAGTTGCAGGGCGTACACTTTCCAGTTGGCTACTTTGTTAAAACGGACCTCGTTGCGTACATGGTGCTCAACCGAAAGGGCATAAATGCGTCCCGGCGTGCTGGTATTGGAAACATAGGCCCCGGCAGTAGCGTAGGTATTGGCACTCCAGATATTTTTGAATGTACCTCCGCCGCCATCGGTTACCCAAAGGCTCCAATATTGGCTGTCCCACATATCGCTGTCGTTACCTTTATACAAACCTTGACCTGTTTGCTCGCCAGGCTTATTCATGCCTCCATGACCGCCTAAAAATTTTACATCATTCAGGTAGGAGTTTTCACCGGCCATCCACTTACAGGCCACGGCCCGCGGGTTGATGCGACCCGATGATAAGCCTATACCGGTAAGGATATTGTTGCCGCCTTTACTGGTTTCGATCATTGGTACAGGTCCGCCGAAACCACCGAAGGCCTGGGTATTGTCTTTCAATATGATCTGTGTAGCGATGGGATTTAAACCGATCAGAACCGTATTCGGTTTGAATTTTAAAGTTCCGGTGATCCGATATCTCCCCGATGGTACATAAATAGCAGGATATTGGTCAATCGCCTCCTGCATGGCTTTGGTATCATCCGTTTCACCATCACCTTTGGCACCCAGTGTTTGCAGGTTGACCCAGGTACTTATCGCCGGAAACTCCGGTATATCTTTTTTGGCTGGTGCAGGGAAAGCCGACAGCGGCTGGATCTCTTTTATGGTTTTACATACCGGGTCAGCAGTCAGGTTATCCATCTGCAAACCGTATATAAAGTTTTTTACTTTGTAGATAGCGCCTTCACCGGTGGTTGTTGTTTTGCTGCGGCGATAGTTGACCAATGTTTTTACATCGCGGCAATCCACATTACGCAGACTGATCTGGTTAAAGGCATTATCCTCATTACTGATGATAACAGCCGGACCGCTCACATGGTCAAACCGGCTATCCTCCACAAACAATTTTTCATGATAATTGGGATGGATCTCAATCGCCGTAGGCACATTTTTTACCTGCATGCGCACAATGGTTAATCCCGCCTCCTGGGTACTGATGGCGGCTTTGCGTTGCCCTTCAAAATAGGTATCCACCATCATAAACTGCCATCCCGGTGATGGCTTGGTGGTCAGGATGCCGTAATCGCCATTAAAAAAGCGCACATCTTCCATCTCGTTACCCACATCAAACATGCCTGCCTTGCCTTTGCCCACGTCAATATCAGCATGGGCTATAAAACTATGCTGGGCATAATGCGTGCGCAAGGCGACAGCTACCGGATTACCGTCTTCAATTTTAAGGTTGATATTGGATAAGGCACTGTAGAAGGTAGATGCCCCCGCATCTGATACCTCTTCGCCAGGTTTGGATATATTATTCACAAACCAGAACATATATTTGGCCTTGCCCTTATCCGTTGTATCGGCCACCTGGAAACCGGGTGAGTTTTTGGCCAGGATAATAACCGGGCGGGTTTTACCATAACCGATCAGTCGCACCGCCCGGGGTACAAATATGGTTTTACTAATGAGGTATTTCCCTTCGGGGATAAACAGTACGCCGAAATTATTTTTATCCTTCAAATCCTTAATAGCCTGTTGCAGCGCATCGGATACATCAGTTTTCCCATCGGCCTTCACGGGGTATTTATCTGGTGTAAAGTAAACAGCTTCCTTATCCTCCAAACGTTGCTGGTAAAATGACCTGGCCGCTCTAAATGGAGCATCAGGAGCCTGGGCAAAGCCGTAATGATAAATTGATGATATAAAAAGCGTCAATAAAAAGAACTTCTTCACAGTTGGTGTTGGTTTTAGACAAGGTATCACAATTGGTAATTGAATATAACAGGATATAAGCCAGCATTGATCAGCTTGAACAAAGCTCGATATTAGTTTTCCCAACTGCTATTTTAACAACACTACATCACCACTACCAATATTGCCAACCCGATATTATATCAAATTAGTTACAAAAGATTGAAAGGCGAATCTGTCTCATTCTCCGTCCCGGTTGCTCTGCATTTTTTCTGTAGTGCCGGCACTATGCATTTTCCCTGCTTAAAACCCTGTTAATATCATCATTTTCAGATCGTAGTAGTGGTAATGTAGTGTACTAAAACTATAAAATGGTTTAACTTTATAGCATACTTGCAAAGTGTTATAACCTGGATAAGCATACTGTCGCATTGCTTATTTCTTTTTAAATTTTTGATTTACTGGCCCTACAGATCGCTCTTTTTTAAGAACAAAAGATCAATGGGGATTTTGGATATAGATATAAATGAGAAAATTCTTAATTGCCACGCATGGGGCTTTTGCCAAGGGGATAAAATCGTCATTGGATATGATTATTGGTGAAACCGATAACGTATTCCTGATCCAGGCCTACCTCGATGATGCTATCAGCGTAGAAGACGAACTGGCCGCGGTTTTAATCCATATTACGGCCGATGATGAACTGGTGATATTTACCGACCTGCTGGGTGGCAGTGTAAATAACATCATGATACGCGAAGCATTGAAAGACAATGTGCATATCGTATCGGGCTTTAACCTGCCTTTGTTAATTGAGGTTATTATGGGTGATGCGGGCACCCCGGTTACCGAGGTAATAGAAACAGCCATTATCGACGGGAAAGAGCAAATGGTTTATGTAAACAAACTGATAACACAACAAAATGATTAAGCTAACCCGCATAGACGACAGACTGGTACACGGACAGGTGGCTATGACCTGGACACCCGCACTGGGCGCGGATTGCCTGCTGGTAGCCAACGATAAGGCCGCCACCGACGAATTCTTAAAAATGACCCTGGGCCTAGCCAAACCTGCCTCGGCCAAATTGCTCATCAAAACATTGGCCGACGCCATCATATTTTTAAATGACCCGCGCGGCCAGAACATGAAAATACTGGTACTGGTGAATTCTGTAAAAGACGCGGCTGCATTGGCTGCCGGCGTAAGCGAGATAAAAAGCATCAACTTTGGCGGCATCCGTACCAGAGAAGGCACTCACTCCATAGCCAAGGCTTTGGCGGTTACTGATGACGATATAGCCATTATCCGTGATCTGTTAGCCAAAGGCATCGAACTGGAAGTACGACAAGTGCCAACTGATAACAAAACCCCGATAGAAACCCTGATTTAAGATGCTGGCCACCTATCTGTTACTCACACTCATAGCCGTTTTCGGACATTTTGAGGATTTTTTGGGCACTACGCTGTTAAGTCGCCCGCTGATCCTGGGGCCACTGGTTGGTTTAGTACTGGGCGATGTTACCCAGGGCGTCATGATAGGTGCTACGCTGGAACTGATCTTTATGGGCAATATCAAAGTTGGTGCAGCTATTCCACCGGATATTATTACCGGTGGAGTCTTGGGAACGGCCTTCGCTATCATGTCGCACAAAGGACCTGCCATCGCGCTGGCTTTGGCCGTACCTATCTCCATCCTCTCAGAAATGGTGATCAGTGGGCTGTTCGTTTTCCGGGCAGTTTTCAATAAAAAATTCAATCAATATGCCGAGGCCGGCGATTATAAAGGCGTGCAGCGATTACATATTCTGTCAGGTCTGTTAAAACCGGTGCTCATGGGCGTCATTATTTTTGTGGCTTTGGAACTGGGTTCAACGGCCATCAAATCATTCCTTGATTTGATCCCGGCCTGGGTACAATCGGGCTTGCAGGTGGCCGGGAATATGTTGCCCGCGCTGGGTTTCGCTCTGCTCATGAATCTGATGTTTAACAAAAGAGTAGCGCCTTATTTTTTCCTGGGATTTATGCTGGCGGCTTATTTAAAGCTTCCCATTATTGCCATTGGCGGTTTAGGGGTAATCATCGCGCTCATCGTAACACAGGATGCACCTAAACTGGCCGCTACCGCCTCTAATGATGATGATTTTGATTTCGATGATACACCTGCCGAAACAACACCCGTTGAGCCGCAACATCAACTAAGCAATGGCACTTTAAGAAAACTATTTTTACGATCGCTTACGCTGGAGGCCAATTTCAACTTTGAAACCTGGCAAAATACGGGCTTTGCATTTGCCATCATCCCGGTGCTCAAAAAATTGTATCACACCAAAGAAGCCATGACCGCAGCCCTCAAAAGGCATTTGCAGCTGTTTAATACCAGTCCCTATGGTTCTACCCTCATCATCGGTATTACCGCTGCTATGGAAGAGCAAAATGCCCTGGACAAAGATTTCGACGAAGAATCTATCAGCTCGGTGAAACTGGGATTGATGGGACCACTGGCCGGAGTGTTCGATTCTTTATTTTGGGGTACTTTTAAAGTGATCGCCGCAGGCGTAGGTACTTCCTTAGCTATTAAGGGAAATATATTAGGTCCGCTGCTTTTTTTGATCATATTCAATGTACCGCATCTGCTGCTGCGCTACAACCTAACTTTTATAGGCTACAATGCCGGGACTAAATTTTTGCAGAATCTGAGCAAAAGTAATGTGATGGATAAGCTCACCTCGGGTGCTGCTATATTGGGCCTAATGGTGGTAGGTGCCATGCCCGCCACGCTTATGAATATCAAAACACCGCTGAATATTGGCTCGTCCTCATCGGCAGTAGGCGTACAGGGCATCCTGGATCAGATAGTACCCGCTATGATACCACTGGGGCTTACCTTCCTGATATATTATTTTGTAAAAAAACAGGTTAAAACCACCTGGCTGCTACTGGGCCTGTTGGCATTGGGTTTTGCAGGCAGTATAATCCATTTGTTTGTATGACGATCAATGGCATAGGCGTATCTTCGGGAATTGCCATTGGCAAAGCGCATCTGCTAAAAAAACAGGAAGCGGCCTTGTCGGGTGTTGTATTAGCGAATGATGCTGATATTACTATCGAGATAGAAAAATTCAATAATGCTGTTATTATTTCAGTTCAGGAGATTGAAACGCTGATCAGCAGTTACGATCAATCTCAGGGAAAAGAAGGACTGGAAATACTGGAAACACATATTGAACTGTTAACCGACCCGCAGATCAGCGAAGATGTGACCGAAAAAATATCCAAAGAAAAGAAGAATGCTAATGATGCGGTGATTGAGGTGATTCGTGCTGCTGTAGACCTGTTTAAGAATATGGACGATGAATATCTGAGCGCTCGCGCCGCCGACGTTCAGGATATCGGTAATCGCCTGCTCGGAAACCTGAATGCTTCAGTCTCAACCACAATTGCTGCTTACGAAGTTGATACCATCATTATTACCGAAGACCTTACACCATCGGATACCATCAGCATGGATACTAGGCATGTCGCAGGCTTTGCCACACAAGTAGGTGGGCGTACATCGCATGCGGCTATTATTGCCAGATCGCGCGGCATTCCGGCCATTGTGGGATGCGGTATAACCTTAATGGATATTAAAGATGGCGACTCGCTGATCCTCGATGGGCAAAGCGGTGCGATCATCATCAATCCGAATCAGGAGACGGTTGAACAATATCGTATAAAACAAGAAAACTGGCAGGTGCAGGCTGATTTACTTCGGTCCCTAAAAGATACACCCGCCACAACTATTGATGGAGTTAATATCAAGCTAATGGCCAATATAGGCGATGCCAATGATATGGAACAAGCCATCGGTTTTGGTGCTGAGGGCTCGGGATTACTGCGTACCGAACTACTTTTTATGGGGCGCGATGCCTTACCCGACGAAGATGAGCAATTTGAATTTTATAAAGCCGTAGCCCTTAAAGCTAAAGGCAAGCCCGTTATTGTACGCACGTTGGATATTGGTGGCGATAAACAACTATCCTATTTTAATTTCCCGGCAGAGCAAAACCCTTTCCTGGGTTACCGTGCTATTCGAATCTGTTTGGATCGTCCGGATATTTTTATCGTCCAGCTGAAAGCCATATTACGGGCCAGCGCGTTTGGCCGGTTAAAGATCATGTTCCCGATGATCTCCAATATACAGGAAGTAAGGGCAGCCAAAACCATATTGCAGCAAGCCAAGGATGAGTTAGCCGGGGCAGGAATCGCCTTTGATCAAAATACCCCCGTAGGGATTATGATCGAGATTCCGTCAGCAGCCGTCACGGCAGATCTGCTGGCTAAAGAGGTTGATTTTTTCAGTATCGGCACCAATGATCTTTGCCAATATACTTTGGCTGTCGACCGCATGAATGAGCAGATCAAAGAGCTGTATGATCCTTACAATCCCGGGGTGCTTCGGCTTATTGCTTATGTGATTGAACAGGGTCATAAAAACAATGTGGAAGTAGGTATGTGCGGCGAACTGGCATCAGATCCTAAAGCAACCCTTTTATTATTGGGCATGGGGCTTACTGAGTTTTCCATGAGTGCCGCGGCTATTCCAGAGATTAAGCATATCATTATCCACAGCGATCTGGTAAAAGCCAAACAGATACATAGCCGTGTAATGGAGATGGATAGTTCGACAGCCATCACCGCTTATTTACAGGAGATAACCCTATGATAACAAAAGACTATTTAATTACAGCCGCCGAAGGTATGCATGCCCGGCCAGCAACCAATCTGGTAAAATTATCCAAAAACTACAGCTCACTCATCAGCATAAAAAAAGGCGAGCGTACGGTTAAACTAAGCAGCCTCATGAACATTCTTTCGCTGGGTATAAAAGGCGGCGAAACCATCTCTATCATTATTGATGGTGAGGATGAAGCAAGCGCTGTTATAGCCATCGACGCATTTTTTGAAGAAGAATTAAAACACCTGTAAAGGCAAAATAATACGATGAAAATCACCATAACCAAAAACGAAAAAGAATTTAACGAAACCGCGGCCTGGCGCATTATTGGTCAGATGCTGGAAAAACCCACGGCTGTGATAGGCCTTTCAACCGGGCAAACCACTATTGATATGCACCGAATAGTGTCTGATATTTACACGCAATACCCGTTTGATGTATCGCGCATTACCCTTTTTAATGTGGACGAATTGACTAACCTGCCACGGGAATATGCAGGCAGTTGCTACACCATGATATTGAATCAGATTGCTGGCCCATTGGGTATCCCTGATGAAAATTTTATTATGCCCCCTACCCTGAGCGATGATTTTGAAGCCGAAAGCCTGCTTTTTGAAAAACGCCTGGCCGAACGCGGCGGTGCCGATCTGCAGATGCTGGGTATTGGCAGCAACGGTCACATCGGTATTAACCAGCCCGGTACGCCTTTTGAAAGCGAGACATGGGTATCGCCTATGGACCCCGACTTTGAGGCCCGTGTACGCCGCGAAACACAAGTTCCTGAACACATTGTATTGGGTGGCCTAACCCGTGGTATTAAAAACATCATGCATACCCGCAAACTAATACTGATAGCCAAAGGAGCACATAAAGCCGAAATCATTGAGCAAGCCATTTTAGGCCCTGTAACTACCGACATACCTGCATCCGTAGTCCAGCTGCACCCTAACTGCGAAATTCTACTCGACGCCGATGCAGGCGCGCTGATCCATGAACGTGTAAAGCAACGGGGCTATAATTTCTAAAGATTTTCCCACCCTAAACCTTTATCATAAGTCTTATAGCAATTGTTGTAAGACTTTTTTGTTGGCGAAAAAAAGTCAGTACACCACTTTTAAGTTAGTCGCCCTATTTATCAATAAACCTAAATACGGCTGCCACAAAGGCTGCATTCTTTTCATAATAAAGCATATGTGAGCCATCCAACTTCACTACCTGTTGATTAGGAAACCGAAAAGTTTTATAATGCTCTGTTCCAATGGCATAATCGTGGGTGCCGGTAATAACCAGTACAGGCACACGGATCTGACTGCTGATAGGAGCATAATCTATCCAATACTCCGGATAGTGGTTTTGTTTGGTAGTATCTATCAGGTGGGCGATAACGGCATAACCAAAATCAGAAGTACGTTTATAACCCGATTCTATGCTATCCATTTTTTCGATGGTGCTCATACTATCGGCCAATAATTTGTAACCCAGGTGTGCTTTGTTTAATTTTTTTCTGACAATAGAGTTTTGCAATAACAACTCCCTGGTATTATCGCTGGTAATGGTAGTATCTTTATGCAACAAATGATAGGAGTACGTAATCTGCTCCCTTAATGAATTGTTATTAAAAAAGTGTAGCGTCGAATTAGTCAATATTAGTCCGGAAACATGCCCCTGATATTTTTGAACATAATTAACCGCCAGCACACCACCAAATGAATGGCCAAGCAGGTAAATTTTGTCAACACCCAGGTGTTTCCTGGTTTCTTCTATATCGGCAACCAGGCGGTTCAAACCATAATCTTTCGCATTTTGTGAATGCCCCGAGCCCCGCTGGTCAAGGTAAACCATGGTGAATTTTTTTTCAAGATTAGAGCCACCCATTTTCTCAAACGACAAATAATCCTGCCCGGGGCCACCATGAATATATATACATACCGGCCCATTGCCCGCCACCTTGATCGCCAGTTTAATACTATCTGATGTAACGATGGTCTGCTCTCCCTTTTTTAGCCGTATCTGTTGCGCACAAACCGGATAGCCGGGAAGTATCATGGCTATAAATAGAATTAGGCTGTAAAAGATGCTATATTTCATTTATCAACTCGTATTAAGCTTTAGATTTACCGGTACGGGCATTGTTACAAACCATACAGCCCGCACTTGCTCCGGCATTAATCAAATCAGCCATCTTTTTGAACATCAAAACAGCTTCTTATAAAGTAATATTTTAACTATTATTTCAAGTTTAGTTATCTTACCTTTCTTCATTTTGCAGTTGTTCTCAACAGATATTTTCTTTATTTTTCGATACCTCAAACCTGCATCATGATCAATGAATACTACATTGTAAGAGACAACGAAAAGCACGGCCCGTACAGCCATACCGAGTTAATGGACATGGAAGTAAATGCCACAGAACTGGTATTGTCGCCATTAGCTTCAGATTGGCAGGAAGCTGCTGAGCTTCCCGAATTTGACGAGTATTTTAAATCCATTGGCGTATACGTACCAACAAAACATACTGTAGCTAATTTTGGATGGCGCTTACTGGCCTTTGTTATTGATTATCTTATTATAGTACTGGGCTTTGGGCTAATTGGCGGAGTACTGGTTGTTATAGAACGGTTCACAACCGGCACTGTAAGTGACAATGAAGCAGTGTCATCACCCGGAGCAGATCTGTTGTTCAGGCTCCTTTTTCTCCTGGCATTAATTTCCTATAATTCGGCTTTTGAAGCCACAGAAATGCAGGGAAGTATTGGCAAGTTCATTTGTCGCCTGGCAGTTGTAAACATTAATGGGGAAAGGTTAAGATTTGGTACTGCACTAACGCGTAATCTGTTTAAAATTTTATCCAGCTTTTTCTTTTGCATTGGCTATTTTGCCATGCTATGGAGTTCAATGAAACAATGCTGGCATGACCAGCGGGCTAAAACCTATGTGGTTAGGAAACCAAAGTGACAGATTAATTTTTATCATCGCTGAACTCATCGGTAAAGTGCTCGCGATGTTTCTCTTTGGCAAACTTATCAGCATTATAAGCTTCCGATTTCCCTCTGGGTATAGAAAGCGAACTCCAATTTTCATTACAAAGCATTTTGCCAATAAAAACAATTTGCCCTACATGGTACGGGTAATGTGCCAGCTGCCGGTTAATGGCCTCAGCAACTGTATGCCCCATATTGCGGATATAAATAATCCTGTCCAGATCATCAGCAGTTAATTGTTCAAGCACGCCTAAAAGGCATTCCCACCCCCTGTTCCACCGCTCTATAAGCTCAGCACGCCCGGGATTTATGACAGTAAATTCAGCCTCGCGATTACGCCACTCTTTTTCTCCATCGGCATTAAAAATATCCGTCCATCTGGAGAGCATGTTTCCCGACAGGTGATTAACAATCATGGCAATACTGTTTGATTCTGCATTATACTGCCAGTTCAACTGTTCATCAGTCAATTGCGCGAATGTTTTTTCACCCAGTATTTTATAATAGGCAAATTGTTTTTTAACACTTTCCAAATAATCTGATGTCATAAATAAAGTTAAAGATTTTGAACTTATGGGCCAATTTTTTGTTGATTGATAGTAAGCCTGGCGTATATTAATTAAATACAGATTCTGCATTTAAGTTTATTTTCATTCAAAACATTTTCTTATAAGATAATATTTTAATAATTACCTTAGGATTATTAATCTTGCTTTTATCCATTTTGTATAATATATGCCCATTAAACACAGTTCAGCGTTGCCCCCAGAAATGTTAAGGGTTTTTGAGACCTTACCTCACCCTTATCTTATTCTTTCAAAGGAACTGTATATACTTACTGCCAGTAACACTTATTTACAATTAACCGGTAAAATGCGGGCCGAGCTGCTGGAAAAGCATTTGTTTGATGTTTTCCCCCAAAAGCCGGATTGGGCATCTGAAGAAGGGGGCATCGTTTTTTCATTAGAGCAGGTATTAAAAACCGGTAAACCACATCAATTACCTGTTACACGTTTTGACACGCCTAATCAATCAGGCATATTACAGGAGCGTTACTGGGATACCGCCCATACACCTGTACTTGATCCTGATGGTGATATCTGTTATATTATACACCATACCCAGGATGTTACCGAAAAGGTAATTGCCGAACGGAATTTAAATATCAGTTTAGAAAAGGAAAAAGCAGCGGCAGCAAAGGCAGGTCAGCTAAGCCAGCAAATGGAAAAGCTATTTGATGAGATACCTGCGCAAATTGCCATTTTTACGGGCCCCGATCTTGTATATGAGTTTATAAACCCGCTTTACGAAAAAGAATTTTTCCCGGGGCGTAAAATATTGGGTAAGCCTTTGCTGATGGCTATGCCAGAGATTGCTGCCCTGCCTGTTTGGGACGCGCTGCAGCAAGTTTATAAAACCGGCAAAACCTATGTTGGCAATGAGATCTGTGTACCACTGGTGAGCGAAATTGGAGGATCACCGGATGATCATTATTTTAATTTTATTTACCAGGCTATCCGCGATGATAAAGGAAATATAACGGGTGTTTTAAGCTTCAAATATGATATCACCGAGTTGGTTATGGCTAAAAAACGCCTGGAACAAACCAGCAGGGAATTATTAGCCCTTAATGAGGGCTTAGCTCATGCCAACGAAGAAATACAGGTTACCAGCGAGGAAATACAATCGGCCAACGAGGAGTTAAGCGCCACGAACGAGGAGCTGTTCCGGGCACAGCAAAGTCTGCTCAAATTAAACAATGAATTGGAAAGCCGGGTGGAATTACGCACTCTTGAATTGTTAACCGCACAGGCAGATGCCACCGGTCAAACCGAGCGACTGAAAAGATTCTTTATGCAGGCTCCTGCTGGTATTTGCATACTTGATGGACCAGATTTTATATTTGAATTAGTTAACCCACCGTATCAAAAGCTTTTCCCGGGACGAAAACTCACCGGAAAACCCCTGTTAGAAGCATTGCCAGAGCTTAAGGATCAACTAATAGCTGATATTTTAAAAAACGTATACAAAACGGGTAATACGTTTGAAGGCAAAGAGTTATTAGTCCCCTTGGCCCGTGAAGCCGGCGGACCTTTAGAAGATCGCTACTTTACCTTTATTTACCAGGCCAGATATGATGCAACCGATAAAGTAGATGGCATTATGGTTTTTGCTTTTGAAGTAACCGAGGCGGTGCTGGTGAGACAAAAAGAAAAGGAAAACGAAGAGCGTTTCCGTTTTTTACTCAACGCCATGCCGCAGCAGGTATGGACAGCCCGTCCCAATGGCAAACTTGATTATGTAAATGAAGTAATCTGTGATGATTTTGGGCGAAGCGCCGAAGATATTATCAGCCAGGGCTGGCAAGCTTTCATCCATCCTGATGATCAGCAAAATTGCTTAAAAAAATGGCTCACCGCTTTACGAACAGGTCAGGAGTACCTGGTGGAATTCCGTTTAAAATTTCAGGACGGGCAATATCGCTGGCACCTGGCCCGGGCTGTACCGTTGATTGAAAATGGAGAGATCAAACTATGGCTGGGTACTAATACCAATATCGATATTCAGAAAACCAATGAGCAAAAAAAGGACGAGTTTCTTTCTATTGCCAGTCATGAATTAAAAACACCACTTACCAGCATCAAAGCGTTTAACCAGCTCATGATGCGTATTAGTGACCCCTCAAAGCTTAATGATCTTATTCAAAAGTCGGCCGCGCATGTATTAAGATTAGAAAAACTGATCAGCGATCTGTTGGATGTATCACGCATTAATGCCGGGAAGATGGATTATAATATGGAAACTTTCAATTTCCATGAAATGCTCAGGGATACTATTGATAGTGTGCAGCATACTACTACATCACACCGGATCATACTGGAAAGCGCAGAAGATATCACCTATACCGGCGATCGTTTCAGGCTGGAACAGGTAGTAAATAATTTATTGACCAACGCGATCAAATATTCGCCCGAGGCTGATACTGTTATTGTTAATTGTATACTGCATGATGATAACAGCCTGATTGTATCGGTTCAGGATTTTGGTATTGGCATCGAAGAAAAAAACCTGAGCCGCCTGTTTGAACGATACTACCGGGTAGATAATACAGCGATGCGCTTTGAAGGACTTGGCCTGGGTTTATTCATTTCGGCCGAGATCTTAAAAAGACATAACGGGAGTTTTTGGATAGACAGTGTGCCTAATGAAGGATCTACTTTCTTTTTCCGATTGCTGACACATCAAATCCCCAAACAAGCAGCCATCATACAAGGTGATCTGTATTATCATGATAGTGCCATCACGCTTAGCTACAATAGCATCCACTCGCGCATCGATGCCGACTGGACTGGCTTTCAAAACCTGGAATCGGTACAACAGGGATGCCATCGTATGTTAAACATGATGATAAAAAACAATGTTTATAAAATACTGAATAATAACATTCATGTGTTGGGCAATTGGTCTGAAGCTGTTGACTGGGTTGCCCAGGAATGTTTTCCGGCTATGCAGAAAGCCGGTTTAAGATATTTTGCCTGGGTTAACTCCCCAAGTGTATTCAGCCAGCTTTCGGCCCGCAAAAGCGTGAATGATCTCAATGGCGAAATGACCATTAGTTTTTTTGCCGATGTAATAACAGCCGAAACATGGATAAATAAACAGTAGTTTTTTACCCTAAATTTTATCCAGATAATCCTTTAATAATTGATTAAACTGCCCGGGTTGCTCCATATTAGGCATATGACCAGCATTCTTTATAATAACAAGCGCAGCCATATTTATACGGGCATGCATGTACTCTGCAGTGCTAACAGGGGTAAATACGTCCTGATCTCCAACGACAATCAGTGTTGGAAAATCGATATTTGAAAGCATGGCCGAATGATCTCTTCTTTCAGCACGACCTAACTGTACCGCTGCTGCACCAGTTGCATCTGTATTTATCATCATATCACTAAGATGATCTACTACCTCCTGATTGGTATCAAAAGTATTTTTACAAAGGTAATGACCTATATTTTGAGTGGTATATCTTTCCATACCCTCACTTAGCAACCTTTTTGCAAGCGCTAGCCGGTTTAAATAACTGGTAGCATCTTCGGCTCTTGCATCTGTATCAGCCAATACCAGGCCTGTCACCAAGTGTGGGGCAAGTCTGTATATTTCGAGTGCTACCTGTCCGCCCATTGACAAACCCACCAATACAGCTTTAGAAATATTCAGTTCATTAAGCAAATAGATAATATCAAGTGCAAGCTCGTCTAAAAGTACTAACGGCTCGGTGGTGATACTTTCGCCATACCCTCTTAAATCAGGAATAATGAGCCTATTTGTTTTACTAAATACCTTCGATTGATAATTCCACATGCTGCGATTAAAGGGCTGCCCATGTATAAATACAATAACGTCACCTGTACCCTGGTCTTCATATACCAAATTAATACCACGAATTTTGAGTTTGCTTGCCATGTTATTTTTTATGATACTAATATCTCACAAAAATATTAATTTTAATCTATGAAATGAATTTTATGAGAAAAAAGTATCACAATGGGGAAATTATCATTAGACAAAGGAAGAGTTAGCCAAAAGATGAAAACCCGCGAGGTTCTTCTTTTAAAAGCAAATGAATTACTAAAACAACGTACCGAAATAAGTGTCGACTTAGTTGCACGGGAAGCCGGAATTTCCAAAGCCACAGCTTACAGGTACTTTTCCAGTTCAGAGGCATTAAAGCGTGAAGCATCCCTCCAGCTAAAGGCAAAAACAAACGACAATCTTTTTGCAGATTTAAGTAATACCGATCTGAAAGGAAGGTTAGACCGGTTAATTGATTATCATTTTAATTTATTTATCAATAATGAGATTGAATTTCGCCTGTTTTTAAGTTCGGTGATTGGCGAATCAGTTATCCGCAAGGAAACACCATCAAGAGCCGGGAGGCGGATCCTCCTGATCAGGGAGGCTCTTAAACCATTACAATCAACATTAACATCGGGGGTTTTCGATCACATGGTTAATTCACTAAGTATATTTTTCGGCATCGAATCTATCACCGTTTTAAAAGATGTATGCCGGTTAACCAATGATGAAATACTACAAACCTGGAAATGGTCGGTAAACCGTATTGTTTTTTTTAAAGATTAAGCATTTTATCAGGAAAAATGAATGAAGCTTTTTAGTTCATCTTGTAATCGGATTGCCGTTCCAATAAGCGTCTTGTCGGTGATGTGCAGATCAATCTCTATATCTTTACCTATGTGGCTCTCTTTAAATACATCTTTAAATTTGAAATACTTCAATGAAAAGTTCCAGTTATTTTCAAGAAAAGAGAAGAGTTGGGTATCTGCCCTGTTTAACAGAGAATAATTAACTACTATAAATGAGTCGTTGTTAAGTTTCTTAATACAGTTTAAAATATCCTGGTTATAAGCTATCCAGACTTTTAAAAATTTTGATGCATTTTCGTCGTAATATTTTTTAAGCCTGCGTGATCTTCTGAATTTCTGCCATACTAATCTGGATAAGTATTTACGGCTCATATATTTCTGATCTACCTCTTTAAACTCCCGTCGCAGCAATGAACTTACAACCGACTGATAATCACGCAGGATAATTAAATAACAGGCTTCTGGCAGCAACTCCTGGTAAACATCTAAAAACAAACATGTACGCGGATCCTTCCAGCCCCATTGATCATATAGCTGCTGTTTAATTTTAATAATACTTTTCAGCTTCTCTTTTTCATATATAGAGAAAGTGTCTATTTGTACATCAGTTAAACCAGAAGATGGCAGATGGTTGTTATTCAAAACTTCCTCGTGCATTTTTAAAAATTCCACATCTTCAAAGTGGCCATCTTCATTTCCCCAACCCGGGCCAAGCAGTTGTTCGCCAAGTTGCAGCCCACATTTTGTAAGCCAGTTCGAGATCAATGAGGTACCGGAACGGTGCATTCCGGCAATGATAAGGGTTCTTTTTTGCATAATTTATAAAAGGACGATCGTTTTAAAATGCTTAAGCAGGTAAATAGCTTAAAAATTATCTGTCATTTTATTAGAAATTTTTTCGGTAGCGTAAAGGTTATTAAGTATAAAATAAACCAATAAAGAGGTGCTTTGCTGTATAGAGTTTTCGCTGGTATTAATATAAAGGTCAGCATCATAAGGCACATCAAACCGATCATTTATCCCGGTTAAGTTTAAGAGCTTATTGGGATGCCCTTCTGGTAAAAGAGCTCTCTGATAAAGACCTTTGGTATCGCGATCAATTAGTTTGTTAACCGGGCAGTCGATATGTACAATATTTACATCGTCGTACCGGTTGGCAAGCTCGCGTCTAACATCATCATAAGGGTTTATGGCACTGATAATGGGAACTATACCCTGGTTGGCGAAACGGCTGGCCACAAATCCCAATCTCCTGATGTTTTCGCTCCTGTCTTCCCTTGAAAATCCAAGATCTTTACAGATTTCCTGTCGATATTCATCGCCATCAATAATTTCAATCTTTATTCCGAGTTCTGTTAATTCGGCAGCAACATTTTTTGCTAATGTTGTTTTGCCAGCTCCTGATAGGCCGCAAAATAAAAGTATCATACTCCTTAGTTAAGTTAATAAACATCATCTTGCGAAAGTCTTGCAGGACACTTTCTGAACGTGAACTTATAAAATAACTTACGCGTTACGACGCGGCCGATTGTAAAAGATTATTTACAATCAGGTATAATACTTTCGTTGGAGATAATTTCAGAATACTTAAACCGCACAGAAAGGCCCTTAAAGGCAGTTTTTGACCAAACTCTGAGCTTTACGTGTAATCATTTCCAAATGATACACCTAACAGAAATGTTACGCACATTAACCGGGCTGCAAACAACAAGCAGTGGTTTAATGAAGAATTTTAAACATCAGTTCTTTCATCAACTCGCCATGCGGTGCATTTGACTCAACACCTTTACTTTTCAAATCATACTCGCGCAGATAACTAATGATTTGCATAGTTTTTTGATAATTATAGCTACGACCGGCTTGCTCATAATCTTTTACAAAAAACGGGTTTACCCCCAGTTCCCGGGCCAGGTTTTGCTGCGATTTATCTTTTACATAATGAAAGGCCAGCACCTTACTAAAGTAGTTATTCAGATTGCCCAGCACCAGCACAATAGGATTGGCCTTGGGATTGGCCTCAAAATAATTGATGATCTGGTTAACTTTATAAGCATCTTTTTTACTCAGGGCCGTTTGCAGTTCAAATACGTTATACTCTTTGCTGATGCCTATATTATCCTGGATATGTTTAAGCGTGATCTCCTGACCGGCAGCCACATTAAGCATTAGTTTTTCAAGCTCGTTGGCAATTTTTGAAAGATCATTGCCCAGATATTCCGAAAGCATAGCTGATGCCTGTGCGTTGATCTTATACCCTTTATCACTGATATAACCTTCTATCCAGGCCGGCACCTTATTATCATATAATGGTGCCGATTCAAAAACGATCCCATTTTTTTCAATGGCTTTATATGTTTTTTTCCGCTTATCAAACTTGCCGTATTTGTAGCAGAACACTAATATGGTACTTGGCAAAGGGTTTTCGAGATAGCTTAATACAGGATCGATACCTTTTTTGCCGTCATCATCCTTCCCCCATTTCATCTCCTGCGCCTCCTTTACCAATACTACCTGGTAATCGGCCATCATGGGGTAACGCTTAGCCGCGTTAAGCACCGTCATCATGTCGGTATCCTTGCCGTATACTACGGTTTGATTAAAACCTTTTTCGGCATCCGGTAACAGGCTATGTTCAATATAATTGCTTACCAGGTCAATAAAATAAGGTTCTTCACCATGCAACAGATACAAGGGCTTGTATTTACGGTTCTTTATATCTTTTAATAGCTCTGCTGCGGACATCTTTTTTAATTCAAAATTCAAAAGTAAAAATTGCGAAGCACTCTTGAACTACAAAAAAGAAATAAACATCCGTGAAAAATTCAAAACCGGTATAGTGTTAAAATTAAAGCTAAAAATCCCTTTTAATTTAATTACCCCTGATGATTAGCATTTTTTACTTTTGAATTTTTACTTTTGAATTTAAAAATGGATCTGCTGCAGCCGCTTAATCTTCCTCCTTACCCTTTTAAGATTACCGATCAGAACGGTCAGCTCAGTTTATTTGATGAGATCAGAAAGAGAAACATCATCATTACTCCCGAGGAATGGGTACGCCAGCATTTTGTACAATATCTTATTAAACACAAAAACTATCCACGTGCATTAATTAAGCTGGAAGGTGGGATGAAACTTAACGGACTACAAAAACGAACTGATATTGTTGTATTTAATACCGAAGGTAAACGAATATTGATTGTGGAGTGCAAAGCTCCTTTCATAAGCATTGATCAAAAAGTTTTTGACCAGATAGCCAGGTACAATATGGTTCACCAGGTACCGTTACTGGCCGTTAGCAATGGTTTGCAACATTATTATTGCCGTATAGATCACATCAACAAAAAGTATCTGTTTTTGGAGGATCTGCCTGCTTATCCAGAAGCGCTTTAAATCAATGCTATCAGGTTTTGTATCTTCTCCAGTAGTTCGTCGGGTTTAAATGGTTTGGATACATAATCGTTCATCCCCACTCTAAATACCCTATCCTTTATATCAACCAGGGCTGAGGCGGTTAGTGCAATGATGGGGATCCTTGCCTTTTTGGGATCGGCCATTTTCCTGATTTCCTGAGCAGCATCAAAGCCGTTCATTACCGGCATCTGCAGATCCATCAGTATAATATCAAAATTACCATATTGCATAAACTCAACGGCGCGTTCGCCATTTTCGGCAATAGTGGGTATTATTTTCCATTTTGATAGCAGCTTCTTCATCAGCATAACATTTACCATGTTATCTTCGGCAATAAGTACTTTCAGGCTTTTCAAGCCTTCTTCTTCGGCTGTTTCTGCCTGTTTACCCATGCCAGCGGCAATCACTTCTGTTGATACGGAGAGTTCCATATTAAATAAAAACTCAGATCCTTCACCAATTTTACTGATCACCTCAATGTGTGTACCTTGCAATTCGAGCAGACGTTTTACAATGGCCAAACCAAGTCCGGTACCTCCATACTCACGTGTGGTAGCTAATGACTCCTGCGTAAATGGTTCAAAGATATTTTTCAGGCTACTGTCTTTGATGCCTATACCGGTATCTTTTATAGAAAACCTTACGGTAAGGGTGTTATGCCTATCCTCCTGGCAGGTAACATTCACCCACACATTGCCCTTAGGGGTAAACTTTATAGCATTATTAACCAGGTTAAAAACCACCTGGGTGATACGGGTTGGATCGCCAAAAAAAACTTTGTTTTTCAGGGCATTGTCAACAGTAAGGGAAAACTGCAGGCCTTTTTCGTGAGCCTTTAGCATCTGCCCCCCGCAAATATTATACATCAGCTCAACCAGGTCAAAACGAACATTTTCAAACACCAGTTTCCCCGATTCAATTTTGTTAAAGTCGAGCACATCATTTACGATGGCCAGCAGGTTATTTGCCGAAAATTTCAATATTTCCAGGTTCTCCTTTTGTTCTGGCCTCGGGCTGCCCATCATCAACAAATTACTCATGCCAATCACCGCATTTAATGGAGTACGGATCTCATGCGACATAGTTGATAAAAACTCAGATTGGGCATGTGCCGATTTCTCCGCCTTCTCAATAGCCTTTTCTAGTTTCTGATTCAAGGCTTTTTGTTCATGAGCACTTTCTTTCAGCTGTTTCAAGTTTTTTATAAACGCGTTATAAAGATGGCTATGAATAAAAATGAGCAATATAAAATTGGCAAACAGACTAATCACAATGGTTGATTGATCTATCTTATCGGGCTTTATGGGTATTAAATAATTGTAATTATGCTCAATAAACAAAAAAAGCAGTATAGGTACTGTATTCAACAGGGAATAGATCAGTCCCCATTTTTGGCCCAGCATATAATAGCTGAATACAATCACGATAATAACTACCTGCACCGTAACTATATTGATGCTTTGCAACGATACGTATACAATACTTACATTGAGCAAAGTGCCCACAACGAGCAACACGTGGGATATAGCAAGCCAGTTTGGTTTGTATGTTAGCGCTTTAAACAATACAATGATGCTGAGCATTAAAAATAAAGAAGTATAGGCCAGCATCATCTGCCCCTGAAAATAAACACTGGTTAACAATGCAGCAGCAGCTACAAATACCAGAAAGAAACCATAATATAATAAACGTATGCGCGCCTGATCAAGAACAGATTGTTCCTTTGAAATGATTTTGTAGATAGAGAAGTTAAAAAAACTTGCTTTTTGGCACATACTCAAACGGCAAACATTTTACTAATGCTTAAGCCAACCAGGGCAGTACTGGTTAGCTTAAGCTGTTTGCAGCGAGCTTTTATATGCAATTAGCCAGCCAAATCATCAAGACCTTTTTGGATGATCTGTAATTTGGCTTCGGCATCAGCTTTTTTACGCTGTTCAATATCAATAATTTCGGGTTTGGCATTGCTCATAAAACGTTCGTTATTCAGCTTTGCATTTACCGATTTTAAAAATCCTAAAAGATATTCCTTCTCTTTTTCCAGTCTTTCACGTTCTGCTACCGGATCAATTTCTTCTTGAAAAGGAACAAAAAACTCATCTGTTGAAGCTAAAAAGCTGATAGCCCCGTTCACTTTATCCGTAACTGCCGAAAACTGGCTTATATTTCCAAGCCGGGCTATTATTGCCTCATATTCCAGATAATTTATACCAGAATTAGCTTTTACAAAAAGCTCAAGCGGCTCTTTGTCAGCAATATGTTTTGTTTTGCGGGTGTTCCGAATGGCAGCAATAACTTCCTTCACTGTTTCAACCTCAGTTAGTAGCCGTGCATTAATTTCCCCAATAATTGGCAATTGTGCAACAATACAGCATTCTTTTTCGGCACGTTCGCCAAACAGTTCATCATGCCATAATTCCTCGGTCAGGAAAGGCATAAACGGATGTAAAACTTTTAATATATTTTCAAAGAATTGTATGGTAGCTGAATAAGTTGCCCGGTCAATTGGGTGCTGATATACCGGTTTGATCATCTCCAGATACCAGGCACAGAAATCGTCCCATACCAGTTTATAAGTGGCCATTAAAGCTTCGGATAAACGGTATTGCGCAAAATTATCTTCTATTTCGCCTAAGGCCTGGTCAAAGCGGTTTGCAAACCATTCTATAGCTATAGTATTTGGGTTAGCAAGGGTATCATCAACTTCCCAGCCTTTTACCAGCTTAAACGCGTTCCATATTTTATTGGCAAAGCCACTGCCTTGTTTACAATAGCTTTCGTCGAACATCAAATCATTACCAGCAGGCGAGCAAAGCAGCATACCCACACGCACCCCATCAGCACCATAAGTCTCGATCAGGTCAAGCGGGTCCGGCGAGTTACCTAAGGATTTGGACATTTTCCGGCCCAGTTTATCCCTTACTATACCGGTAAGGTACACATTCCGGAAAGGTATTTCGCCTCTGAATTCATGCCCGGCCATAATCATTCTGGCCACCCAGAAAAACAGAATTTCAGGTGCGGTTACCAGATCGTTAGTCGGGTAATAATAGTTGATATCTGCATTGTTCGGATCTTTAAATCCGCCAAATACCGATATAGGCCATAACCATGACGAAAACCAGGTATCAACCACATCGGGGTCCTGGGTCAGATCATGAGCGGTGAGTGCCGGATTTTTGAGTTTGGCTTCAACCAATGCATCTTCTGCATTTTTGGCGATAACAAATTCGCCGTTTGGTAAATACCAGGCTGGGATCTGTTGCCCCCACCATAACTGGCGACTGATATTCCAATCCCTTACATTTTCCATCCAATGGCGGTAGGTATTGATAAATTTATCAGGTATCAGTTTAATCTCGCCATTCAGTACATAATCCAATGCAGGTTTAGCCATTTCGCCCATTTTGCAAAACCATTGCATGGATAACTTTGGCTCGATAACCGCATCCGTACGTTCCGAAAAACCGATCTGCGATTTATAATCCTCTACTTTATCCAGCGCGCCGGCTTCTTCCAGCAACACGGCTATTTTTTTACGGGCCGCGAAACGGTCGACACCAACAAGTATCTGGGCTTTCTCGTTCAGCGTACCATCGTCATTTAAAATATCGATAACAGGCAGATTGTGTTTCTGGCCAAGTTCGTAGTCATTCAAATCATGCGCTGGGGTAACCTTCAAACAGCCGGTACCAAAATCCATCGTCACATATTCGTCCAGGATAACCGGTATCTCGCGGTTAATCAGCGGGATAAAAACCCTTTTCCCATGCAGGTGCAAATACCGTTCATCATTCGGGTTAATACAAATTGCTGCATCTGCCATGATTGTCTCAGGACGAGTCGTCGCAATCGTAAGATATTCTGTAGGTGCAGCTACATGATTAGCCGCTTTATTAACTAAATCCGAAACAATCTCATACTTAATATAGTACAGTTTCTGATTTACCTCCTTGCGGATAACTTCCTCGTCGGATACAGCGGTTTTACTCTGCGGATCCCAGTTTACCATGCGGATGCCGCGGTAGATGAGCCCTTTTTTGTGCAGGTGGATAAAAGTATCAATTACCGCTTCGGACATATCCGCGTCCATGGTGAATTTGGTGCGGCTCCAATCGCAGGATGCGCCTAGTTTTTTAAGCTGTTCCAGGATGATACCGCCGTATTTCTCTTTCCATTCCAACGCATAAGCCAAAAATTCGGGCCGGGTAAGATCGGCTTTGCTGATACCACGCTCTTTGAGCATAGCCACAACTTTAGCCTCGGTAGCAATACTGGCGTGGTCGGTTCCGGGAACCCAGCAGGCATTTTTGCCTTTCATACGGGCGCGGCGAACCAATACATCCTGTATGGTATTATTCAACATATGCCCCATATGCAGAACGCCGGTAACATTGGGTGGCGGAATGACTATGGTGTAGGGCTCACGCTCATCAGGCACCGATTTAAAAAAATCGTGCTTTAACCAGTAACTATACCACTTCTCTTCGGTTTCTTTGGGCAAATATGTTTTAGCAATACTCATAACGCGCAAAAATAGGGATTTGCACGCTTACTTCATAGCTGATAGTTCATGGATAATTGTTTAACATTTTACCCCTGTATTTTGGCAGCCCAAATGGCAAACAAAAACTTTTTAAAGTTTTATTTTAACACTTTTTTGCCCTAAAACCTGGCAAAAACACTGCAAAAACATTCGAAAATTGATTCAAAACCATCGATTTTAACACTTTTTAACAAATCCCGGGCAGGATTTAAGAGGTTTAAAAAGATTTATATAATTGATATTCAAATAACTAAATTAAAAATAGTCGGTTTTTGGGCCCTATTTCCTTTTAACTAAACAGCCCGGTCATCTCTTTTGGAGAGATAATCGGGCTGTGCTATATACAAATATACGTTTTTTTTGAGTGGGATAAAAGCTCCCGGGGAGGCAAAATTTTAAATTACCGCGCTACAAGGTTTGCCATTCATCCACGGTGAGCACATCTGCCTGGCGCGGGAAAACTTTGGTGGTGAGTACGTGGTGTACTTCCTCGTCGCCATCGGCGCAGCAATCACTTAGTACGGTTAAGCGATAATCTTTATCAGCTGCTTCGCGCAGGGTTGATAAAACTACTCCGCTGGTAGATATACCGGTGAGCACCAGGTGCTGAGCGCCATAAGCACTTAAAACAACTTGCAGATCGCTGCCGGTAAACGCGCTGAAACGGCGTTTAGTAACCACAACTTCACCAGCCTGCGGTTTTAAATCGTCATGAACCTGCATAAACTCGGCCATGTTAACACTCGCGAACCGCTCTTTATTGGCAATGAAGCTTTTATTGTTCGGACTAACCTCCGGAGAACCTGGCCGGAAACCAACTACTACATAGATAACCGGAATTTTTTGATCACGCGCTTTCGCGATTGCTTTGGCTGTATTGCTCAGGATAGCTGCCGCGTTGGGCAGTGCAGCCAGCATGGGTACTATACCCGCCTGCATATCCATAACCAAAAGGGCTGTGTTTATTTTATTTTGTTCCATTTTTTGTTTTTATGATGATTAATTTTCTGATTAAATCTTGTCCTTATGTACAAAGTTCAGGGCTCCAAAAATGCTCATACAGGCAAAACCAATAAAGCAGATCAGGACAGATAGGTTGTCATCAACAGATACTTTACCACACCTGAAAAGCAGGTAAGCTACTGCTAAATTAAACAGGGCCCATAATACGTTTACCAGCGGGGTTGATAAGCCTTTACCTGGCGGTTTGGCAAAAGGCGTAGGAAAGTGATCGCCGGCGATGCCTTTAATAAAATGCGGAACAAAGTTGGCCAGGAACATACCCGCCCAAAAACCGCCGAAATAATTATACCATTGCATACTAAATAGTTTAATGATTAAATAATTGAATGATTTTTTTCTTTTAATTCCTGGCGATCGCTCCTTAAAATTACAGAAAAGCAAACCGCAATAACAAGTGCCGCTATACCCTGGCAAAGCATGGTTAATGGCGCGCCTAATTTTTGAGAAATGGTACCAATAAGCAAACTGCCCAGCGGTATCATTCCAAAATAAGCCATAGCCACAAAACTCATTACCCGGCCGCGCATATTGGCGGCTGCTTCTATTTGGATAATAGTAATACTGGTTGACATCGGTGTAATTGATCCCAATCCCAATATCACCGCAAACGGTAGGGCCAGGGCAAAATAGCTGGTTCGCGAAAACAAAATGAGCCCCATACCTAATGTGGCAATACTGAGTATCAATACCATCTTTAAATTGATCCCTTTTTTTGCCGAGGCGAGTAAAAAACTGCCTATAAGCGCTCCTAAACCAATGCAGCCGCTGATATAGCCGTAAGTAGCGGCATTGCCCTTAAAAATAACCTTGGCAAAAACCGGCTCCATGGTATCATATGGCAAAATCAGCAGGCTTAAACAGAGCATCAGCAGGATAAGCATACTGATGGCTGGGGTTTGTTTCAGGTACTTCAGACCCTCTGCCAATTCGGAGGTAACCTTTTTCTTAATGGCGGGCGGTTTAAAATCCGGAAACTTCATCAGTAACAGGGATATGATCACCGCTATAAAACTCACAGCATTAACAACAAAGCAAACGCCAGCACCAAATTTCTGCAAAACCATACCGGATAAAGCCGGACCAATAAGCCGGGCCAAATTAACCATAGCCGAATTGAGCGAAATGGCATTGGCCAGATCGGCCTTGTCATCTACCATTTCATGTACCATGGGCTGGCGTGCCGGCACATCAAAGGCGTTGATAGTGCCCAATATGGCGCTCAGGGTGAGTATTTCCCAAATAACATAATGATTGGTTAAAATGAGTACCGCCAGCAGTATGGCCTGTATCATAGAGGCGGTTTGGGTAACCAGCAATATTTTATACCGGGGGTACCGATCGGCAATTACGCCGCCAAACAACGAAAATAAAAATGCGGGAAATTGCTGTGCAAAAACAGCAAAACCAATCATAGAGGCCGAGTGTGTAAGCGTATAGATCACCCAGATCACTGCTGTACGCTGCATCCAGGTACCAATTTGAGAAATGGATTGCCCGGTAAAAAACAAGGAGTAGTTACGATTTCGAAAAGCGCGGAAAGTGTGCTCGCTTTTATTTTTCTTTTGGACATTATTTGTCATTTTGTCGAAAATAGTTTAAAAAAATTTTAATCCTTTAGTCCGTACATAGCCATGCGGATAAACATATCTGCCGCAGGCACAGCCTTTACCGTATCATCTTCCAGTTCCAGCTCGCGCTTTATCCCGCGTAGACTGCTTAATAGCACCATAATGAGCATCTCCAGTTCCGGAGCCGCCATTTTACGCAATTCGCCTTTATTCATACCATCGGTGAGCAATTGCTCCATCAAAGCGCTTTCCTGCCGAACAATGAGGTTATGAAGAATAATCTTGGCTTTCTGGAACTCAGATAAGGCATCAGCGTCCATCCCAACGTCGAGCATTTTAAAAAAAGCTCTCTTTTCACGAAGTACTTCTAATTTGGTGATAAAGAAGGCACGAAGTTTTTGTTCAACACCTGATGCCTGATTAACGGCATGGGTCATTGCCGACAGCATTTCACGGACTTCTATCATGACAACCGCGTCAAAAATTTCGTCCTTACTTTTATAGTAGTAATAAAGCGAGCTTCTACCCTTACCAATGGCCTTGGCAACATCATCCATCGTTACCTTAGCTAAACCATACACCTGAAACAAGCGCTTAGCCGCAGCCAGGATCTGCTGCTGCATGAAATCTTCTTTACTGGATGTATTTGCCGACATACGGGGATAAATTTTAACAATACAAACATAAGCCACTTTAGACAATTAAACAAAAAATGTTTAATTGTTTTACTTTTCACTTACAATCAACCGGGGGCTTTTGACTTGACAGTATCTTTATCACAATAATTTTACAAAAGGCACGTTCTTTACAAGAACAACCTTAACAGTCGTGAAATCAATGGACTTACATCGTGTTTGGCTTGATATCCTGAAAAAATCAAAGCTTTCCTTCTTCATAAACTGGTTTAACCGCTAAGTATTTTTTATAGGCCGGTTTGCGCATATCTGCCATAATTCCTTAACTTTAATTTTTGAATCTAACATGAAATTAAAGTTATCTTACGTAATGCTGGCGGGTGCTTTGGCACTATCAGCCAACAGTTTTGCTGCCGATGGCGGCGTATCCCCCAAACCAAAACACAAACCTGCAGTCCCTAAAAAATTTATTGATCCGGCCAATATGGATCTCAGTGTAAAACCTGGCGATGATTTTTTTGATTATGCTAATGGTAACTGGATAAAGCAAAACGCTATACCTGCCAAAGAAACCCGCTGGGGAAGCTTTAACATCCTGCGGCAGGAAAATACCGATAAATTATTAGGCCTGCTCAACGAGGTGAGCAAAACATCGGCCTCACAGCCAAAAGGCAGCCTGAGGCAGCGTGTTGGCGATCTGTACGCCAGCGGCATGGATAGCCTGGCTATCGAAAAACGCGGTTATGATCCCATAAAACCCGATCTGCAGCGTATCGACCAAATCAACAATCTCGATGCCGTGATCGGTGAGATGACCTATCAACGCGTTAATGGCGAAGGGAGTCCGCTTTTCAGATTTGGCGTTGGCCAGGACGAAAAAAATGTAAACAAATATGTGGTAGGCTTTAACCAGGGCGGTACAAGTTTACCAGACCGCGATTATTACCTGAAAGCCGATGCCCGCACCAAAGGCATTCAGGATGCTTACAAAAAATATATCGTAGCACTGTTTACGCTAACCGGCAGCAGCAATGACGAAGCACTTAAAAACGCCGACGTTATTTTTAGCCTGGAAACTACCCTGGCCAAAGCGCAGTTGAGCCGTGTAGCCATGCGCGATCCAAACGTTACCTACAACAAATTTTCTGTAGATGGTTTCAGCAAGATCACACCGCACTTAAACTGGAACACCTTATTACCGCAATTAAAAGCAGGCGGACAGGATACAGTATTGGTTGGTCAGCCTGGATTTTTTAAAGCGGCCGATTCCCTGTTAACCGTTACACCAGTTGACAGCTGGAAAATTTACCTCAAATGGAGCATCCTTAAAGGCGCGTCATCTTCCTTAAGCTCGCCGTTTGTAAACGCTACTTTTGATTTCAGTAAGGTATTATCTGGTCAAAAAGTACAAACACCACGTAATGAGCGTATGAGCGGCCTTGTTGACGGCAGCATTGGCGAATTGTTGGGCCAGCTTTTTGTAGAGAAATATTTTACACCGGCAGCCAAACAATACATGATTAACCTGGTGAACAACCTGAAAGAAACCCTGGGCGACCGTATTAAACGCCTGGAGTGGATGAGCCCGGAAACCAAAGCCCGCGCGCTTAAAAAACTGGCCGCATTTACCGTTAAAATTGGCTATCCTGATAAGTGGGAAGCGTATGACGGATTGGTTATTGACCGTAACGACTATGCCGCTAACCTGAAGGCTTTATCTATCTGGCGTTATAATTTTAATGTTAGCCGTCTGGGTAAACCGGTTGATAAAGCCCGCTGGGGTATGACACCGCCAACCGTAAACGCATACTATAATCCAACCAATAACGAGATCGTTTTCCCGGCCGGTATTTTACAGTTCCCTTTCTTTGACTTTAAGGCCGACGACGCCGTGAATTATGGTGGTATAGGTGCTGTTATCGGACACGAAATGACACACGGTTTTGACGATCAGGGCCGCCAGTATGATGCCGATGGCACCCTGCGCGACTGGTGGACTAAAACCGATGCCGATAAATTTAAAGTACGCGCCAACCAGGTGGTGGAACAATACAACGCCTTTACTGTGGTAGATACGCTGCACGTAAACGGTAAATTAACCCTGGGCGAAAACCTGGCCGATTTGGGTGGTTTAAACATAGCTTACGAAGCCTATAAAAAAACCAAACAAGGTCAGGAAAATAAAAAGATAGACGGCTTTACTGCCGATCAACGTTTCTTTTTATCATGGGCACAAGTATGGCGCAGCAGGCAACGTCCGGAATCGGCAGCACAACGCATCCTGACTGATCCGCATTCACCAGAGCAGTTCCGTACCAACGCACCATTAACTAACATCGATGCCTGGTACAAAGCTTTCAACGTGCAAGCGGGCGATAAAATGTACAAAAAGCCAGAAGACCGGATTAAGGTTTGGTAGTTTTTTTAAGTACTGAGTATAAAATACAAGTCAAAGCCTGGTGAAAGCCGGGCTTTGCTTGTTTTACACGTCACCCAACCCTCTCCAGGTATTTTGTCATCCTGAGGAACGAAGGATCTATTCGTAAACAGGCATATCGCTTAATAGATGCTTCACTTCGTTCAGCATGACAAACATAATTGGAATATATTTCCCCGTCGGCAGATAAGCTTCGGGCGAAAGCGGGCAGAACAATGGTGGCTTGTGCCATAAAAAACAACCATATCATTGCGAGCGTAACATAGCAATCCTCTGGCTGGCGTATTGAACGCGAGGAGATTGCTTCGTCATTCTTCCTCGCAATGACATATTTTTATTTTAGCTTATGGTCGGTGTTAAAAGCGGTCTACACCCTGGCGATTTATTTATGGAACTAAATATCTAAAGCCCCTTTTGTAACTTTACATACCTGCCTCTTTATTCAAGAGCAATTAATAACCAATATTATGGACAACCTTACAAGAGTTTACAAAATGTCTTTTGCGGGTGTTTATCCGCATTATATCCAAAAAGCCGAAAGGAAAGGCAGAACAAAGGCCGAGGTAGATGAGATCATATTCTGGCTCACCGGATATGACGAACAATCATTGCAGCAACACCTCGATAACAAAACCGATTTTGAAAATTTTTTTGCCCAGGCGCCACAAATTAACCCGAATGTCTCCAAAATCACAGGCGTGATCTGCGGGTATCGGGTAGAAGAAATCGAAGACAAGCTGATGCAGCAGGTTCGTTATTTAGATAAACTGGTAGATGAACTCGCAAAAGGAAAAACCATGGAAAAGATATTGAGGAAGTAGGGCTTTATCAATTATTGAATTAGTGATTTAGTGAATTATTGATTTCTGAACCATGATTTCTCCATTATTCAGTTAAACTAATTTGTCATCCTGAAGAACGAAGGATCTACTATTAAACAAGCATATCGTTTATATAGATGCTTCACTCCGTTCAGCATGACAAACATATGGTAAGAAATTCTTTATCTTCTTTCCCCGTCAGCAGATAAGCTTTGGGCGAAAGCGGGCAGAACAATGCTGGCCTGTGCGGTTGCGGGGCATAGCAAGTTTTTGCTGAAGGTAGAGATTGCGCGAACGAAGTGGGGCAAAATAATTGCAGCCCTGGTTCTGCCCGGTTTGTCCCGATAAATATCGGGATGCGGCAAAGAAGCATTTCTGTGAAAGCCGTTTGGCTACTTTGTGGCTACAAAGTAAAGGGCCTACCGCGGCCAAGAGCGGGTCTACGCCATGCAAAACTACCCTGTATAGCATGCGATTGCTTCGTCGTTCCTCCTCGCGATGACATATTTTTTTATATAAAACATCTGAATTACTGTATATTCCATCGTTTTCATAGTATTAATATTTACAACATGTAAACATTTCAACTCTGAAACAACCCGCCTAAACCATTATCTTTGCTGGTATAATATGATTATTCAACAGTTCTACGATAAAGGATTGGCGCATGCATCGTACGCCGTTATCCGTACAGGTAAAATGATCGTTATTGATCCGGCACGCAATCCGCAGCCTTATTATGACTTCGCTAATCAGCACGATGCCGATATTGTGGGCGTTATTGAAACACATCCGCATGCCGATTTTGTAAGTTCGCACCTGGAAATTCACCAGAGTACCAATGCCGTAATTTATTGCAGTAAGCTCACCGGTGCTACCTATCCGCACGAAACTTTTGACGATGGCGACCAGATACAATTGAATGATATCAAGCTAAAAGCTATCAATACCCCTGGTCATTCGCCCGATTCTATTTGTATCCTGCTGGAAGACGAAAAAGGTAAAGATGCCGCCATTTTTACCGGTGATACCTTATTTGTAGGCGATGTAGGTCGACCAGACTTGCGCGAGAATGTGGGTAACATCACCGCCAAAAAAGAAGAACTGGCCAAACAAATGTACCAGAGCACCCGCCATAAACTAATGACCCTGCCTAAAAGCGTGGTGGTTTATCCGGCGCATGGCCCGGGTTCATTATGCGGTAAAAATATGAGTCCTGATCTGGAAAGCACCATTGGCCGCGAACTGCGCGAAAACTATGCCCTTCAGCTAATGGACGAAATGACCTTTGTTAAAACCCTCACTACCGATCAGCCATTTATGCCCAAGTATTTTGGCTATGATGTGGATCTGAATAAAAGCGGGGCACCGCTGTTACAGCAAAGCATTGATGCCATAACCCGTATCAATGCAGAAACGGCTCTTGAAAAAGACGTACTGGTGATTGATGCTCGCCCGAAACAGCAGTTCAGGAATGGTCATCTTAAGGGCGCTATTAACTTGCAGGATGGCGAAAAATTTGAAACCTGGCTGGGTTCGATATTAAGTCCTAATGAGACATTTTATCTGATAGCCGAAACAGAGGAGAGTTTGAATATCCTGATCAAAAAAGCAGCTAAAATAGGTTACGAAAAAAACATTAAAGCCGCGTTGTTGGCTCCGGCCTCTGCTTCCGAAATGTCGGCTACGCTTGATCTGGACGATTTCAGGATCAACCCTAACAATTATCATATTGTTGACGTGCGTAACCACGGCGAGGTAAATGATGGCAAGGTATTTAAAGACTCCATCACCATTCCACTACCCGAACTGCGCGAACGCATCAACGAAATACCAACCGACAAACCCATTGTAATACATTGCGCGGCGGGTTATCGCTCGGCAGCAGCAGCCAGCATTGTAGCTGCCCAAATACATCAGGTACCGGTTTATGACCTGGGTGAGGTGATTGTGGAATTTGCATAAGAAGTTTCATTGGGTCATTGAGGCATTAGGTCATTGGTCTCTGGAGCACAAAGATTATTAACGCCTGTGTGGAAATTAGTAACTTACTGAGCTCAAAAATCCAATGACCCAATGACCCAATGACCCAATGACCCAATGACCCAATGACCCAATGACCCAATGACCTAATGACCTAATGACTCAATGAACGAGTAAACTAATGAACCAACTAAGCATAGTAACCACAGCCGATGGCTCCAAAACCATTTACAACGCCGCGGTAGGTGAGCATTATCATTCGCGCCATGGCGCTTTGCAGGAGAGTTTGCATGTATTTGTAAATGCCGGTTTGGATTACTTTCTGGCTCAAAACAATGCAAAAGAGGCCAGCATACTGGAAGTTGGCTTCGGTACAGGGCTTAACTTTTTGCTAAGTTCGGATTATTGTACCCGTCATCAAATACATCTTCAATATACCGGAATCGAAGCCTATCCGCTTACTGCCGATATGATGGCTCAAACCGGTTATGAGCAATATGTCTCTGCTGAATTATGGGCCGGCTACCTGCAACATTATCCGGATACCTTAAAAAACGAGGTAAGTATTGATGTCGCTACACAACTGCAAATAGCACATTGCAAACTCGTGGAGTTTAAATCAGATCAACTATTCGACATTATATATTTTGATGCCTTTGCCGCCGTGCACCAACCCGAAATGTGGGAACTACCGGCTATAAGTCATATATCCCAATTCTTAAAACCTGGTGGTGTATTTGTAACCTACGCCATCACCGGCAATCTCAAAAGAATGCTTAAAAGCCTGGGCTTTGCCATACAAAAAATACCTGGCGCACCCGGCAAACGTGAAATGCTGCGGGCGATTAGATAATAGCGTATTAAAAAAGCTTCATTGCGAGGTACGAAGCAATCTCTACAAAGGCAGGTCAATTCGCTCTGTATAGCATAGAGATTGCTTCGTACCTCGCAATGACGCTTTCAGTTAATTTCCTTCCTTATCTTGATTCCTGATTCTTACCTCTTGCTTCTCAAAACCCTTATCTTTGCGGCATAAAAATAAAACATATGCCTTTACAAGCACCCGCTACCGCCAATACTCCTGCAACCGGATTTGAACGCCTGCTCCATATTATGGACGACCTGAGAGCCAACTGCCCCTGGGATAAAAAACAAACACTGGAAAGTCTGCGGCACCTCACTATTGAAGAAACCTATGAGCTAAGCGATGCCATTTTAGGCGCCGACATGCCCGAGATAAAAAAAGAGCTGGGTGATATTATGCTTCACCTGGTTTTTTATGCCAAAATAGCTTCTGAAACTAATGATTTTACCATTACAGATGTGCTCAACAGTGTATGCGAAAAGCTCATCAACCGGCACCCGCATATTTATGGCGATGTGGAGGTGCAAAACGAAGAAGATGTTAAACGCAACTGGGAACAGATTAAACTGAAAGAGGGCAACAAATCGGTACTAGGTGGTGTGCCTGCTTCTTTGCCGGCATTGGTAAAGGCATCTCGTATACAGGAAAAAGCACGCGGCGTAGGTTTCGACTGGGAAGAAAAAAGCCAGGTATGGGCAAAAGTTGAAGAAGAAATGCAGGAGTTCAGGAACGAATTTAATGCCGAGGATGAAAGCACCATCGACCATGAAAAAGCCGAAGGTGAATTTGGTGATTTACTATTTTCGCTCATTAATTACGCCCGCTTTATCAACATCAATCCCGAAAACGCATTGGAAAAAACAAACAAAAAATTCATCAAACGTTTTCAATACCTGGAGCTTAAAGCCAAAGAAAACGGCAAGCAACTACAAGACATGAGTCTGGCCGAAATGGATGTATTTTGGGACGAGGCAAAAAAATTATAAAAATTTTTAACCCCGGTGTATCGTTTTAATAAATCGCCCCGTAATGGTAAAAAAGATGAAGATTATGAAGCGAAATTTATTTTTAGTGTTACCATTATTAGCATTGATAGTTTTAGGTGAAGCTTGTTCACCCAAAAGTGATAATACACCTCCGCCTCCGCCTCCTTTGGGCACATTTAGCGGAACTTTTAAATTGCTGGTAAAGAAAACCACCGGCTCAGGATTCGATACGGTAAAAAAAGATCCGTTGTTTGCTGTAAAACTTTCTCAACCGGGCAATTATATTGTAACCCAGTCTACTTCCAGTATACATGCGCTAAGCAGAGGGGCTTTTCAATATAATCCTCTCTCGGGTCTCATGGCTTTTTATGACAGCACTTATGTAGCAGGCCCCCAAACCACAATCCGATTGATGGGCACTTATCAATATGGCTATGATGGACAGAGCAGGTTCCAATTGCAACGTGTTAATGGAACGCAGGATTCTATCCTTTTCTATGACCTTAAAAAGACTGCTTCAAATTAATTATTGTTTTAACTTCCAGGTTGCTGCTATTACAGGCGGCAGCCTTTTATTATTAACCATCTACCTATGTTAACAGCTAAAAGACCAGCAGTACCGGATACTACTGGTCTTTTAGCCGTTAACACCACAGATCAGGTTGATCACCTGAAAATTTATTATTTTTAGGTGTATCAATAAGGCACCTTATTACGTAAGGTACTATAGATCAACAGCAAAAATTTATAGGCGGAATTAAATATATTTAATGCATTCACCCCCTCGCATTACTGAAGAAGAGATCATCAGCCAATGCAAAACCGGCAGCTTAAAGTACCAGGAAATGCTGTATAAGCTATTCTATGGCTACGCCATGGGTATAAGTTTGCGTTACAGTTTAAACAGGGACGATGCATTAGAGGCTGTAAATGATGCCTTTATAAAGGTTTTTAATGCCATACATAGTTATAACATTGATAAACCATTTAAAGCCTGGCTGCGCACCATAGTAGTAAATACTGCCATTGACCGCAGGCGCAAGGATCTTAAATTTCAGCTTAATGTTGATTTGGATAATGCTGCTCCCCTGAGCAGCAATGTAGGCACAGTTGATAATTTAAATGTGCAGGATATTTTAAAACTGATGAATGAGCTGCCTGCAATTCAGCTTACCATCTTTAATTTATACGAAATAGACGGATATAATCACGACGAAATTGCAAATATGCTCGCTATTCCGGTAAGCTCATCGAGGGTTTACCTGAGCCGGGCAAAAGAAAGATTAAGAAAAATGTTAAGGAAAGAGACACAAAACCATGGATGAGCAGTTGGATAACGACTTAAGCAACCGCATCAGGGAGGTGTTTGATAATTTTGATGACACCACATTTCCTTCTGCTGATGAAGGCTGGTTACTGCTCAGGGAAAAATTTCCTGAAACGGAAAAGAAACGTCCGGTTGCCTGGTTGTGGTGGGCAAGCACGGCTGCGGCTATATTGCTATTTTTAAGTATTGGCCTTTGGATGACCGGTAAAAAACAATCTACGGATACATTGGCTCTAAAACCGGCCAAAAAACATACCGAACAAGCCTCAACTGTTGATAGTGCTGTATCATTAGCTGCAACACAAAATCCGGCTAATAAAAATAATGTTCTTGATACCGGTGCAGCCCCTTTAGCCGGCACAAAAAAAACTACCCCGAAAGTGGCTTCTTATAACCCAACTGTTGCCTCCACCATGTCGGGAGCAGCAACGGCCCAGGTTCCTGTTTATGCCAAAACGAATGTAAATCCGGCGGCTTCTCAGGTTCTGGCTAATACGCAAGTCAATCCTGCTCTCAAAGCCCAACCAACTATTGACAGTACAAAAAACGTGGCCGCTAAAGCAAATGCGCAACAATATGCGGCGGCAGCCAAAAACTCCAATACCTCTATAATTGAATCTGCAAAAAAAATCAAACCTGCCGACAGCGCCAAAACTGTAATAGCTAAAACCAATACACAGCGGCAACCCGTTACGCCTCCGGCCACCAAAGGGTCAATCATGTTAAATCAACAACAGCAGGCGCAACCACCTAAAAAGGGTATGGAGGCATTGTTTGCTGCCGAACAAGCCCAACAGCCACAAAAAAACAAGCAAGAGTATGCCGAAGATAAAAAAGTACGTTTTGGGGTGTATGCAGCAACCTTCTTTAACTATGCCAAAGGCAGCCACAACCAGGTAAATGCCGGTGCAGGTGTTACATCTGATATCAGGCTTACTAAAAACTTAAAATTATCAACCGGGTTAATGCTGGCTCAAAATACATTGAGCTATAATGGGGGTTCACCTCCAAATTCCAACCTCGACGCCTTGGCCAGGGCCCCACAGGCTTTTGCCCCTTATGATAAAGAGACTTTATTTTCGGCCAACTCGTCGTTCCCGGTACTTAAAAATTATAATGCCAGTCTTATTGGGTTGGATATCCCGGTAAATATTAAATATGAATTTAACCCGCAAAAAACTGATGCTTATGTTTCGGCGGGGTTAAGTTCGGGTACATTTATCAACGAATCCTATACTTCTGTTTACGGCTATTCCGCTGCTGGTGCATCCACACAAACAACAGAAGATGTAAGCCGCAAAAGCTTCAACAGTTTCTATTTTGCCAAGATGCTCAATGTGTCTTTCGGTATAGGCACCCCTGTGGGTAAAGGCAACCGTTTGATCATCGAGCCATTCTTAAAATATCCTATTGATGGCCTGGGTTCACAACAGATCCAATTCGGTTCGGCAGGCTTAAATTTGAAATTTAATTTTACAGGGAAGAAATAGGAAGAAGTATCAAGTAGCTAGTATCAAGTATCATGACTTTTTAAAGCGGTTATTCAATATAAGCAATCTTGATACTTGATACTAGCTACTTGATACTGAAAAATCCTATTTAAACCTGATAGCCTTTACCGGTGATATTTTGCTTACCAGCATAGATGGGATAATGAGTACCAGCAGGCAAATAACCAGTGTGCCTAAATTGAGGAGGAAAATATCACTGAAACTAAACTCTACCGGTACAAAGGTCATGTAATACGATGCCTGGTCGAGCTTAAAAAAGTGGGTTTGCTGTTGAAAGAAACCTAAACCCAGGCCCAACATATTGCCCAGTAACAATCCTAAACCAATAAGATAGGTTGCGTTAAATAAAAACACCTTTTGTATGTTCCAGTTGGTGGCACCCATAGCTTTAAACATACCAATCATGGAAGTTCGCTCCAGGATCATGATGAGCAGTGCCGATATCATATTGATCACTGCCACTATAACCATCAGTACCAGCATCACTACAGAATTTACATCCAGCAGGTTAAGCCATTCAAATATGGCCGGATAATCCTCTCCTACGGTATAAGAGCGTAATTTTACCGGCAGTATATCATCGAGTTTGTTGGCGGCATAATCTACCCGGTCAAAATCAGATACATGCAATTCATACTCCCCAATTTCGCCGGGCTTCCAGTTATTAAGCCGGTTGATCAGAGATAAAGCCCCTATCACAAAGGTTTTGTCCACCTCTTCTACCCCAATACTAAATATTCCCTTTATTTTAAACTGACGTTTACGCAGCGGTTCCTGAACAAAATACATCAGCAGCTTATCGCCCACCTTTAATTTTAAACGATTGGCCGTGGTTTGCGATAGCATGATCTCTTTTTGTGCTTCTACCGAGTCGGTAAAGTTAATCACATCGCCGGCCACCATGGTCTTTTTAAAATAGCTCCAGTCGTAGTTTTTATCCACACCCTTCAACACCACCCCTTCTATTTCATTATTTGCTTTTATAATACCTGGCTTGGTAGCAAAAGGCATTACCCTGGTAATCAGCGGACTTTTCATCGCCCGCGCTTCAAATTTAGGATCGGCCGCGAAGGGAGAGCTTTCGTAGGAACTGTTCAGGTCGAATTTCACTACCCTGATGTCGCCGGCAAAGCCGCGGATCTTTTCACGGATTTCGCGTTTAAACCCTTTCACAATAGCCAGCGAAAGTATCATCACCCCCAAACCCAGCATAATACCGATGATGGCAATGCGCACAATCAGTTTTGAAAAGGTGCGTTTTGACTTAAATGTTATCCGGGCTGATATAAAAGAGGCGAAACTCAATGCAGAATGATTTTTTGTACCTTCGCAAATATGCGGTTTTGCTGCTAAACCTGCTACTTTAAAAATTGTTTAACCATAATATTTTATGCTGACAACACGTATTTTTTTGCAATGTGCTTTTATTACAGTTTTATGGACAAATACGGCATGTGGTAGCCCGGCTGTTTGTACCGATTGCGACTCAACAAAAATCAATTCGGACGAGGAAATAGTCACCAAAATAATTACCGGTGCCGATCAGGTTCCGCTGTATATTAACTATCTTAAGGGTAAAAATATTGGGATGGTGATCAATCAAACTTCTGTTATTGGCAAAAATCTAAAGCCCAGTGTGGATAGTTTGCTGCATGCAGGTATCACCATAAAAAAAATATTCGGACCCGAGCATGGCTTTAGGGGAAATGCCAGTAACGGCGCCAGTGTAAACGACGATGTTGATACCAAAACCGGTTTACCCGTTATATCTTTATACGGCAATAAACACTATAAACCCACCACTGAGGATTTAAAAGGTCTTGACCTGATGATATTTGATGTTCAGGATGTAGGCGTCCGTTTTTACACTTATATATCAACGCTACATTATGTAATGGAGGCCTGTGCCGAAAACAATATCGAACTGATGATATTGGACAGGCCCAATCCAAACGGTTACCTGATTGACGGCCCTGTATTGGATACTGCCAATGTGCCCCGTGCCTTTGTAGCCATGCACCCTATTCCCATCAGTCATGGTATGACCATTGCCGAATACGCCCAAATGATAAACGGCGAGGGCTGGCTAAAGGATGGACTCAAGTGTAAATTAAAGATCATCAAAGTAGCCAATTACAAGCATTCTTTGCCTTACAAATTACCTGTAAACCCATCGCCTAATTTAAATACCGATCAGTCCATTATCCTGTATCCAAGTATATGCTTATTTGAGGGCACAACTTTAAGTCTGGGTCGTGGTACATTTTTTCCTTTTTTAGAGGTAGGCCATCCTTTGTTAAAGGGTAAATACAGCTTTTCATTCACCCCGCTGAGTATCAAAGGCATGAGCGAAGATCCACCGCAGAAAGACAAAGAATGTTTTGGTGTGGATTTAAAAGGGATGAGTACAGATATGATCCGGAAAAAAGGTCGCCTTGACCTATCTTTATTGATGGAGTTATATAAAGCTTTCCCCGATAAGGCGCACTTTTTTAACGCCTATTTTACTAAGCTGGCCGGTACTCCCGAATTAAGGAAGCAGATAGAAGCAGGGAAAAGCGAGGAAGAGATCCGTAAAAGCTGGGAGCCCGGTTTAAATAAGTTTAAAACCGTAAGGCGCAAATATTTATTATATGAATAAGATAGTATCAAGTAGCAGAGATTAGTATCAAGTAGCTAGTATCAAGATTTTATTTATGAAAGATTCTTTTAAAAGCCTTGATACTTGATACTAGCTACTTGATACCCCCAATAATACTAACTACTTGATAGCAATCTTGATACTTGATACTAACTACTTGATACTAAAAATAAAAGCATGAGAATTGTATTTATGGGTACCCCCGAGTTTGCGGTTGCGTCATTAGATGCGCTGATTAAAGCAGGCAGCGACATTGTAGGTGTGGTTACGGTTCCTGATAAACCGGCAGGTCGTGGGCAAAAGGTAAGCGAATCGGCAGTAAAACAATACGCGGTTGCTAACGGGCTAAAAGTACTGCAACCCGAAAAGCTAAAAAACCCGGAGTTTTTGGCCGAACTAAAAGCACTCAACGCCGACTTACAGGTGGTAGTTGCTTTCCGGATGCTGCCCGAAGTAGTTTGGGCTATGCCGCCAAAGGGTACCATCAATTTGCACGCTTCGCTTTTACCACAATACCGCGGCGCGGCTCCTATTAATTGGGTGCTTATCAATGGTGAAAAAGAAAGCGGTGCTACTACCTTTTTCCTGAAACATGAAATTGATACCGGCGACGTGTTATTTACCGAAAAAGTAACTTTAACAGGTCATGAAACAGCTGGCATCTTGCACGACTGGCTCATGAACAAGGGTGCCGGCCTATTGGTTAAAACCGTAAAAGCGGTTGAAAGTGGTCGTTACCACGAACACCCGCAAACAGCCCTGCTCACCGGCGAAGAATTGAAACACGCCCCAAAAATTTTCAAAGAAGATTGCCTAATCGACTGGACACAGCCTGCCCAAAGCATCTACAACAAAATACGAGGGCTTAGTCCTATCCCAACCACTTACACTGATCTTAATGGTAAAGTATTAAAGATATACGGTTCAGAATTGCAAACAGACGAGCCCGCCATACAACCCGGCGGTTTCCTTACCGACAACAAAACCTACCTGAAATTTGCGGCTAAAGATGGGTTTATTAGCGTTACCGATATTCAGCTCGAAGGCAAAAAACGCATGGGTATTGAAGATTTTTTGAGGGGGATGAGGTTGTGAGGTAATCGCTCCGCGCGTTATGCAACAAAACTCTAATTAATTTGTCATCCTGAGGAACGAAGGATCTATTTGTAAACTATTCATGTTGTAAAATAGATACTTCGCTATGCTCAGTATGACAAACCGTTTTATTAAATACCCGATCAACTAAATCCCCCATCAACCCAAAGTCAAAATAAAATAAACAGTTCGTTAATAATCACCATGTTTGCTATTTTTGCGGCCACAAAATTTATTATCCATGGCCAATTACAGCGACAGAATCACCCTGCTAAAATCCGAGATACAGCCTTTACGTGAGCAACTGATACAACATGAGCTTTATAAAAACATCAACTCCCTGGAGGAACTTACCGTTTTTATGGATCATCACGTATTTGCAGTGTGGGATTTTATGTCGTTGTTAAAATCGTTGCAGCAAAAACTAACCTGCACAGTTACCCCATGGATGCCTACAGGTAACTCCAACACACGTTACCTCATCAACGAAATAGTTACCGGCGAAGAGAGCGATGTGGATGAAGCAGGTAACCGCACCAGTCATTTTGAGCTATATCTGCGCGCCATGCAGCAGGCAGGCAGCCAGGCCGTTGCTATCAACAACCTATTCAATGAGCTAAACTTTGGCAAACATATTGACGAGGCCCTGATCATTGCCGATATCCCGGTAGCTGCGCGCAACTTTGTACAGCACACCTTTGAAGTGATAGATACACCTAAAAATCATGTGCAGGCCGCAGTGTTTACCTTTGGCCGCGAGGATCTGATCCCTGATATGTTTGTGAGCATTGTAAAAGAACTAAGCCAGCAATTGCCGGGCAAGGTTGATATTTTATTATACTACCTGGAACGCCATATTGAGGTTGATGGTGATCACCACTCCCAGTTAGCCTACCAAATGACCGCCGAACTTTGCGGCGATGACGATACCAAATGGCAGGAAGCAACAGAAGCCGTAAAAGAAGCCCTGCAAATCCGCATAGCTCTTTGGGATGGTATTTTGACTGCCATTAAAGCGCCGGTGTCTTCTGAGTTGTAAGTTATAAAGGTTTGTCATCCTGAGGAACGGAGGATCTTCTTCAACATACCAGTTGTAAAACAGATGCTTCACTGCGTTCAGCATGACAAACTAATAAAGACTTTTACCCCTACAGCTTATTCAGCTCATCCATTAATACCTTACTGATACGGTTAAAATAGCGTCGTACGCCAAAACCCATGACTGATTGGATACCACGGGTGGCATTGGTTAAAAACACCTCATCGGCCTCGTATAAAATATCGGGGTTTATCTGTGCCTCGGTAATATCGATATTATTTTCCCGTGCCAGTTTGATCACCACCTGGCGCATCACCCCTTCCACACAACCTTCGCTCAATGCCGGGGTGTATAAATGGTTTTGGTAATAGATAAATATATTGGAACTGCTGGCTTCGCATAAAAAGCCGTTCTGGTTGAGCAAAAACACATCATCCAGCTTGTTCTGGGTTTTGTAGATACCCGCCATCACATAAATAAGTGAATTGCAGGTTTTGATGTTCGACAGATAATTTGACGGCTTGGGCAGCTCGCTGAACACATCCATGATCAGTCCCTTCTCGTTCAAAAAGTAACGCGGTTCTTCGGATGCGGTAAGTTCCAGGCAATAGCCCATTTTATTTTGCGACGGGGTATATAAACCTTCGGCATCACGATAAACGGTAAGGCGTAGCCGACCGTGTTTCACTTTATTGCGTTTGGCTAGTTCTTCTGCAATATCCTTTAAAAACCAGGCATCCATTTGCGAGTAACCGTCTATTTTCAACGCTTTCATACCCCGCTGCAGACGGTCGGCATGCTGGTCGGCAAATTTGAGCTGCCCCTTCATTAAGCGCATACTTTCAAATAAGCCATCGCCATACTTAAAAGCCCGGTTAGCTATAGTAAGCAGCTGGCTGTTTGCCGGAATTATATCTCCATTAAAATTGATTAAAACGGGTGTCATGTAGATGTGCAGATATCAGATGTGCAAATGTGCGGATTTTTTAGATGCGGAAATACTTACAGCGTAATTCATATGTGATGCTCGTGTAAAATCATAGCATGGCATGTTAACAAAAACCATGCTTAACTTACAAACTAAGTTATCTACAACTCTTCGGAGCCCGTATTTGTTTGATTAGCAGCAGCGGTATATTTACGCCATTTTTGCAGCACGCTTTCAAAATCGGTTGGCAGAGGCGATTCAAAAGCGATCTGCTTTTTTAGCGTCGGGTGTAAAAAGCCAAGTGTTTGTGCGTGCAGAGCCTGCCTGGGCATCCGCTCAAAACAATTTTCAACAAACTGTTTGTATTTGCTGAACACGGTTCCCTTCAATATCTTATCTCCGCCATAAGTGGCATCGCTGAACAACGGGTGACCGATATGTTTCATATGCGCCCTGATCTGGTGAGTGCGCCCGGTTTCCAACTGACACTCAATCAGCGTAACATAACCCATGCGTTCCAAAACTTTATAGTGTGTCACAGACCATTTCCCTTTTTCAGGATCATCATATATCGACATTACCCGGCGATCGTTCACACTACGACCGATATAGCCGGTTACGGTGCCGTCTTCGGGCAGATCGCCCCAGGCCAGAGCCACATATTTGCGGGTAATGGTATGATCAAAAAACTGTTTGGCCAGCCAGTTCATGGAGCGTTCGTTTTTGCTGATCAGCAGCAGTCCCGAAGTATCCTTGTCAATACGGTGAACCAAACCTGGTCGTCCATCATTACCCGGTAAGGTAGGCAATTGCTGAAAATGGTAAACCAACGCGTTAACCAGCGTACCGGTATAGTTATTATAGCCCGGGTGCACTACCATGCCCGCGGCTTTATCAACCACCAGCACATCATCGTCCTCATAAACAATATTGATGGGGATATTTTCGGGATAAACTTCGGTATCACGCGGCGGATGCGGCAACACTACCGATATCACATCCAGCGGTTTTACCCGGTAGCTCGACTTTACAGGCTTATCATTCACCAGCACATTTTCCAGCTCAATAGCGTTCTGGATGCGGTTACGCGAAGCATTCTCAACCCGGTGCATCAAAAATTTATCAATACGCAACAGGGATTGCCCTTTGTCAACCACAACGCGTAAATGCTCATATAAGTCCTGTTCTTCCTGCTCTATAAACTCGGTATCGTCTGCCATTTGAGGGCAAAAGTAATCGTTTTTTATTTTAATAGTAGTATCAAGTAGCGAGTATCAAGTATCAAGACTTTTAGCGGCTTTGATATACCTTAACAGAAAATCCTGATATTTGATGATTAATTAGTATCAAGTAGTTAGTATCAAGTATCACGACTTTTAAGTATCGCATATTTAAGCGTCCACGCTTAAATACCAAACAGGTGAGCGTCGACGCTCACCTAAAAATAAAGTTCAAGTGTAGACCCTTGAACTGCTCAGACACTTGAAACGGCAAAGAAAATGTCTTGATACTTGATACTAACTACTTGATACTAAAAAAAGCTACTTGATACTAAACAATGAATATCGATCTTGAAATTTTTAGTCCGGTTCAGCCCATCAGCAACCCGCTGTTTGAGGAACATGGCGTAAAAGTTTTTCTGAAACGCGACGACCTGATACATCCCATGATATCGGGCAATAAATGGCGCAAACTAAAATACCTGCTTAAAACCACGCAAAGCCAGGGCAAAAATCACCTGGTAACCTTTGGCGGCGCTTATTCCAATCATTTATTGGCCACGGCAGCGGCAGCAGCGCGTTTTGGCTTTAAAGCCACCGGCATTGTACGCGGCGAACAAGTAAATAACGATACCCTGTTTTTATGCAAACTGCACGGCATGCAATTAATATTTACCGACAGGGATAGCTATCGCGATAAACCTGCCCTATTTGCTCAGTACTTCAGCGACGATAACGACGCTTTTTTTATTGACGAAGGCGGCGCTTCACCAGAAGCCGCCCTGGGTTGTGCCGAGCTGGTTAATGAACTTACCGAAACTTATGATCATATTTTTTGCGCTTGTGGTACGGGTACTACAGCAGCCGGCATTATCAATGGGTTAAACAATCATCAGTTTAAAACCCGGTTTCACGCGGTTCCTGTATTTAAAAATGGTGATTTTATTCGGGAGGAGATCAATCGCTTTCTGACCACTCCTACCGACTATGATCTCCATACAGATTACCATTTTGGTGGTTATGGTAAGGCCGACGACCAGCTGATTAATTTTATTAAAAAATTTGTATCGGCTACCGGCATCGTGATCGAGCCGGTGTATACCGGTAAAATGATGTACACCCTTTATGATCTGATTGGCAAAGGGCATTTTAAACCCGGCAGCAAGATCCTGGCCATTCATAGCGGGGGAATCTGGGGTTTATTGGGCATGAAAGATAAATTTTGATCCTATAAAAAATGCCTGGCTCCGAAACCAGGCATTCCATTGATAATTAATATATGGGATTGTTTAGTTGCCTACTGTAAAGGCTTCCCATCCCGAGGCTGTAGCACGGGTACAGGTCATGGCCTGGGTACCGTTTTCACTGCTGATAAATTTACCGTTGTTACCCCGCAAGGTTACTTTGCCATCACTGGTAGCTACCCAGTCGAATTTTTCCCAATCGCTTGCCGTAGTACGGTTACAGGTGATAGCCTGGGTTCCGTTTTCTGAGGATACATATTTGCCCATGCTGCGCAAGGAGATTTTGCCTCCGCCGGCATCAATTACGGTAAAATGTTCCCAATCGCCGGCAGTGGTACGGGTACAGGTCATGGCCTGGGCACCGTTTTCGCCGCTCACATAAGCATTGTTAAACCCTTTTAATGATATCACCGAACCAATCGGCGGATTTGAGCCGGTTGGAGGTGTGGTACCACCCGAAAGCTGATCGTAAATAGCCGAAAGCAATGAATTTGCCCCGGTAGCATCCTGTGATAGTTCCCATATCATGATACCACCACCTTGACTAAGCGCCAATGATGTTTTACTTTTAATGGTTGGGATACCATTATAGCCTATGCCATTCCAGGTATCTGAATTTGGGCTGCCACCGCCTGCCAGAATATCGGCATACGAAGTATAGGGCTCCCTGCCATAAAAAGGTACGCCCAATATGGCTTTTGCTTTTGGCAGGCCACGGCCAATCCAATAGTTTAACGAGGTTTGAGCCAGTGAATATGGCGAGTGATTAGGTCCGTCGCCGTCATAGGCCATCAGGTTCAGGAAATCGACATAACCAAAAACATTGGCATTGATGGATGAGCCATCGCTGGAAATTACAGCTGCTGTTAACAGCTTACCCTGGTTATGCAGAGCAGTACTTAACTGCTGCATCAGAGCCGAATAATTATTGGCCGAAGCTCCGTCGTTGGGATACTCCCAGTCAATATCTGCGCCATCCAGATTATACTGGTTCACCATGTTCAGTACATTGTTAACAAAAGTGGTACGGGTACCTGAATTGGCGGCAAGAGATTCAAAACCACTGTCGTCGCCGTTATTCCACCCGCCTATCGAGATTGATACTTTAACACCATTGGCATGGGCGGTGCTTACCAGGCTTTGCAGTTTGGAAACATTGTCAATGGCGCCCAATCCGCCTGAACCATTAGGTATTACAAACGCGTAATTGATGTGGGTAAGCTTGGAGTACTGAACCTGATTAACAGCGCCCGCCCAGCTGGGCAAGTAACCTACAACCTTAAAGCCTGCGGGAATAGCCGAGGTACCTAATTGCCTGTTGGGTACATCCGGTGAAGGGGTTGGAGCAGTAGGTGAAAAATTGTTGTCTTTTCGACAAGAAGAAAGTGCCAGAAGCACCGCAGCCACACAAAGTAGCAGGAACGAGTTAAACTTTGTTTTCATAAATGAATAGATTAGTGGTTAGTTAGATATAGTTAATTCATACCGGCGGTGAGTCGCCGGTATGAATCAGGAGTAGTTTGATTTAATTACCTACGGTAAAAGCTTCCCAGCCAGAGGCAGTAGCACGGTTACAGGTCATGGCCTGGGTACCGTTTTCGCTGCTGATGAATAAACCATTATTGCCGCGCAGGGTTACTTTACCATCGGAAGTTGCTATCCAGTCGAATTTTTCCCAATCGCTGGCTGTGGTACGGTTACAGGTAATGGCCTGAGTACCGTTCTCTGACGATACATATTTGCCCATACTGCGTAAGGATATTTTGCCTCCGCCGGCATCAATCACGGTGAAATGCTCCCAGTCGCCGGCTGTGGTGCGGGTACATGTCATGGCTTGTGTACCATTTTCGCCGCTTACAAACGCGTTATTAAAGCCTTTGAGCGATATTACGCTGCCAATGGGTGGGTTGCTCCCTGTTGGAGGAGTAGTACCCCCGTGTGCTACAATGACATTATGAATGGTTGAAAGCAAGGAGTTTGCTCCTGTAGCATCGCCGGCCAGTTCCCATATCATCATACCACCCACACCCTGGGTAAAACACAGATTGGTTTTGTTGGTAATGGTTGGGATACCATTATAGCCGTAATTTTGAAAGGTATCTGAATTGGGGCTGCCGCCAAGAGCCAATACATCATTATAGTTTTTGGTGATATAATCGCCCCTGTTGTCGCGTGCGTAGAAAGGCACACCTAAAACAGTTTTTTCCAATGCCAGACCGCGACCGCTCCAGTAGTTCAAACAGTCAACTGCCGATTGATAGGTAGAATGCTGAAAGTTATTATCATCATAATCCATAATATTTAGCCAGTCGACAGAAGTCATCGTGGTGCTCGTTACATAAGTAGCCCCGGTTGAAATAACAGCCGCCGATGTCAATTTACCAATACCGTGCATCGCATTAGCTAATTGCTGCATCATCAAAGCAAAATTGTTGGCTTCGGTACCAGCCGAAGGGAATTCCCAGTCGATATCCACACCATCCAGATTATTCTGATTTACATAGTTAACCATCGTATTCACAAATGCGGTGCGTAAGCTTGCGCTTGCTACTATGGTATGAAAAGCATCACCGCCGCCACCGCCACCAACAGCAATAAGCGCCTTTATACCGTTATTGTGTGCCAGCGTGGTCATACTGGCCAATTTGCCGGGATTATCAATGGAGGTTAAGCCACCGCTGGTTGTGGGAGAAATAAAAGCATAAATAATATGCGTTAATTTAGTGTACTGAACGGCATTTACATCGCCTTCCCAACTGGGCAGATAGGCTACTACTTTAAATGTGGCAGCAGTTACCGCGTTGGTGCTCTGTTTACCTTTTGACGCGGCGTCATTGTTGTTGACAGGCGCAAAATCGGCGCGGTTATCTTTTTTACACGATGATAAGGCAAATAATACCGAAAATACTCCGAGAAGCAGAAAAGAGTTAAAATTTAATTTCATAAGTTAAGAGTTAAGTGGTTAATAATGTATTTATGATTGGTTAGTACGCTATTTCAATAAAAAGGCACCCTTTTAGCAGGTATTTTGCGTGCTTATGATATCAATTATTGATATCAATAGTTATAGTAATAAGCAATTCAGGGTATGTTTTATAGAAGTAAATCTAATGTAATATTTTATTATAAATAGCTTAAAAACAGCACAATACGCTTCAATAACAAGTATTGTAGTGCTTTTGTAGGGTATCATTACGATAAGTATATTATAAATATTAATGAAAAATATTTTTCCTGATACGCCTGGCTCACAGTTTACTTATTAGTTAAGGAGCAGTAAATCAAAATGACTTAAGAAAGGAATACCCCATCAAAAGGTAGCTGCCCGGCTTATCAGGCTAAAACCATGTCTCAGAGTGGGCTCACCCGGTCTACGCTTCGCTGGACCACCCTCTCTTCGGCTTCGCCGGAAAGAGGGGATTTGAAAGGTTTATCTCCACGCGTCATTGCGAGGTACGAAGCAATCTCCTCAGAACAATCATATACGATCTGCAAATCGGGGATTGCTTCGTACCTCGCCATGACGCGTTTGCAACAATTCGTAATGATGTCCGGGTAATCAGACATGCCATCAACAAAAAAAGCCGTTCTCTTTTCAGAGAACGGCTGGGGTAAGATCAGTAATAGTTATTTGAATATTTTTATGGGAATTTAACTCCTCTGTAGCTGGAAACATTAGCCAGCGGTATAGAAGCGTTATATTGTTTATTGATAGCTTTAATAAACTCATTTGCCACAACGGCATATCCACGGGGTGTTAAATGTATTCCATCTAATGAAAATATACCACCGCTGATATAAGCTGAGCTCAGGTTTACTCCATTAACAACTAATCCGTTAGCTTTTACATTATTTAAGAAAGCATAAGCATCAAATACAGCCAAACCCTTTGATGAAGCCACTGATTTAATGGTTGCATTGTAGGAGTTTACATAATCCTGTGTCATCGCTACTTCTCCCTGGTCAAGTACGTATTTATCATCAATCGGAGTATATGGGGTTAAACCGTATGGAAGAGGTCCGGCGGGTGTATTCACCGGTTGCCCGATCATACTGGTTGGAAAAGTAAGAACGATCAAGTCGGCTGCTGTAGCTACTCTTGGCGAATGGGTACCATCTGCATTAAGCGCATTAATAACCAAAGCCTTCGCTGCCGGATTGACTTTTTGTACACCGGCTAAAATAGCGCCAACGGTTACCGTATTAAAATAAGGCACGGCAGTAACATCAGGAATGGTAGCAACAGCGCCTTTTTGCCCGTTTTGGGTTAATTTAGCAATGGATACATTATACAACTGCGAAAACACGGCTTTATCGGTTAACACATCACCGGCGCCACCACTTGTGGCATATAGTAAGGCATCGTTATTACCCAGCCAGTCTGTGAAAAAAGTGTAAGGCTTAGCCGTTACAAAATCAAGATAAGTAGTGGTGTTGGTTGGCGAATTACCAGGCAGCAAGCGCTCAAAATAACCATTCAGGTTACCATAAGGCGCATATGTAATTTGCTGTAACTTAATGCCCGGTACACCATAGTTGTTAATATCACCAGTATATTTAGTGTAAAGGATCACGTTACCAAAACCAGGTATCGTAATTTGGCCTCGTATCGCCAGATTTGAGGTCACCTGCTCTGTTTTTGGTGTACCATCTGCATTAAAACCGGCTAACCTTAAATAACCCGATCCATTGGCCTGATCGGCACTGAACAATGGTTGGGTAAACGCACCGCCACCCACTTTTTGCATTTGTGCTGCGATAATACTTGGATAGGAGTTTTGCTGGCCTTCCAGGTACAAACCGCCATCGGCATAGCCTGCGGTAAGGGAGTTACCCACCGAAATGTATCTTGAAAAATCGGCCGTTCCGCGCGTAGGCGTGGGGGTATTGATATTGGTTTTACAGGCGCCAAAGCCCAGTAAACCAGTAACTAAAAATATATGTAAATATGATCTGTAAGTTTTCATTTGATTAGAATTTAAATATTACCAGTGATAAGCAAGCGATAAACCGGGGATGTAAACATTGGTTTTAAACGTTCCCGATAACTGCGACTCGATATTTGTTTGCGTGCGCGCATCAAGATGTTCGTACTCAAATGAAGCATCCAGATCAAGATTTTTGGTTAATTTATAACCCAGACCAGCTGTTAAATAATAGCGATTGGCATCAGGCGCCTCCGGGGTAACATAGCCGTCCCTAACAGCGGTAGTTACGTAACCACCGCCACCGCGTACAAATATTTTATCAGTGGCTTTATATTCGGCACCTGCCCGGTAGCTCCATCCGTTTTTATAATTGCGGGGCGAGTAGGTATCCTGTAATGTTGGTGTGTTTTTGGCATAATCAAAACCAAGCGTTTTGTACACATCCCACTTGGTAAAGTTCACATCTACAGCCAATGTCCATTTGTTTGATGGCTTGTATCCTAACCCAATAGAAGATGTGGAAGGTAAGGGAAGCGTAGTGGTAAATGTATTAGGTTGTGGGAAGCTGCTTTGTAATGAAGACGGTACATTGAAAATAGCATCGCCATTTTTCACAGTAGTATTTACCTGCGAACGGTAATCAAGCCCAATGGTTAAACCTATATTTGTTTTTAAGAAGGCACCTGCGTTCCAGCCAAATCCATGGCCATTGCCCTTCAATTGGGCCTGCCCGTCCTGACCTGATGAATTAGACACCGGAATGGCCCTGGTCAGATCAACTGTACCATGATTATAAACAAACCCTGCACCCAAACTCAGGAAATCTGTTACTCTATAGCTCACCGTTGGCTGAAAATAAATAGCTTTCAGATTCAGGCTTTCGAGCGAATACTTTCCTGCCCAATCTTGCCCCCAGTCGGTTAAACCACCGTATGGAGTATAAACACCTAAACCAATCTTCCATCGGGCATCTTTTGGCCCCCAAACACCATAAGCTGTAAATGGTGTGGCTATTTTGTTTTTGGTACGAAACTGATCTGTGGTACCGCTGGGGTTAAAGTCCGACTTAAACAACAGCGGACTCATGCCGGCCTGTACATAATTTTGTGGCAGCATAGCAACAGCGCCCGGGTTAAATAATACGGAGGCACCATCCTGCAGCAAGCCGGTCCCGGTATGGCCCATACCGATTTGTTTCTGTCCGTGAAGATTAACCTGGAAACCCTGGCCAAATGCAATAGCAGGCATTATTGCAAATAGCAATAGTATAAGTTTTCTCATGAGTAAAATATAATTGGTTTATAATATGCCGCTTGCTTTGAGAGAACAAGGCGGTATTTATTTAAAAAATAAAATTAAGCTGCTTTGAAAGGAAAAAAAGGGCTATAATGCGGAGGTATTGGTCAAAAAGTCGGAGAAAGCTTAATTCATAGTATAATTAATACCAATACTATTAAATATTATTACCGTTTAATTAACAGTTTTCATCAATTATTAGACAATAAAATCATATCTTTCCATACATGAATAAGAATGCCAGATACGTGAGCAAGAAGATCGCTCAGCTTAGCCTTTCCAAATTTGCCGACCTTTATGCAGACAAACGCGTAAGCCCTGAATTTTTTATTGCCGACGAAAAACAACTACTCAGTTTAAGCGAATATCCATACCGCTCCGACGGTTATATCATAGGCATTTGTACCCGCGGACATGCGCTGGTAGAAGCCAATTTGCAGGTTTATGAAGCCAAACCTGATGCTATGCTGTTGGCTACCCCTTTTCATATTTTAAGGATCTATAACAGCAGCGAAGATTTTTTATGTCGCTTCATCGTTTTCTCCAAAGCTTTTTTAACCGAAAACAATGTGAACAGTCACTTCCTGGAGTCGTTCAGTTATTTTAAAAGTGCCTCGCTCCCCGTGATCTACCCCGATCATGAGGATGCTAAAATGTTGCTTGATATTTACCTGCTGATGCAGCAAAAGCTGGAACGGGAACATCATCCCTACCGCATGGAAATATCCCGCAGTATGCTTACCACAATGCTGTACGAGGTTGAATCTATTTACGAAAAGCAGCATGTGATGATCAAAGGCAAGCAAACCCGTAAGCAGGAATTAAACGTGCTGTTTCAGGAACTGGTTTTTCATCATTACAAAGAGCATCGCAACGTGCAATATTATGCCGACTCATTGTATGTATCGCCCAAACACCTTACCGAAACCATTAAGGAAGTAACCGGTCGTACTGCCGGCGAATGGATAGACGATGCCGTGGTACTCGAGGCCAAAGTGTTGCTCCGTAACCATGATATCAGCATAGCCCGCGTGGCCGAAAACATTCATTTTCCTGATCAATCATCCTTTGGTAAATACTTTAAAAAACATACCGGCATGTCGCCTTCTGATTACAGAGTGGTTACCGGGCATTAAAGGCCATCTGAATCAGAATTCTACTTTTTCCGTCAAGCATGTTGGTTTATCGAGATTCCCCTCTTGAGAGGGGAATCACACTACCCTTAGCTCTTTTTTAGTCTTCTAAACACCTGTTGATCGCAGACGGGCGTAAGGTAAAATTTCGTTTTTAGTAACCTCAATTAACAAATTCAACAGTTTTGTGTTATCTCAGTTATAGTACAAAGAAACAACTACAATAATCTCCATATCACAAAATGAAAAACAGGAAATCATTCATAAAACTCCTGACAACAATCACCTGCCTGGTTGTTGTAGCATCATCTGCTTATGGTCAGTCGGCGAAAAACCAACAGGCAGAAAGTTACAAAAAGGGAAAAGAGGATTTTACTAAGGGAAATTTTGATGAGGCCATCAATCATTTTCAGGATGCCATAAAACTTAGTCCCACAGATTCAGCCTATTATGGTTTGGGTCATGCTTATCTCTTAAAAGGAGATGATCAAGACGCGCTCCAGGCATTAAACAATGCACTGCAGCTCAATCCAAAATTTGCTTTAGTGTATAGCGTTCGCGGTTATCTTCACCGCAAGCACAATGAGGTAGATTTGGCTATCAGCGATTATACAAAAGCCATTGAACTTAACCCGCAGCTGTTAGAAAATTATACCAACAGACAAGAAGCCTACATGTACAAAGGCGATTTTAAACTGGCTATTAACGACTTCAACAAAATAATTGAGCTGGACCCAAAAAGTGAACCGGCTTTTCGTGGGCGTGGCTATGCTTATCTTTTAATTAAAGATCCGGCTAAAGCGATTGCAGATGCAACCAGGGCTATTGAATTGAATCCTAATGATTCTGAAGCTTATAAGCTTAGGGCAAGTTCTTATATGGCCATGGATAATGATTATGATAAGGCCATAGCAGATTACACCAAAGCCATCGAGCTAAGCCCCAAAGATGATGGAAGTTATAACAACCGCGGAGCAGTACACTTTCTGAAAAACGACTTTAAACTAGCGATTGCTGATTACACCAAGGCCATTGAACTGAACCCTAAAACTGCTGATTATTATGGCAGTCGCGGAAAGGTTTATACCCGTGATGGAAAATATGACTTAGCAAAAAAAGATCTGGACAAAGCTATTGAGCTTGATCCGATGAACGGGGAAAACTATTACGTTCGCGGAAGAGGCTATGCCCTTATCGGAAAAAATGAACTCGCGCTCAAAGATTATACAAAAGCCATTGAATTGAGTCCTAATGATCCCAAAGCTTATGAATACCGGGGAAAGATTTATGAGCAAACAGGAGAAAAGCAATTGGCCGAAGCAGATTTGAATAAAGCCAAAGAATTGAAAAGTAATAATTTGTGAAAGATCAAATCATGGTTTACATGAAAATCCATAATTTGACGATAAAAAATATATAAAATATTGATTATCAAATATATAAATAAAAATCAATTACAAATTATGTAAACCATGTAAACCCACTTTTAATGCCTATCCAGGGCCTCCCTATTCATTCCACCATTCCCTCTTTCCGACTTTTTGACCAATACCTCCGCATTGCTGCCCTTTTTTTCGGTGGGCAACGCTTCTAATTTTACTTTTGATTATAAAACCAACAAAAACAAGTATCTGCTTAGTATCAAGTAGCTAGTATCAAGTATCAAGATACCTGCATTTGTTTATAGGATGCTTATTAAGAGTCGTGATACTTGATACTAGCTACTTGATACTAAGTATAAAACTTCATAACTATGAGTGAAACTGAATCAATAAAAGCCTTAAAAGGAGGTGAGTTCCTGATCAGGGAAACACAGGCTGATAGTGTTTTCATTCCGGAAGAATGGAACGAAGAACAACTGATGATTGCGGAAACCTGTACCAATTTTTTGGCGCAGAATGTAGCTCCCAATTTAGCTCGTATTGACGATCAGGAAGAGGGCCTGATGCCCCATCTGATGGAAGAGGCCGGAGCACTTGGGCTGTTGAGCATCTCCATCCCCGAAGAATACGGCGGCTTTGGTAAAGATTTTAAAACCTCCATGCTGGTTACCGAAAAGCTGGGTGCAGGTAACTCATTTTCCGTGGCATTTTCGGCCCATACGGGTATTGGCACGCTGCCTATTTTATATTACGGCACTGATGCCCAGAAAGAAAAATACATCCCTAAACTAGCCAGCGGTGAGTGGAAAGGTGCCTATTGCCTTACCGAACCAGGCGCTGGCTCTGATGCCAACTCGGGCAAGGCCCGGGCAAAACTTTCGGCCGATGGCAAACACTACCTGCTCACCGGTCAAAAAATGTGGATCACCAATGCCGGTTTTGCCGATGTTTTCACTGTATTTGCCAAGATTGATAACGATGAAAACCTGAGTGCTTTTATCGTAGAAAAAGGTTTCGAAGGCCTATCTCTCAATACCGAAGAACACAAAATGGGTATCAAAGGCAGTTCAACCCGCCAGGTATTCTTTAACGATTGTAAAGTACCCGTTGAAAATCTGCTGTCCGAAAGACAGAACGGTTTCAAAATAGCGGTTAACATCCTCAACCTCGGTCGTATCAAATTAGGTGGTGCCACTGTAGGAGCCAGTAAAGAAGTCATTACAGCAGCCATCCGCTACGCCAATGAGCGTGAGCAGTTTGGCAGACCGATCTCTAAATATGGCGCTATCCGTTATAAGATTGCACAGCAGGCTATCCGCACCTACGCGTCCGAATCGGCTATATATCGTGCCAGCCAAAACATGGAAGAGGCTACCGAAATGTACGAAGCATCGGGTATGGACGCCATCCAGGCTAAACTAAAAGGAACCGAACAATTTGCCATCGAGGCGGCTATTATTAAAGTACATGCATCAGAAACACTGGATTATGTGGTTGACGAAGGTGTACAAATTTATGGCGGTATGGGTTATAGCGCCGAAGCGCCGATGGACCGTGCATATCGCGACTCACGCATCAACCGCATTTTTGAAGGTACCAACGAAATTAACCGGATGCTTACCGTAGATATGATGCTGAAACGCGCGATGAAAGGTGAGCTCGATCTGATGGGTCCTGCCCAAAAAGTAGCAGGCGAACTGATGAGCGTGCCTGATTTTGGAGGCTCAGATGATGAAGGTTTGTTCACTCACGAGAAAAAATATATAGCCAATTTCAAAAAAGCCATTTTAATGGTGGCCGGCTCGGCAGTACAAAAACTGATGACCCAGCTGGGTAAAGAGCAGGAAGTACTGATGTACCTGGCCGATATGCTGATAGAACTTTATGTAAGCGAATCATTACAGCTACGGGTTGAAAAATTGGTAAGCATGAAAGGTGAAGACGCCGTTAAAGAGCAATTGGATATCATGCGGGTTTACATCAACGATGCAGCCGGCAATATAGCCAAGGCTGGTCGCGAAGCTATCAATTCATTTGCCGATGGCGACGAACGCCGCATGATGCTGATGGGCCTGAAACGCTTCACCAAAACCGAAGATATCAACACCACCCAGGCCCGCAGAAACATTGCGGCCAAACTGATCGAAGAAAATAAATATTGCTATTAACGACAACCCCGACCTCTCCAGAGGAAAGGGAGTGCTATGCACTCGACGCTTCCCGACAAGAGGACCGAGATTCTCCCCTACCAGGCCGGTGGGGAGAACCGAGGGGCTTTTTAAGAGAGACAGGAATATAAGAAATAAGAATCAAGAGACAAGAATCAAGACAGCCACAGTAAGATATGGTATGTTTTTATCCAGGTTCTTGGCTCTTATCTCTTGACTCTTAACCCCTATCTCTTGATTCCAAACCCGCATAACCTAAGATAAAACATGAAGATATTAGTGTGTATAAGTCAGGTGCCGGATACCAGCACCAAAATTGTACTAAAAGATAATAATACAGCAATCAATAACCAGGGTGTTACTTTTGTAATAAACCCATACGACGAATGGTACGCCCTGGTGCGTGCCCTGGAACTGAAAGAAGCAGGAATAGCCAGCGATATACACTTGGTAACTGTGGGCAAGGCAGATACTGAGCCGGTGATCCGCAAAGCGCTGGCGCTAGGTGGCGACGAAGCCATCCGCATAGATGCCGACAGTCACGATCCTTACGAAACCGCTAATTATATAGCCGAATATGCCAAAACCGTAGGCTACGATCTGATATTATGCGGTAAAGAATCCATAGATTATAACAACGGAGCTGTAGGCGCCATGCTGGCCGAACTGCTGGATACCGATTATATCGGCTTTGCCAGTGACATCCAGATAGAAGGCAATACCGCTACCGTAAAACGCGAAATAGAAGGTGGCGAAGAAACCGACACCTGCAGCCTGCCCGTGGTGATTGCCTGCCAGAAAGGCGTTGCCGAGGCCCGGATACCCAACATGCGTGGTATTATGGCCGCCCGTACCCGTCCGCTAAAAGTGGTTACACCAGGAACCGTTGGTTCGGTAACCGAAATTTTATCCTACGAATTGCCACCAGCAAAAGCCGGTATAAAAATGGTTAGTGCTGATAATATGGATGAGTTGGTAGAATTGCTTCACGCGGAAGCGAAGGTGATATAATTTAATTAGTGAATTATTGATTTAGTGAATTAGTGATTTTTCAAAATCTAAAGTAATCTCACAAGAGAACCCTCTCCTTTGGAGAGGGCAGGGTGAGGCTTAAAATCTATAAAAAATGTCTGTAATTGTATTGGTAGAACATACCGAAGGAAATATAAAAAAGAAAAGTCTGGAAGCCGTGCAGTATGCTGCCGGCATCGCCCAAAAAACGGGCACAACAGTGAGCGCTGTTGTATTAGGCACTCTTGCCGATAGCGAAATGGAAAACCTGGGCCAATACGGCGCTCAAAAAGTGCTCCATGTTGCCGATGCCCGTTTGGATGAATTGCACGCCCGGGCCTATACCAGCGCTTTAATAGCTGCGGCTCAAAAAGAAGGCAGTAAAATCATCATCGCTTTACATGATATTAATGGGCGTGCGGTTGCACCACGTTTATCGGCCAAATTAAAGGCGGGTTTGGTAGCAGGCGCGCTCTCCTATCCCGATCTGGATAAAGGCTTTGTGATCAAAAAAGCGGTATTCTCGGGCAAGGCATTTGCCTTTGTGAATATCACCAGTGATGTAAAAGTGATCACCCTGATGCCAAACACTTTTCAATTAAACAAAGGCGAAGGCAAAGCCACTATTGAAAAACTGGATGTGAACTTTGGCGATAAAGATTTTGGGGTGAAGGTAAAAGAAGTGAATCTGATCAAAGGTGAGATTCCACTGGCTGATGCGCAGCTGGTAGTATCGGGCGGTCGTGGCATGAAAGGTCCCGAAAATTGGGGACTGATCGAGGATCTGGCCAAAGAACTGGGCGCCGGCACCGCCTGCTCCCGTCCTGTGGCCGATGCACACTGGCGTCCGCATCATGAGCATGTGGGTCAAACCGGCGGTACGGTAAGACCTAATCTTTACATAGCCGTAGGTATTTCGGGTGCTATCCAGCATTTGGCGGGGGTTAATGGTTCAAAAACTATCGTGGTGATCAACAAAGATCCAGAGGCTCCATTTTTTAAAGCGGCCAACTACGGTGTGGTGGGCGATGCGCTGGAAATTTTACCGCGCCTTACCGAAGCCGTGAAGAATTTTAAACAAAACCATAAGTAAAGCCTCACCTCTTTTGAAGGGCAATGACTAAGGAAAAGACATAACAAATAAAAAAGAGGTGTCACCCTGAGCTCCGTCTAACGGTTGAGCGCAGAGGCCTGCCCACCATGCTTCGACGGAGCTCAGCATGACAGCCTTTTTGAAAAGCCGTCGCTAACATAAATAAGTAAAACGATGAATATTTATTATGAAGGACAAGTAATATGGGCGCAGTTGGACGCCAACCAACACATGCGGCATTCGGCGTATGCGGATGTTGCCGCGCAGGCCAGGTTAAATTTGCTGGAGAGCCTGGGCTCGATGCCCACCAAACTTTTCGAACTCAAAATAGGCCCCGTGTTGTTTAAGGAAGAATTGAACTATCTGCGCGAGATCACCATTAATGATCATGTCAAAGTTACCTGTGAAGTGATCAGTTCAAGGGCCGATAGTTCGCGCTGGACGTTCAGGCAGGAAGTATACCGTGGCGATGGCGTTAAAGCCGCCGTGATTATAGTACAAGGTGCCTGGATAGATACCGTAAAACGCAAACTAACCCCATTACCACCTGAACTAAGCGAATTATTTACCAAAGCGCCCAAAAGCGACGATTATGTGGAAGAACTCCCCAAATCACAAAATCAAAATAAATAAATATGGATCAAAAAGAGCTTTTTGAAAATGCAGTAGCAAACAGTAAAACTTTACCCGCCAAACCCGATAATGAAACGCTGTTGCGCTTATATAGTTTATACAAACAAGCCACCGAAGGCGACATCAACACAGAGAATCTTCCGGGGATGTTTGATTTTGTAGCCAAGGCTAAATATGATGCCTGGTTAAATTTAAAAGGTATTACGGCTGATGATGCCCGCCGGCAATACATTGATCTGGTAAGCAGATTGTCAGGAAAGTAAAGTGCCGTAAAATAATCGCGGAAAACCCCTATCTTTAAATAAACCAATTTACAGCAGCACAAATAGAATTTCCGAAATTTTGACAAATGTTTCCGCCATTTGGCCCTTTGTTAAGATTCGCCAAAAAGGATATTTGTTTACTGTAAATGAGAAGCAAGAATTAAGAGCCAAGAATCAAGAAATGGAAATAGCCAGCAAATTGCTGTTTGTCTTGATTCCTGATTCTAATATCTTGATTCTTTAAAAGAACCAATACTAAATTATTTTTTTAACCCTGTCGCTTAATTGTATTTGTCTCCTGCAAAAAGGATGCTGATTTGCCGTTGTATATATGGTGATTTGGCGGCTTTAAAAAAGACATATTTAATTATCCGGCAATAGCATCAAAAAAAGCCATGTCATCACCTAAAAAGCATTTCGCCCGTTTTGTATTCATCTTGCTTGCAGTAGTATCTGTAAACTTAGCCGCCAAAGCCCAGACCGATAAAATTGAGGGGGTTTGGTATAACGATATCAAAAGCGCCAAAATACAGATCAGCAAGGGTACAGACGGTAAGTTTAACGGTAAAATAATATGGCTTAAGGAGCCGCTCAAAAACGGTAAACCTAAAGTTGATGAAGAAAACAAAGACGAAAAGCTGCGCACCAGGCCTATCATAGGTTTACACATCCTGGAAGGTTTTGTACCCGATGGTGACGACAAATATACCGATGGCAAGATCTATGATCCTAAAAACGGCAAAACCTACTCCTGCAATATCACTTACAAAGGCAAAACATTATCAATCCGCGGCTACATCGGCGTATCGCTGTTTGGCCGCACAACCGTTTGGGAACGGACGGAATAAACTTTCGTATCAAGTAGCTAGTATCAAGTATCACGACTAAAACAAATATTTAACAGCCAGTAAAATCTTGATACTTGATACTAGCTACTTGATACTAATACCAACTACTTGATACTAATCTTATGAAACGAATAATAAAAAAAGTAGCCGTTCTGGGCTCGGGTGTAATGGGCAGCCGTATTGCTTGTCATTTCGCCAATATCGGGGTGCAGGTACTGCTATTGGATATTGTACCCAAGGATGCCCTCGCAGGCGATAAAAAAGTCCGCAATAAAATTGTTAACGACGCGCTTGATTTTGCTTTAAAATCAAACCCGTCGCCTATCTATCTTAAATCATTTGCCCGTCGCATCAGCACCGGTAATTTTGAGGATGATATGGCCAAAATTGCCGAATGCGATTGGGTTATAGAGGTAGTAGTGGAACGTTTGGATATCAAACAACAGGTATTTGAAACGGTCGAAAAACACCGCAAGCCGGGCACGCTCATCACCTCCAACACCTCAGGTATCCCTATCCATTTGATGACCGAAGGCCGCAGCGATGATTTTAAAAAGCATTTTTGCGGTACCCACTTTTTTAACCCGCCGCGGTATTTAAAACTATTGGAGATCATCCCTACAAAAGATACATTACCCGAAGTGGTCGACTTCCTGATGGAATATGGCGAGAAGTTCCTGGGTAAAACCACCGTATTGGCTAAAGATACTCCTGCCTTTATCGGCAACCGCATCGGTGTGTTCGCCATCATGAGTATTCTGCATTATGTCGAAAAAACCGGCATGACGGTAGAAGAGGTCGACAAGCTGACTGGCCCGGTTATCGGTCACCCTAAATCAGCTACCTTCCGTACCAATGATGTGGTGGGTTTGGATACCATGGTTCATGTGGCCAACGGCCTCAGCAAAAACGCGCCCGATGATGAGGCAAAAGATCTGTTCGTTATTCCCGAATTTGTGAACGGCATGCTGAAAAACAACTGGCTGGGCAGCAAAACCGGTCAGGGTTTTTATAAAAAAGAAAAGGTAGATGGCGCCAATCAGTTCTTCGCGCTCGATCTGAAAACGCTGGAGTATAAACCATCGCAAAAGGTAAAATTCCCGGTATTGGATATCACCAAAACGGTAGATAACTTAAAGGAACGTTTAAAAATCCTGTTGGCCGCAAAAGATAAAGCCGGTGATTTTTACCGCAGCACTTTTTACCAGCTTTTTGCCTACGCCAGTAACCGCATTCCAGAAATTGCCGATGAGCTTTATAAAATAGATGCTGCTGTTACCGCCGGTTTTGGCTGGGAAATAGGCCCCTTTGAAAAGTGGGATGCCCTTGGCGTTGCCGATACCGTGAAAGCGATGGAAGCTGCAGGCAACAAACCTGCTCAATGGGTTTATGATATGCTGGCCTCCGGTGCTCAAAGCTTTTACAAGATAGTCGACGGTAACCGTCAGTATTATGATATCGCCTCCAAAACATATAAGGTGATTCCGGGTACCGAGAATTTTATACTGCTGAACAATATCCGTGAAGCCAATACCATCTGGAAAAATACGGGCACTACCATTACCGATATCGGCGATGGTATCATCAACCTGGAGTTCCACACCAAGATGAACACCATTGGCGGCGATGTGATAGAGGGCATCAACAAAGCTATTACCCTGGCCGAGAAAAGCTATAAAGGCCTGGTGATCTCGAACGAAGGCGCCAACTTTAGCGCTGGTGCCAACGTGGGTATGATATTTATGATGGCCGTAGAGCAGGAATTTGACGAGCTCAACATGGTGATTAAAGCTTTCCAAACGGCCATGATGCGCATCCGGTATTCATCCATTCCGGTGGTGGCGGCTCCGCATCAGATGGCCCTGGGTGGCGGCTGTGAGCTTTGCCTGCATGCCGACAAGGTAGTTGCCCATGCCGAACTATACATGGGCTTGGTAGAATTTGGCGTAGGCCTGATCCCCGGTGGCGGAGGTACCAAAGAATTCGCCTTGCGCCTGTCGGACGAGCTTCAGGATGGCGATATCGAACTCAACAACTTCCGCGACCGCTTCCTCACCATCGGTCAGGCTAAAGTATCTACCTCGGCGTATGAAGCATTTGAACATGGCTATCTGAAAAAAGGCCGCGATGTGGTAGTAGTATCACAAAACCGTCTGCTGGCCGAAGCCAAACAGCATTGTCTGCAACTGGCCAATGAGGGCTATGTACAACCTGTTCAGCGTACTGACATCAGGGTACTGGGCAAACAGGCTTTGGGCCTGGGTTATGTAGGCGCCAACACCATGTACAGCGGCAATTACATCAGCGAGCATGACGTAAAGATTTCGCAAAAATTAGCCTACGTACTGGCTGGCGGCGATCTGTCGCAACCCTCATTGGTGAGCGAAGAATATTTGCTGGGCCTGGAGCGGGAAGCCTTTGTTTCCCTCTGCACCGAGCGCAAAACGCTGGAACGTATCCAGTCGATCATAACAGGAGGTAAAGTGTTAAGGAACTGAGCCCCACCCAAACCCTCCCCTAAAGGGAGAGGGCTTAAAAAAAACAGGGTTTAGAAATAGATAATTTAAAAAAAACAAAAAGTCTCCCCCTTCAGGGGGAGATTTAGAGGGGGCTAAAAATATGGACGCATACATAGTGGCTGCAAGCCGCAGCGCAGTTGGAAAAGCAACCCGGGGAGGCTTCAGGTTTACCCGGCCGGATACTCTTGCCGCAGATGTGATTAAACATCTCATGGCATCGGTACCTAATGTGGATAAGGAACAAATAGAGGACGTGATTGTGGGGAATGCTACGCCCGAGGCCGAGCAAGGCTTGAACGTGGGCAGACTGATATCGCTCATGGCGCTGGATACTGATAAAGTACCCGGCATGACCGTAAACCGTTATTGCGCATCGGGACTGGAAACCATTGCCATTGCATCGGCCAAGGTACATAGCGGCATTGCCGATTGTATCATTGCCGGCGGTGTAGAGAGCATGAGTCTGCTGCCTATGGGCGGCTGGCGTGTGGTGCCTAATGCCGATATAGCCCTGGCTCATCCCGACTATTACTGGGGTATGGGTTTAACCGCCGAAGCCGTAGCCAAAGAGTATAAAGTTGGCCGCGAAGAGCAGGACCAGTTTGCTTATAACTCGCACCAGAAAGCCATAAACGCTATTAAAGAAGGAAAATTTAAAGACGAGATAGTAGCCGTAAATGTGACCGAAACTTATGTGGACGAGACCGGCAAAAAGAAAAACCGCGACTTTAAAGTAGATACCGACGAAGGCCCGCGTGCCGATACTTCCCTGGAAGCATTGGCCAAGCTAAAACCGGTATTTGACGCCAAAGGTGTGGTAACCGCAGGCAACTCATCCCAAACAAGTGATGGAGCAGCCTTTGTTATGGTAGTAAGTGAACGCTTTTTAAAAGTTAATAACTTAAAACCTATAGCCCGGTTGGTAAACTATGCCGTTGCTGGTGTACCGCCACGCATTATGGGTATCGGGCCGCTGGTGGCCATTCCTAAAGCTTTGAAACAGGCAGGCATGAAACAGCAAGACATCGACCTGATCGAACTTAACGAAGCCTTTGCATCACAGTCCCTGGCGGTTATTAAAGGTTTGGATCTGGATATCGATCGCATCAACGTTAATGGTGGAGCCATTGCCCTGGGTCACCCGCTGGGTTGTACCGGTGCCAAACTATCCGTACAGCTTTTTAACGAATTGAAACGCAGAGACAAAAAATACGGTATGGTGACCATGTGCGTAGGCACCGGACAAGGCGCAGCGGGCATTTTTGAATTATTATAGTTTTAGGTAGTATCAAGTAGCTAGTATCAAGTATCAAGACTTTGGAATACTTTATACATTACGCAGGTGTCTTGATACAAGCTACTTACTAAATAAAACCCAATATACAAGACTAGTGTCTTGATACTTGATACTAACTACTTGATACTAAAAAAATGGAAAAAGTGGCAAGATTGTTTGATTGCATGGAGATTCAGGCCCGGGAGCCCCGGACCGATCTGTTAAATGCCAAGGAGAATGGTTTATGGCGAGCCTACAGCACACAGGAAACGCATACCCTCATCTACCAGTTAGCCATAGCCCTGTTAGATATGGGTGTTTCGGGCGGTGATGGCACTACCGAAAGTCGTGATAAAATTGGTCTCATCAGCAATGGTCGGCCCGAATGGCTTATTACCGATCTGGCCGTACAGCAAACCGGCGCTATCCTGGTACCTTTGTATCCCAACAGCAACCCGAAGGAACTGGAACAGATCCTGAATGAAGCCGAGGTAAAATACCTGTTCATCAGCAACCAGGAGCTATATGATAAAGTAAACGCCGTATGCGCCAATATCCCATCACTAAAGGCTATTTACACTTTTGATCACCTGGATAATTGCCCCAACTGGACGGTGTTACTAAAACCACTGCCAGAGGATTACCGCGACAGATTATCGGCAATCAGCAAAACCATTAGCGAGGATGACGTAGCAACTATTATTTACACATCGGGGACTACAGGCCGCCCTAAAGGAGTGATGCTTACCCATAAAAACATTGTAAGTAATGTGGTATCATCCGGCGAAGTGCTTAACCAGATTCCGATTGAACAGAAACAGGCGCTGAGCTTTCTGCCACTTAATCACATTTTCGAAAAAATGTGTACTTATATCTACCTCTTTTATGGTTTCTCCATTTCCTATGCCGAAAGCATGGATACCATTGGCGCTAACATGAAAGAGACCAAACCTTATATTTTCACCGCCGTACCCCGTCTGCTCGAAAAAGTATTCGAGAAGATTATGGCAGCCGGGCAGCAGCTCACCGGTATCAAAAAGAAGATCTTTTTATGGTCGATAAAGGTGGCTGAAGAATTCGAGATCGAAAATCAAAGTCTTTGGTATAAAATTAAACGGGCCATTGCCGATAAGCTGGTGTACAGCAAATGGCGCGAAGCCGTAGGCGGTAATGTAAAGGCTATCGTTATCGGTAGCTCTGCCTGCCCCATCAAGCTCGAAAAAATATTTACTGCCGCCGGCATGGTAGTGATGGAGGGTTACGGCCTTACAGAAACATCGCCGGTAATTGCGGTTAACTGCTATAATACCGGCCGCAAATTCGGCACCGTAGGCAAGCTGATCAGCGGTGTACAGGTTAAAATTGCCGAGGATGGCGAAATACTTTGCAAAGGGCCCAACATTACCGTGGGCTATTACAAAAACCCCGAAATGACCGCCGAGGTAATTAAAGACGGCTGGTTTAGCACCGGCGATATTGGCGAGCTGGACAAAGATGGTTTTCTGAAAATAACCGATCGTAAAAAGGAGATCTTCAAAACATCGGGTGGTAAATACGTGGCCCCGATGCCTATTGAAAATAAGATGAAAGAGAATCATTTTATTGAACAAATGATGGTGGTTGGCCCCGAACGGAAATTCACCGCGGCGCTCATCGTACCTTCGTACACCAACCTGGAACCCTGGTGCGCCAAAAACGACATCTCTTTTACATCGCACCAGGAACTCATCAGGGATCCACGGGTTATTGAACTTTACAAATCTATAGTTGATGGCTTTAACCCCGAGTTTAACCATGTAGAGCAGGTAAAAAAAGTGACTTTACTACCCGAAGAATGGTCGATTGAAAGTGGCGAGCTTACCCCTACCGGCAAAATGAAACGAAAAGTGATCATGGAAAAATATAAAACCGAAATTGACAGGATCTATTCCGGCGAAGAGCATGAAAACCCATCGCTGGTGCATTGATTTTAGTATCAAGTAGCTAGTATCAAGTATCACGACACTTTCCATATAAAATATTTAAATTCTTGATATCAATACTTGATACTAAAGCTATTCAGAGACTTACGAAGTTTTAAAAACTTCGTAAGTCTTCAATTACACAAATATCTTGATACTTGATACTAACTACTTGATACCTTAAAACATGACAACATTCCAATTAACGATAAACAACGGCCTGGCGATCTTAACATTGGATCGGGGCCGGTCAAATGCTATTAACCATCAGATGGTTAAAGAGCTGATAACCGCGGTACAAACACTAGAAAACGATACCAGTGTAGGCGGACTCATCATTACCGGCAAACCGGGATTCTTTTCATCGGGTATCGATCTGATTGAAGCTTATGACTATAATGAAGATCAAAGTCGCGCTTTGTGGACCGATTTCCTGTCGCTCCAACGGTCGCTGGTGGCTTTTAAGAAACCTATGGTAGCGGCGATAAGCGGCCATAGTCCGGCAGGGGGCTGCGTACTGGCCATTTGCTGCGATTACCGCATAATAGCCGAAGGCGCTTTTATTATCGGCTTAAATGAGATCCCGGTAGGCATTATTGTACCCGATAGCGTGGCTACCCTATACTCCTTTTGGCTGGGGCAGCGCAGGGCTTATCAATACCTGATGGAAGGCAAACTTCTGAAGGTAAATGAAGCGCTGGAAGTTGGTTTGGTAGATGAAGTAAGCGCCCCCGAAAGCCTGTTGACCACTGCCGAAAGAAAGATCAGAACTTACATGCAGCTTAATCCGGTTACCTGGAGCCAAAGCAAGCTAAACCTGCGTCACGAGCTCCTAACCAAGCTCAGCGCCGACCAAAGCACAGCCCTAAACCACATGCTGGCCCAATGGTGGGCACCCGAGGTACGCAAAGGTCTGCAGATGTTAATCCAGAATTTAAAATCAAAAAGTACAGCTTAAAAAAGAATCAAGAGATAAGAGTCAAGAATCAAGAAGATACTTACACCATAATCAAACTTACGAAGTTTTAAAAACTTCGTAAGTTTCTAATCGATCTAAAAACACGGAGTTTGAAAGATGTTTTTGTCTTAATTCTTAACTCTCGATTCTTGCCTCTCAAAAACAAAAAACATGAGCAATAGCACAGCAGTAACTACAGGTATGTTAAGGGACGATGCCCTGAAAGGAAAAACCATTATTGTAACCGGCGGCGGTACAGGCTTGGGTAAAGCCATGGGTACTTACTTTTTAAAACTGGGTGCCAATTTGGTGATCACGAGTCGTAAGTTGGAGGTACTGCAAAAAACCGCGGCCGAGATGGAGACCGAAACAGGTGGTAAAGTGTTAGCTATTGCCTGCGATGTACGTAATTATGATGACGTGCAAAAGATGCTAGAACAAAGCATAACCACGTTTGGCCGGGTTGATGCTTTGTTGAACAACGCGGCGGGCAATTTTATTTCGCCTACAGAACGCCTTTCGGCCAATGCTTTTTCGGCCGTTATTGATATTGTGTTGAAAGGCTCTGCCAATTGTTCGCTGGCTTTGGGCAAATACTGGATAGCCGAAAAAATTGCTGGTAGCATCCTCAACATTATCACCACCTATGCCTTCACGGGTTCGGCTTACGTAGTACCATCGGCTTGTGCAAAAGGCGGCGTACTGGCTATGACCCGTTCACTGGCGGTGGAATGGGGCCATCACGGTATCCGTACCAACGCTATAGCACCGGGCCCCTTCCCTACCAAAGGTGCATGGGAGCGTTTATTGCCCGGCGATATGGCGCAAAAGTTTGATTTTAAAAACCGCGTACCGCTGAAACGCGTTGGCGAGCATCAGGAACTGGCCAACCTGGCAGCATTCCTCGTATCTGATTTCTCGGGCTATATCAATGGGGAGGTAATCACTATAGACGGCGGCGAATGGCTGCAAGGCGCAGGCCAGTTCAGCGGTCTGGAAATAATACCCGACCAAATGTGGGACAGCATTGAACAGGCAACCCGCAAAGCGCAGTAGGTTTTAAACTCTAAAAACTAAGTTCTAAATTCTAAAAAATCAGGATGTTATTTAACATTTCATTGGCAACATTTTTTAAGGTAAATGCATTGAAAGTCAGAGTAATCACATAAAATAAAAAAAAGCCTAAAGGCGCATAATATTCACCATCTTTTATTAAACTAATCGAAATTACAGTTAGTATAATGATGGGTGCTATCAGACTCCGATAATAACTAAAGGTTACAGAGGTTAAATTATCTTGTAAATTAACGTCAAATTTCCCTCCATCCAATCGTCTCATAGCTTCAAAATTCCACATCAGTTTCCAGGGGCTTTCATCAAATTTCACACTATTATTAGTTATGTTAAGAACCCTGTATTTGTTTTGGTCTAACTCTACCTTTATCCTGTCAATTATAATTTCCGGGGCAAGACTAGTTGTTTGTGAAATTTTAAACTTTAATTTCATATAGATAAGATTCTTGGTAAAGTTACAAAATCATATTTTTTCAGGACCTCCATCTATGGGATAAGGACCGACCCCTCACTTCAAATCATCAATCCCCATCTGCGGCTGGTAACCCGAACTAAACGCGTTAACAACAGACTTAGGTGTTAACACCGTAACCTTTGTTGCAGGCAGCGGAGTCTCCGCCTCATACCCGAAGGGTGTCCAGCGCCAAATCACTTTATTGGCAAAAAGATAAGGGTTTCCGTCGATTTCAATAAATACACCCTTCGGCAAATCCTTAATAAAGCCTTCAAATGTTATTTTCCTGCCATCCTTACCAATCCGTTCCTGGTGTATAATCTCGTCTATTTCTCCGATATGTACTTTTGCATCAAATCCATACTCGGGGTTACCTTTGAGCCAGGCAGTTTTAAAACGGTTGGCATCATCCCTGCGGCATTCAAAACATGGCCTGTGACCAGCTGAAAATGCTGTAGCTTCATCAAAAAAGAACAATTCGGTGTACAAATTAGGCGCCATTACCTGCCGGTGCCTGCCTTTAAATTCCAGCACACAGATCAGCCAGGCCTTCAACTTAAAAGGGCGCAATATGGTTTTAGTATCGCCATGCAGCTGCCCGCGATTGCCTAACCAGGCCCCCCGGGCGCTCGTTTTAATGATATTTCCCTGCGGGTCGACACGATTTTGTAACATAGCGTATTTCTTAATAGCAGTTAGTATAGCTATCGGGTTATCCGAATTTACGATATACCCTTTGTTATCCCGAAACAAATTACTCATTATTTTCCAAGCATCTGGAGAATATCATTGTCGGATTTTGCGCATTATTTGGAGGCCCGGATAACAAAACGTGGTAGTCATCTCACTATACTACTTTTGGCTTTGGTACAAAAAGTAACTTTAAACAATTTAAAGTTACTTTTTCGTCAATCGGTTCAAAAACCGCCTAATTTTTATTTTTAGGCACATTTTAGTAAATTTGTATAAACCAAATTTATATGTACAACCTACTTGTTTCTCCCGAAAATGTGCAGGCTTCGTTACAGAAGCATGTACTTGCCGATGGCTTTGATCTTACGTTTGACATGGAAGAAAGTAAGGGTGTTTATATTTACGATGCTAAATATAACCGGACACTGCTTGATTTTTTCACCTGCTTCGCTTCCGTTCCTTTAGGCTATAATCATCCTAAAATGGTAAATGATGAAGAGTTCAAAAAAAACCTGATGCTGGCCGCGTTAACCAACCCGTCAAATTCCGACATCTACACCACACAATACGCGCAGTTTGTTGAAACTTTTTCGCGCGTGGGTATCCCGGATTACCTTCCGCACGCATTTTTCATCGCAGGGGGCTCATTAGCTATCGAGAACGCGCTTAAGGTTGCTATGGACTGGAAAGTACAGAAAAACTTTGCAAAGGGTTACACAAAAGAAAAAGGCCATAAAGTATTACATTTTGAAAACGCTTTTCATGGTCGCTCGGGTTATACTTTAAGCTTAACCAATACCCAGCCCAATAAAACAAAATGGTTTGCCAAGTTCGATTGGCCGCGGGTATCGGTACCACAAATAAATTTCCCTTACAGCGATGCCAATCATGACGACCTGGTACAAAGGGAACAGTTCTCCATCTCGCAGATCAGGACCGCCTTTGCCGAAAATAAGGATGATATATGTGCCATTATTATTGAGCCCATACAATCAGAAGGAGGCGACAACCATGTACGCAAAGAATTTCTGGAAAAACTACGGGAACTGGCCGATGAATACGAAGCCATGCTGATATATGACGAAGTGCAAACAGGCGTTGGCCTGACCGGCAAATTCTGGTGTCATGAGCATTTTGGTGAAAAGGCTCGTCCGGATATTTTGGCTTTTGGTAAAAAGATGCAGGTATGTGGCATACTTGCCAGCAACCGTGTTGACGAAGTAGAGAATAATGTTTTCCGGGTGTCATCGCGTATTAACTCTACCTGGGGTGGCAGCCTGGTAGATATGGTAAGATCGTCAAAGATCATGGAGATTATGGAAGAAGATAACCTGTGTGATAATGCTGCCAAAATGGGCGACTATTTGCAAGAGCAATTAGCCGATATAGCTTCCCGCACTCCCATTATCAGTAATGTTCGCGGTAAAGGCTTATTAACTGCTTTTGATTTTCCTGATAAAAATAAGCGGGATACTTTTATACAGCAAGGATTGCAAAATAATATCATGTACCTGGGATGCGGCGAAAAAAGCATTCGTTTCAGACCGGCGCTTATTATTGAAAAAGAGCACATTGACATCGGGCTAGCCATGCTTGAAAGAATATCGCACACTTTATAATAATTCAATAATATCGTTACAGGCAAATTGATTATTCAATAGAATAAACGCTTTTTGTATTTAATATGTGGCCAACCATGCTTCTGAAAGGGTGAAATGATACTTTTGAGGGGTAAAAAGGAGTGATATATTAATATATACTATTTTTTAGACAAAATACGCTATATTTTTAATTATTATTTCCGTTACTTTTGTAATATCCCCCTATTAAAAGACTACGGATCAATCTTTTTACGTCATGAGCAAACACATAGAGAAATTAAAAAAACAACTTGTTGAAGTAGCGGAAGTTGTTAATTCATTCCAATCAGAATCTGTACAGGTTCGGATTATCGATCGGTTATTAGATGTAATGATTGAATCTGATAGAGTGGATACCGACGGAGCTGAACTATTCCTGAAAAAAGGGCGCAGAATACGTTCAGATGATGAAAATTTTGGTATACCAGGCCGTAAAAAGCCAGGTGCTACTAAAATACTTAATCAGTTATTGGGTACGGACTTTTTCGATATCTCACGTTCCATATCAGCCATCGCGACCTATTGTAAAGATCAGTTTGATTCTGATTTCAAAACATCAGAACTATCGGGCATCTTGTTAAAACTGGCTAACGAAAACAAACTGAGAAGAGAAAGAAGCAATGAGAACAATCGCTTCGAATACATAAAAGCCTAATAATTAAACTACTTACATATTATTATTAAGCCGCAGTGTTATATAACCTGCGGCTTATTTATTATAGATTAATAAAGATATTATTTTAACGAAAATAAATTATCCACCCCTAAAATTTTTCTACTTGTAAAACCTTCCGCATACTTAACCGAAATGCTTTTCCCAAACTCCATAGCGCGGGCTGCAACAACGTTAATAAACTCTGGTGAAGATATATAGGTCTGTGGTTCACCCTCCCACTCAGGGTTATAGAATTGCGATCCGAAAGCATGGATGCTTTCAATCTTTTTATCCCAATACTCAGTCACATCAATTAAAATATCGGGCTTTATATAGTTATCCTGTATAAAATGTAAAACAAGATCAGGGCGCCAGGCATCCTGCAAAGCGCCATCTGCAGAGGTTTCGATTTTTCGTAAGCCCGATAAAAAGGCCGAGGTTTCTACCAACTCACCGGCTCGCTTATGATCAGGGTGCCTGTCATGATAGGCATTGGTTATTACAATAGAAGGCTGATATTTACGTATAGCAGCAATTATCTCTAGCTGATACTCTCTGGTATTTTCAAAAAAACCATCGGGTAAACCCAGGTTTTCCCTGATAGTTAATCCTAATATTTTTGCCGAAGCCGCTGCTTCCTGATCACGGATCTCAGCCGAACCACGGGTACCTAGTTCACCACGGGTAAGGTCAATAATACCTACCTTTTTACCCTGGGCAATATGTTTTAAAATAGTACCGGAACATCCAAGTTCGGCATCATCGGGATGAACCGATAAAACTAATATATCTAATTTAAGCATAAATATGTGTTGAATTATAAAGCCGCCTGTAAAAGGCGTTCGATCTTTTTCCTGATCTTTGAAGATGTAGGTTTGGTAAAGGGATAATAGAAATCTGTTACATGACCGGTACGGTCAATCAGGAATTTATGAAAGTTCCATCTTGGGACAGATTTCAGGTTACCGTTATCTTTTTTATTAGCAAAAAACTGGTATAGGGGATGCGCGTAAGGCCCCCGCACCCTTATCTTTTCAAATACAGGGTAATTGGCGCCCACATTTTCACAAAAAGTGGCAATTTCTGCCCCTTCTAAAGGCTCTTGTCCGCCAAAGTCATTTGAGGGAAAAGCAAGTATTTCAAAATCGGTATCTTTAAACTGATTTTTAAGACTCACCAGATCTTTAAGCTGAGGGGTAAAACCGCATTGAGAAGCGGTATTAACTACTAAAAGGACTTTATTTTTATAGACCGAAAGGCTAATCTCTTCTCCGTTCAATGTCTGTACATCAAACTTGTAGATACTATTGTTATCCATTATTAATTGTTAGTGGAATTATATCCGGCCTGTTTCAATATGGCCTCGATATCTTTCTGCTCTTCAGGGTCGTAGGTTTCCTTTAAATTGTGGCCAAATATGCTGGCCACTGATTGAAACATAAAGGCCTTAAAACCACCCTTAAGCTCTTTAACCATGGTATAGCTGGTAGTTCCGGTTTCCCGGTCAATCAGCTTAATCAATACCTCACCCTGACTAATTGTCAGATTTTTTATTTCCTTGTTAAACAATGCTTTTATTTCATTTTCACAGGCGGCTACCAACTCTTTCTGTTTGTGCTTATCGCCTGTAAGTGCCAGGTCGCGTTGTAACTGGCGGTAACGCTGCCCTGCAAAACGTGCGTAGGGCAACACTTTGAACACATTATATCTTAACCGGTTATAAGCCATACGGTCGGCATCACTGGCAAATATACGTGTATCAACAATTTTCACCTCGGGAGTAACTATCCAGGGCACCAATTCGCCGTCAAGATCGGTCATAGCCGTTTTGATGGTATCATTTTTGCCTAAAGTTACAGGTGCTGGTTTATCTGTCTGGGCCTGTACCGAGCCCATGATGCTAAAACAAAACAGAAACAGAAAACCAATAAATTTCATAATTTTACTTAAAACAAAATTAAAGCAATTTTTCGTGGTATTTCCATATAATGTGTAATAATAATTTATAATTACAAGTTTATCAACAAATACCATTAATATCAGCATATGAAAGAGTTAGTGATTGACCTGGAAGCGGAAAAAAATGAGATATTAAAAAGATATCGGGCTTTGCTGCGCGCCTGTAAATCAACCCTGCAAAAGGGCGATAAGCGCATGATCCGTAAAGCATTTGATATGGCCCTGGAAAGCCATAAAGACATGCGCCGTAAAAGCGGCGAACCCTATATATATCACCCTATTGCCGTGGCGCAGATAGCGGCCGAAGAAATAGGCCTGGGTACTACTTCTATTGTGTGTGCCCTGTTGCATGATGTGGTTGAAGATACCAACATGACGCTGGACGATATTGAGATGGAGTTTGGCAAAAAGGTAGCCAAGATCATTGACGGCCTTACCAAAATATCGGGCGTATTTGATACCAACAGCTCGTTACAGGCCGAGAATTTCCGTAAGATGCTGCTTACCCTGGCCGATGATGTACGGGTAATATTGATCAAACTTGCCGATCGGCTGCATAACATGCGCACCATGGAGTTTATGCCCCGCGATAAGCAGCTTAAACTATCTTCAGAAACCGTTTACCTGTACGCTCCGCTGGCACATAGGTTGGGTTTATACACCATAAAATCCGAGCTGGAAGATCTGTCCATGAAATACATGGAGCGGGAAACTTACCAGTTTTTAAAAGTTAAGCTGAACGAAAAAAAGGCTGAACGTGAAAAGTTCATTCGTGATTTTATTGAGCCTATTAAAAAAGTATTACTTGGACAAGGTCTTGAGGCAGATATTTTCGGACGTCCAAAATCTATACATTCCATCTGGAATAAGATGAAAAAGAAATCGATACCTTTTGAAGAGGTATATGATCTTTTTGCCATCAGGGTAATTCTGGATAGTACCCCTGAAAATGAAAAAGCCGACTGCTGGAAGGCCTATTCCATAGTTACCGATCTTTATCGCCCTAATCCCGATAGGTTACGCGACTGGATATCATCGCCTAAAGCCAACGGTTACGAATCACTGCATACCACCGTAATGGGCCCACGTGGCCAGTGGGTTGAAGTACAAATTCGTACCAAACGGATGAATGAGATTGCCGAAAAGGGTTTTGCCGCACACTGGAAGTATAAAGAATCAACCACCGACAGCGGTCTTGATCAATGGGTGCAAAAGGTTAGAGACATGCTTAAAAACCCAGATTCCAACGCGCTCGATTTCCTGGATGATTTTAAAATGAACCTCTTTAGTGACGAGATCTTCATTTTTACGCCAAAGGGAGCGTTGATACAATTACCCTTAAATGCCACCGCGCTTGATTTTGCTTTCGAGATACATACCGATGTTGGTGCCAGCTGTATCGGCGCCAAAGTAAATCACAAACTGGTACCGTTGAGCTATAAACTGCAAAATGGCGACCAGGTAGAGATCATTACTTCGGGCAAACAAACACCTAAGGAAGATTGGCTTAATTTTGTGGTTACCGCGAAAGCCAAGGCCAAAATAAAATCGGCATTAAAGGAAGAAAAACGGAAAATTGCCGAAGATGGTAAAGAGATATTGGAGCGCAAGCTAAAATCGCTCAAGATTACCTACAACTCCGAAAACATACATAAGCTGAGTTACTTTTTTAAGCTCCAAACAACCCAGGACCTGTTTTACAATATTGCTAAAGGCATTATTGATATGAAGGATCTGAAAGATTACCAGGCTTCAGAAAAAGTAATTGAAAATAAACCACAGGATAAAATTGAGCAGGAACAGGTTCACAGCCTGTTACGCAACATCAAGGCCAAGGATAGCGATATATTGCTGATTGGTGAGGATATGCAAAAAATTGACTATAAACTAGCCAATTGCTGCAACCCTATCCCCGGTGACGATGTATTTGGTTTTGTTACGGTAAGCGATGGTATTAAAATTCACCGCACCAATTGCCCAAATGCGGCCAAACTAATGGCCAACTATGGTTACCGGATTGTAAAGGCCCGCTGGACAAATCAGCAGGAACTGGCATTTTTAACCGGCTTACGAATTACCGGTATTGATGATGTTGGTTTGATCAATAAACTTACTACCGTAATATCGCAGGATTTTAAGGTAAATATCCGCTCCATTACGGTTGATAGTGATAATGGCATTTTCGAAGGCTCGCTCATGGTATATGTAAATGATACCGAGCATTTAGATAACCTGATCAAAAACCTGAAATTGGTTAAAGGGATTACCGCCGTTAATCGCTTCGATTCGGCTATTGAAAAAGCTTCTTAATCATAGAGTCAAGAATCAAGAGATAAGAATCAAGTTGCTTAAATGCAAAACAAGATTCTTGTCTCTTAATTCTCATTTCTTGGCTTTCACCCTTGTTTCTTGACCCACATCTTTTGATTCTATTCATTTACTTATAAATTATTAATAACTTTGGCTCTTTAATAGACAATTATGCCTCAACAGGATACAATAGCGCTGGTTAAAAAAATTTTCGAGGCTTATCTTGAAAACAAAAACCTGCGTAAAACGCCCGAGCGTTTTGCTATACTTGAAGAAATTTATTCTCGTACCGATCATTTTGATGTGGAGTCGTTATACATCCACATGAAAAATAAAAAATACCGTGTAAGCCGTGCTACCGTATATAACACACTGGAGCTACTGGTATCGTGCGATCTGGTGACCAAGCATCAGTTTGGTAAAAACATGGCCCAGTTTGAAAAGTCATACGGCTATAAGCAGCACGATCACATCATTTGTATTGACTGCGGTAAGGTGGTTGAATTTTGCGACCCGCGCATACAGCAGATACAAAGCATGATGGGCGACATCCTGAAATTCGACATCAAACACCACTCCCTTAATCTTTATGGCAATTGCACCAAATTAAGAGACGGTAATTGTGATAGAAAAGCATAACTTTGCCCCCCTTAATATCATACTCTGAATTTACATAAATGGCTGTTGACGTATTATTAGGCCTCCAATGGGGCGATGAAGGTAAAGGAAAAATTGTTGATGTGCTTAGTGCAGGTTACGACCTGATAGCACGTTTCCAGGGCGGCCCCAATGCCGGGCATACTTTGGAATTTGACGGTAAAAAATTCGTTTTAAATACCATTCCCTCAGGTATATTTTTCGAGAATACCATGAACCTGATAGGTAATGGTGTGGTGATCGACCCGATCACCCTGAAAAAAGAATTAGAAAAACTGAAAGATGCCGGGCATGACCTATTAGCAAAAAAGAATTTGCTGATAGCCAAAAAGGCCCACCTCATATTACCAACACACCAATTGCTTGATGCCGCCAATGAGAAAAAAATGGGCGATGGCAAAATTGGTTCTACTTTAAAAGGTATCGGTCCAACTTATATGGATAAAACCGGCCGTAACGGTTTACGTATAGGTGATATCACGCTGCCAGATTTTAAAGAGCGCTACCAGAAACTGGTGGATAAGCATGTATCTATGCTTCAAGCATTATACGGAGAAGTTGCAGATTTTTCTGAGCGCGAAGCTGCATTTTTTGAAGCCCTTGATCTGCTGCGTCAGTTCCCGTTGGTTGATTCTGAGCATTTAGTTAACAACTACATCAAACAAGGTAAAAAAGTACTGGCCGAAGGTGCGCAGGGCGCTATGCTCGATATTGACTTTGGTTCATACCCTTTTGTTACTTCGTCAAATACAACCGCTGCCGGAGCTTGCACAGGCTTGGGTATAGCGCCACAACAAATTGGCGAAGTGATAGGTATTTTTAAAGCCTATTGCACACGTGTTGGCGGCGGCCCCTTCCCTACCGAACTGGAGAACGAAACAGGCGAAGAATTACGCCAGACAGGCCACGAATTTGGCGCGACCACCGGAAGGCCACGTCGCACCGGATGGATCGATCTGCCGGCTTTAAAATATGCTATCATGCTTAATGGCGTTACCCAATTGGTAATGACCAAAGCCGATGTGTTAAGCGGTTTTGATAAAATATATGCCTGTACCCATTACAACTATTTAGGCGAGAAAATTGATTACATGCCTTACGATATCTGTTCGGTTAACCCTGAACCAATTTTGAAAGAAATTGACGGCTGGAACGAAGATATAACCGGTATAACCGAACTTTCTGAGATCCCTGCCAAACTACAATCATATATTGATTATTTAGAGGCAGAACTGGGCGTTCCAGTAAAATACCTATCTGTAGGACCAGACAGAAAACAAACTCTGGTAATGCACTAATACCGGGACCTTGGAGTAAGGATTTTTGAAACAAGGAGCATGGATCTTTTGTCTTTATTCTTTATTCCACATATCTTTTATCGATCATCCGGAGTATAGGAAATTATTATATTATTTATAAAAGGCCGCATAATGCGGCCTTTTTAGTTTTGTTTTTATTTTTGTCCTGTGATTATAGCTGTTCAAGACCTTCCCCTTTTTAAACAAAAAGCCCTGCAATGGGCCTCATCATTTGATGCGGCATGTTACCTTGACTCTAACGGATTTAATGACCCTTATGGCAAATTTGATACTTTAATAGCTATCGGTGCAAAAAATGAGGTTATAGCACAGGTCGGGAGTTCTTTTGATCAGCTGGAAGCTTTCCGTCAAAATAACCCGGGATGGATAGCCGGATTTTTAGGCTATGATTTGAAGAATGAAACAGAACAGCTATCATCTGCCAATCCGGATGGTTTACAATTCCCGGATCTCTATTTTTTTGCCCCCCTACATCTTATTGTTATTAAGGATGGTAAAACGGAAATTATTAGTGATGAACCTGAACAGATTTTTGATCTTATCAGCCAACAAGAACTAATTATTCATAAAGAGCAGTTCGCTATTACATTAAAATCCCGCTTTAACAAACAGGAATATATAGATGCGGTAAAGGGTATACAGGAACATATTAACCGGGGAGATATCTATGTAACCAATTTTTGCCAGGAGTTTTTTGCTGAGCATGTACAGATAGATCCGTCGGGTATATTTACACAGCTCAATGAGGTTTCGCCAACCCCCTTCAGCACTTTTTTTAAATGGAGAGACAACTATATATTGGGTGCATCTCCCGAGCGTTTCCTGGCCAAACGAGGCAATAAACTGGTATCACAGCCTATAAAGGGCACCGCCAAAAGAGGTGCAGATCTGCAGGCCGATGAATTGATCAAACAAGAGCTCCGTAATCATCCTAAGGAGCTCCAGGAAAACGTAATGATAGTTGACCTTGTTCGGAACGACCTGACCAAGTCAGCCAAACAAGGCACCGTTAAAACGGAAGAACTATTTGGCATTCACAGTTTTCAGTACGTACATCAAATGATATCGACCGTAGTATGCGAGCTCGAAGAGGGGTTATCAGCCATACAAGCCATTAAAAACACTTTCCCCATGGGCAGCATGACTGGTGCCCCTAAGATCCGCGCCATGCAGCTGATGGAACAATATGAGCGCAGTAAGCGAGGTGTATATTCCGGAGCGATAGGTTACCTGAGCCCGGATAATGATTTTGATTTGAACGTGGTTATCCGTACCCTGTTATACAATTCAGCAAAACAATATCTATCATTCCACGCGGGCAGTGCAATAACTTATCATGCCGATCCGGAAAAAGAATATGAAGAATGCCTGCTCAAAGCACAGGCAGTTATGGAGGTTTTGGGAGGAAAGAAGTAAGAAAACATTCCGTCATTGCGAGGTACGAAGCAATCCCTATGCTATAAAGAGCGGATATGTATGATTTACGGCCTATGTGGAGATTGCTTCGTACCTCGCAATGACGCGTTTTCGATAATTTTATAAAGCTTCCTGTGTAATCACTATCTTATCACCCATTCTCACCTTAATATCAGATCCGGCAGCAAAAAATACCGATACAGGTTCTTTTTTCAGATAAGGCTCAAAGGCTTCACCATAAAGTGCGGCAACATCTGCTTCAAACACGTAGGCTTTAACCGCACCAGTTTGCCAGGAGATATGCTCCACCTGATATTCCATCGTGCTCAGATCGGATAGCTTATTATACCCCCAATAATGCTCCAGGATAAATTCTTCGGCGCTACCGGGTTCAATATTTACTAATTGGTTATTCGCTGTGGCACCAAGCTTGTTCCATTTACCTTTAAATTTCCATTCATACATAAATTCTGTATGTCCATCCTCGGTAAGAACAACTGAACTGCGCATGGGCATTGCGCTGTAATGTTCTTTATATAAATTATTGGCGATGAGCGCTATCATGCTTTTGGGTACTATCTCGCTTACAAAAACGGCACCTCGTTTCCATTCATTACCGTTAAAATATCTTACATAAAAGCGCAGGTTTACCTCTTCAAAATTGATATGTCCTGGCCATTTGATCCCCAACACACGGGTATTAGCAAATACAAAACCTACCATACTTACCAATGCTTTTCCCTGCCACAGGTCAAGTTCGGTACCCGGAGGTGTATAGGAGTCTAAAACCTGAGAATCAATCTCGTAATTCAGCATCACCAGGTTTTTCCACTGCGCTTTCAGAAACTGACGTTTGGGCATGGTGATTGGAAAGTTAAGTAGTGAACGCTAAATAAATACCCTGCAAATTAAAAATTTATTCTAATTCACTATTCACCGCTCGCCATCTTATTGCTTGTAATATTTCATAGCTTCGGGTATTCTGTTCTGGATATCCTGTATCCGGGTTGCATCGGCAGGGTGAGTACTTAAGAGTTCGGGCTGGGCTCCGCCTTTATTCTGCGCGGCCATACGTTGCCAAAATGCTACAGCCTGGTGTGGATCGTAACCAGCCATGGCCATAAAGGTAAGCCCCAGGCGGTCTGCTTCAGACTCTTGATTACGCGAATATTTTAATAACAGCAGATTACCACCAACACCATAAAGCTGATTGATAATACCCTGCGTAGCCGACGACTGCCCGCCTGTAGCTACACCGACCGCGCCACCTACGCCCTGCACAGCCATTTGCTGTGAAATACGCTCTGCCGAATGCCGGGCTATAGCATGACCAATCTCATGCCCCATAACCACAGCTAAATAAGCATCAGTATTGGCTACGGGCAACAAGCCACTGTATACGGCAACCTTACCGCCGGGCATACACCAGGCGTTTACTTCAGGGCTTTGTATCAGGTTAAATTCCCATTGAAAATTATATTGATTGGCATAACCATTCTGTTGCAGGTAACGCTCAATAGCCGCCGAAAGATTAGCACCAATTCTTTTTATCCGTTGCGCATCGGCACCGCTGGTAATTACTTTTGTTTTAGGATCTGTTAGTAATTGCTTATAGCTTGCTGCGGCCGATTGGTTTACGTCGGCATCACCTACCAGGCTTAGCTGCCGGCGGCCGGTTAATGGTACTGTTGAACAGGAATACAATGCAATGATCAATATCAGAGCAAATGCAGGTCTGAATTTTTTCATGATGATCAGGTAGTTTTCTTCTTTAAAAAATTAACTTTCGACTCGGTGCCTTTTAGTAAGCGTTCGATATTCTTTTGGTGCGTTACCAATATGAGCAAGCATATACACATACCATAAATAACTACCGATCGGATAGACGTAGGAAAAATAAACGAAACTCCGATAGGATATGTAAACGCTGCAGCTATAGAGCTAAGCGATACATAACGCGTAGTTAAAAGCACTATTACAAATACCAGAACACATAATAAAGCGGCATGCAAATGAATAGCCAAAATCATTCCAAATAGGGTAGCCACACCTTTTCCACCACGAAAACCTGCAAAAATCGGGAACAGGTGACCCATTACCGCAGCAATACCTAAAGCAAGCGCGTAATTGGTGTAAGCTATAGAATTAGACGGCCCGGTGGTTGATACACCGATAAAATAAGCCAGGTTGGTAGCCGTCCATCCTTTTAAAATATCCAGCAACATCACGGGTATACCGGCCTTTTTACCCAACACCCTGAAAGTATTAGTTGCCCCGGCATTTCCGCTGCCATACTCACGAACATCAATATCATAAAAAGCCAGCCCTATCCAAACGGCTGTAGGTATAGACCCGCAGAGATAAGCCAGAATGAGTGCTGAAACTGAATAAACGGTAATCATTTCCCTGCAATATTACGAAATTGATATGGTAACTAAAGCCGAAACTCTAAATACTCAGGTAAATCGCCTTTAAAAGTTTCAAGCTAACTAAATTTGGTTAAACATTACAACCTGTACGTATTTAGTGAGCATAAATACGCCCTCACAATTAGTAATAATACACACTTAATTTTAAAGCACCCTGGTCATACTTCATTAACCATCTGCAAATCGCCCGTACAGATATTATCCTCAATTGTGAATAATCAATAATTTGATTACTAAAAATTTGCAGCTAATTTTAAAAAGCCTAAGCCTTAATTGCATTTACCGAAAAAACATCATTAACCGAAAACCTTAAAACTAAAAAAATGGAAAAGAAAATGAGACTGGCAGGCCTTGAGGGCAAACTGAGCCGAATTGAAATGAGCAAAATTAATGGAGGAAATGTAGCAGCGGTTAGCTGTCAATGTACAGATAACCTGGGCCGTGTATGGTCTGTTCCAGCATCTGATTGTTTAACCTCTTGTTTTTCTGCCTGTGCGGCTTCATCGCCAGGCGGCAGGATGAAATCATGCCATTGAGGTATGCCAATGGTTTTTAAAAACTAAATCTGGATTTAGTCTGAGGTTGATAACATCATCAACCTCAGACTAAATATTATAAAATTGCTATGGCATGAAATATTAAATGCTAAACCTTAGGCATTAAATCTAAACGATAAAGCATTTCTTACTTCAGGAGCTTAAATAGCTTTAAGACTTAGATCGAGGCTTTTAATGGAGTGCGTTAGCGCGCCAACCGATATATAATCAACTCCACACTCTGCATAACCACGTATATTATCAATGGTTATACCACCGGATGCTTCGGTAATAAATCGACCCTGGATAACATCAACGGCTTGCTTCAGGTCGGCAAAGTTAAAGTTATCTAATAGTATACGGTTCACATGACCTGCTTGCAATACCTGATCAAGCTCATCCAGGTTACGTACTTCTATTTCGATAGCCAGTTTTTTGTTATGATCAATAAGATACTGATTGGCTCTTTCAATAGCCTGTCTTATACCCCCGGCATAATCAACATGATTATCTTTAATCAGTATCATATCATACAAGCCAAAACGATGGTTAACTCCTCCGCCAATTCGTACCGCCCATTTTTCAAGGTAACGCATGCCCGGAGTAGTTTTACGGGTATCCAAAACTTTGGTATGGGTATCCTTTAACAAATCAACTATCTGGCGTGTTTTGGTGGCAATGCCCGACATGCGCTGCATACAGTTCAGTACCAAACGCTCGGCCTTTAAAATACTTTGAGAATTGCCCTCCACCTCAAAAGCCACATCTTTCGGCTTTATAACGGCGCCATCATTCAAAAACACGTTTACTTTAAGATTGGCATCAACTACCTTAAAAATTTCCAATGCCAGTTCAACTCCGGCCAGTATTCCTTCGTCTTTTACCAGGAGTTTTGCTTTACCGGTGCTATCGGAAGGAATGGTTGATAAAGAAGTATGGTCGCCATCACCAACATCTTCTTTTAAAGCCTCAATTATAAAATGGTGTATTAGTTCCTTATCCAAGAGTATTAACTTTTAAAGCTCAAAAGTAACAACATTTTGCAGATTTTTTTGATGTCCACGGTCAATGGTCAATAGACCATAGTAAATAATAGTTTGTTTTCAGGATTTATCATGGACTATAGACCATCGACTATGAACTATAAATCACTTCACTTTTTCGTTTTCAATACGAAGTTCAATAATTGACATTTTCCCCCCGGCGTCCTTTAAGGTAAAGGCAACGCGGTATAACCCGGTATCGGTAGTTAAAATAAATACACCAAAACGATAATTGGCGCTTGAGTTTACTTTATGCAGTAATTTGATGTTTTTGGGTTTGTTTTTTGAGAAAAACTTATCCAGTATTAATGAAGCCTGCGTCTGCGAGTAAATATTCTCCTCCTCCATTAGCGTTACCTCTACGCTGGAGGCAAATAACTTGGCTAATTCTTTAGTATTACCTTGTTTTATAAGGTTAGCCACATCATCTATCGGATCGGCCGGGGTAAAGCCAGGCAAAAGAAATAGTATAATAAACGACGACAGACAAACCAGTTTCATATAATTAATTAATAAACAGAATTCTAAACAACACGGATTATTAATGGAATCAACGGGGTTATTGACTTTCAAATAAGATATAACTGTTTTTACACGTAATTATTATCAAACCGAGACATAGTATATTCCGCACATCGAAATTAAAAAAATAATCATATAAAGTACAGCGTTGCCTTTATATTTGCGATGTGGAAAATCAAAAAAAACTCGCATTAATTATTCTTGATGGCTGGGGTTATGGCCGTAACGACCAGTCGAACGCTATACTTGCCGCAAATACGCCTTTTGTTGATGGTTTATTGCAGCAATACCCAAATTCAAAACTGGAAGCATCCGGAACCGCCGTAGGCTTACCTGCCGGGCAAATGGGCAACTCAGAAGTGGGGCACATGAACCTGGGTGCCGGCCGTATAGTTTACCAGGAACTAGGGCGCATCCATAAAGCTGTTGACGATAACGAACTGCCAACCATACCGGTATTGAAAGATGCTTTTGAATATGCCAAACAAAACAATCGCGATGTGCACTTCATCGGTCTGGTATCTGATGGCGGGGTTCACTCCCACATCAGGCACGTAAAGGGTTTGTGCGATGCCGCAAAGCAACTGGAGGTTAAAAATGTATACATCCATGCTTTTTTGGATGGTCGTGATACGGATCCTAAATCAGGATTGGGCTTTGTTGCAGATCTGGAACAATATATAGAAGGATCTGATGCAAAAATTGCCTCAGCTATTGGCAGATATTACGCCATGGACCGTGATAACCGTTGGGAAAGAGTAAAACTGGCCTATGACCTCCTGGTTAATGGCGAGGGCGAAGCAACTCAGCACATTACTGACGCGATCAAAAAATCATACGACGAAGGTGTTACCGATGAATTTATAAAGCCGGTTGTTCGGGTTGATGCGGATGGCAAACCATTGGCCGTTATAAAAGATGGCGATGTGGTGATCTGCTTTAACTTCCGTACAGACAGAGGCCGCGAGATCAGCATAGCCTTAACGCAGAAATCGTTTCCTGAATATAATCTTCACCCGCTGGCTATCCGCTATATCACCATGACTCCATACGACGAGACGTTTAAGAACGTACAGGTGGTGTTTAACAAAGAAGATTTGACCAAAACTTTGGGTGAGATTTTGCAAAATGCCGGCAAAACACAGATCAGAATAGCCGAAACCGAGAAATACCCACACGTGACATTCTTCTTTTCGGGAGGCCGCGAAAAAGAATTTGATAATGAGAAACGCTTACTTGCACCATCGCCAAAAGTAGCTACTTATGATCTTCAGCCCGAAATGAATGCGGCAGGTATCCGTGATGCTATCATCCCCGAGTTGGAAAGCGGCTGGCCTGATTTTGTTTGTCTTAACTTCGCTAATACCGATATGGTTGGCCATACGGGTGTTTTCAGCGCCGTAGTTAAGGCTGCCGAAACCGCCGACGCCTGCACCAAAGCCGTGGTTGAAGCAGGACTGGCTAATGGTTATTCCTTCATTATCCTGGCCGATCATGGCAATGCCGATTATATGATCAATGAAGATGGTTCGCCCAATACGGCGCATACCACCAACCTGGTGCCTTGTATTATTATTGATAAAGACGTTAAACAAGTAAAGGATGGTAAACTGGGCGATGTTGCTCCCACCATCTTAAGTATACTAGGCGTAGCTATCCCTGCGGAAATGACCGGGAATGTATTGGTATAAATTAAAATTATCACCCATAACCGCTTTTTTAGGCGGTATCATGCTGATATCCGGCTTGCCATCATGCAGGCCGGATATCAAGCAAAGCGGTGCTGTATTAAAATATGTGGATATCAGCGGCTTTTTCAAAGCTGACACCGCAAAACTCACCAAACTAAATCCGCTGGTTAATAAAACCGTAACCCATAATGGTGTAACGGAAAATAAAACCCTGCATATTACCAATTGGGGACAGGAATTAAACCTGTTTATCCAATCAGATATTAACCGGCCAGCCTGGAAAAACAGCTACAAAATTCAAACTACTGACAGTTTAATAGTATACCAGGCCAAATACCCTGATCTGCGCACCACCCGCATCGTGATCAAAAAAGAAGGCAACAAAATAAAATGGGTGCTCATTTTTAATCATACCAAAAACCTCCTGTATGAAACCCGCGAAAAATTAAGTTATTTCCCCGATTCAGCCTACCTGATCGAAAAATGGCAGCACGTAAAATTAATGGGGCTCAACAATTACCGCATCGAGGGGATTTTGAAAAAATAGCATCAAGTATCAAGACACTAGCTTCATTATGATATCAGGAATTTAAAATCTTGATACTTGATACTAACTACTTGATACCAAAAAAATTAATGGCGGGCCACAGTTGCGCTGTTTACCTGTGATAGTTTATCTTTTGACTGATCGATCAGATTGGCGATATCCGTTCTTCCGGGGTTATCATTCAGTACTTTTTCAAGATCGGTTATACACGCTTTCAGAGAATTGATTCCTCTTGCCCGGTCATAAAAATGTGAGCTGTTTTGCAATTTGAACAATCCATAATCACGATAGGCAAGGCCTCTGTTTTGGTAGAATTTACTATCATTAGGATCACTGTTGATAGATATAGCTTTGGTAAGGTCAACAATGGCTCCTAGCAAGTACAATTCCTTATCTGCCGGAGATGTTTGATTATCCTTCCCAAGAAAGCTTTTTGCCCTGGCCCGGTAATAATAGGCAGAAGCATCTGCTGGTTTTATGGCAATAACACGGGTATAGGCAGCTATTGATTTTTTATAATTATCACTATGGTAATACGAGTATCCCAGCATCCAGAGCGCATTGGCATTGGTTGAATCTGTGATACAAGCCTTTTCCAGGTGTGATATAGCCGATCTGAAATCGCCATCCATCAGTGCCTGCTGGCCCATTTTTACATAGGCGCTTTGAGCCACAGCCGATTCAAGCGAGGATATAATCAGGAAAGATACGATGACCGATAACTTCATTAGCGATTAATAGTGAAACAGAAACGGTATAACATTAACTACCATTATATCGAATTATTATGCCAAAAAGCATTTTTCTTCAAAAAAAATGTCCTTTTAAAAAAATTCCAGAAGGCTATAGTATGACTTTTTTTCATATTTATCAATAAATTCTTATTTAATTAGTAAACTTATAAGTCATTTATATTAAACAAATAAGCAAACCATTACCCTGCCATATTGCTTGTTAAGCATTATTACCATAACTTGGCACAGCTCTTGAAACATAGGTAGCAACAAGTAATAACCGCAGTTTTACCTGTATTTAACGGCTTGATGATGATACAGGCTGACAACATGACGGTTTTATCTATATATAAAATATAATTAATGACTTTTGATCCATTCGATTTTAAAAATGCTCTACCGGTTATAAACGAAGATTCGGAGTTTTTTCCGCTAATGTCTACAGAAGACGAGGAAGAAATGAACAATGAGGAAATGCCGGAGGTATTATCTATACTGCCTTTGCGTAACACGGTTTTATTCCCGGGTGTAGTGATACCAATAACGGTAGGCAGAGACAAATCAATTAAACTAATACGCGATGCCAACAAAGGCAATCGTATGATTGGGGTAGTTGCGCAACAGGATGTGGGGATAGAAGACCCTAATTTTAACCAGTTAAATAAAATTGGCACCATTGCCCTTATTATAAAAATGCTGCAAATGCCCGATGGTAACACAACCGTTATTATTCAGGGTAAAAAGCGTTTTGTGTTAAAAGATGAGGTACAAAGCGAACCTTATATAAAAGCTACTGTTGAACCTTTTAAAGAAATAAAGGCTAAGGAAGATAAAGAGTTTAAAGCCATGGTATCGTCTATTAAAGACATGGCCATGAATATTATCCAATTGTCGCCCAACATCCCGAGCGAGGCTGGCATAGCTATCCGTAACATTGAAAGCACATCATTTTTGATCAATTTTATTTCATCAAACATGAATGCCGATATGGCGGCCAAACAACGCCTTCTGGAGGTTGCCAATCTGCGCGAAAGAGCCAATATGGTATTGGAACACCTCACGCTTGATTTGCAAATGCTGGAGCTTAAAAACCAGATCCAAACCAAGGTACGTGTTGATCTGGATAAACAGCAGCGTGATTATTTTTTAAATCAGCAACTAAAAACCATCCAGGAAGAACTAGGTGGTAATTCACCCGATCTGGAAATTGATGACCTGCGTCAGCGTGCCCTAAAAAAGAAGTGGGCCAAAGAAGTAAAAGATCATTTTGCCAAAGAATTGGAGAAGCTGGCCCGGACCAATCCGGCTGCGGCCGATTATTCGGTACAGATCAATTATTTGGAATTACTGCTCGACCTTCCCTGGAACGAGTTTACCAAAGATAATTTCGACCTTAAACGTGCCCAAAAGGTGTTGGATAAAGACCATTTTGGCCTGGACAAGGTAAAGCAGCGCATTATTGAATACCTGGCCGTGCTTAAATTAAAGCACGATATGAAAGCCCCTATCCTTTGTTTAGTGGGCCCTCCGGGAGTTGGTAAAACATCTTTAGGAAAATCAATAGCTAAAGCGCTTGGTCGTAAATATGTACGTATGGCTTTAGGCGGAATCCGTGATGAGGCCGAAATAAGGGGCCATCGCAAAACCTATATTGGTGCTATGCCGGGTCGTATTATACAATCGGTTAAAAAAGCAGGCGCGGCTAACCCGGTATTTATACTGGATGAAATTGATAAAGTAGGAAATGATTTTCGTGGAGATCCGTCATCGGCTCTATTGGAAGTACTTGATCCTGAACAGAACAGCACTTTTTATGACCATTATGTAGAGATGGATTTCGATCTGTCGAATGTGATGTTCATCGCCACAGCCAATTCATTAAGTACCATCCAACCCGCTCTTTTAGACAGGATGGAGATCATAGAAGTGAATGGCTATACCATTGAAGAAAAGATTGAGATTGCCAAACAACACCTGTTACCCAAACAGCGCGAAGCTCACGGCTTAAAATTAAAAGATGTAAGCTTGAAAACCGATGTATTGGAAAAACTCATTGTTGATTATACCCGCGAATCGGGTGTGCGCGCATTGGAAAAAAAGATAGGCTCTGTAGTTAGAGGTGTTGCCAAAAATATTGCCATGGAAGAGGAATACAATCCTGTGGTAAACAAAAAAGATATTGAGAAAATACTGGGCGCCCCTATTTATGATAAAGACCTTTATGAGGGTAACGATGTTGCCGGTGTAGTTACAGGCCTGGCCTGGACATCGGTTGGCGGCGATATCCTGTTTATTGAGGCCAGTTTAAGCCCGGGCAAAGGGCGTTTAACGCTAACCGGCAGCCTGGGAGATGTGATGAAGGAATCGGTTACTATCGCATTAGCTTATCTGCGTGCACATGCTGATTATTTCAACATCAATCCTAAATTGTTTGATCAATGGGATGTGCATGTGCATGTGCCCGCGGGTGCCACACCAAAGGATGGCCCTTCTGCTGGTATAACCATGCTTACTGCATTAGTTTCGGCATTTACACAACGTAAGGTAAAACCAAACCTGGCCATGACCGGCGAAATCACCCTTCGCGGCCGAGTATTGGCTGTAGGCGGTATCAAAGAAAAGATACTGGCGGCCAAACGTGCCAACATCAAGGAAATCATTCTATGTAAATCGAACCAGAAAGATATCCTGGAGATCAAGGAAGATTATATCAGGGATCTGAAATTCCATTACGTAGCAGATATGCGCGAAGTTATTGCCCTTGCCCTTTTGGATGAAAAGGTAAGTCATCCGATCGATCTTACCGTGAAGGAAGACGAAAAAGCGGTAGTTAATTAAGTATTGTCATTGAGTCATTAACGTCATTGAGTCACTTTGAAAAATTTAATGACCAGATGACGTTAATGATTCAATGACGTTACTTTTTTTCTATATTAGGCGTTGATATATTTAACACCTAATGTTCAATAAACTATTCCTCACACTGTTGTGCCTGTTTGGCACCATCAGTCTATTTGCGCAAACCCGTGGTCACGAAATTGCTATACAAACTGATAATGATGGGTATCTGGCCCAAGGCTCAGACAGGTATTATACCAATGGCATCTTCTTTTATTACCGTAAAGCTTTAAAAGCCGACGGTGATCTTCAGAATAAAGTTTTAGGTTTTGAGTTAGGGCAAAAAATGTACAATGCCCAATCAGGCTATGTACCTAATGCCTCGTATATCGACAGACCTTTCGCGGCCTACTCCTATATCGGTTCAACACTGAACTTATTGTATAAAAACGAAAGCACGCTTAAACTAAGCGCCCAGTTAGGTGTTGTTGGCCCGGCAGCGGGCGGCGAACCGATACAGAAATTCATCCACAATACTTTTGGGTTTTATGCTTTAAATGGCTGGCAATATCAAATTAAGAACAATGTGGAACTTAATTTAGGCGCCGAGTATAATAAACTACTGGCAAGGGCATCATGGGTTGATGTAAGCCTGACTTCGTATGCCAACCTGGGTAATGGGTTCACCGGCGCAGGTGTAGGTCCGTTAATTCGTTTGGGTAATTTTAACCAGCTTTTTAATTCGGTAAGTACACAAAGTACGGTATCTGCTACCGATCAGACCGGTCTGTTGCATGCCCATGAGATCTTCTTTTACTATAAGCCACAGATCAATGGCGTACTTTATGATGCCACTATACAAGGTCCTTTGTTCAATAAAAACCACGATCCAAACAGTCTGGAGGTTACATTAGATAAAAAGCCATTTATATTCAGCAATCAGGTGGGCGTGGCCTTTACTACCAGTCGTTTCACTTTTGATATAGCAGCCATTTTCCATACCAAAGACGTGGAAGAGATGTTAAGGTCGCATCAATGGGCCAGTATTACCGGCGCTTACAGATTTAAGTAATCTGTAAGAATCAGAATTTACAGAATTCAAGGATTAACAGAATGAAGACTAATTCTGTTAATTTATAAATCCTGAGAATTCTGATTCAGACAAAAATTCGACAAAATCATGGTTTACACTTTTTATCAATAAAATTTACCAACACGTTGATTATCAATAAATTAATTCGATATTAATCCTGAAAAGTGTAAACCATGTAAACCCACTTTTTAACAAAATTATTGTCGACTTTTCAAGGCTCAATCAAAATCAACTTTCCGGTTTTCCTTCCTGGCGGAGTGTTTCTTTTTGTCATCCAGACGGGCGGCTTTCGCGGCCTTACTTACTTTAGTTGGTTTGCGTACTTTGGGTTTCTGCAATGCCCGGGTAAGTAATACTATCAACCGTTCGATAGCTTTTTCTTTATTGAGATACTGGCTACGCTCTTCATCACAAATCACCTGTACAAAACCATCCTTGTTCAAACGGTTTTGTAGTTTATCTTTCAGCAGTAGTTTTTCCTCGTCGGTAAACAGTTCAGAGCTATCTACGCTAAACAAAAGCTCCACCTTGCTCGATACTTTATTTACATTTTGGCCACCCTTACCACCGCTACGCGAGGTTTTATAAGTAATTTCTTTTTGCAGCTCAGATTTAGTAAGGTTCATGCGGCAAAGGTAATTATTTAGGTTGATTGGGGGAATTGGTTGATTGATTGAATAAGTGGTTTCCAGAATATCCACCAATCAACTACTCAGTCAATGAACTTAATCAACCACCCACTCACTCAAACAATCACAATTATTTGTACTTTAGCTACGCTTATGAGTAAAAACATAGTAGTGGCAATTGATGGTTATTCATCATGTGGTAAAAGTACACTGGCCAAAGCTTTAGCTAAAAAACTTCATTTTATTTATGTGGATAGCGGCGCTATGTACCGCGCTGTTGCCTTATATTTTTTACGCAACAATATCGACGTAACCAACCATGATCAAATTGAGGAGGCGTTAGAAAACATCCACCTTAATTTTCACTCGCGCGATTATCAAACTCACATCACCCTAAATGGTGAAGAAGTATCAGATGAGATCCGCTTGATGCCGGTATCTGATAAGGTGAGCGAGGTATCTGCCATTCGCGAAGTGCGTAAAGAGATGGTTAAGCAGCAGCAGCGCATGGGTCATTCCAAAAACATCGTGATGGACGGCCGCGACATAGGTACTACGGTTTTCCCGGATGCCGATGTAAAAATATTCATGACAGCTGATCCTAAAGTGCGCGCAGAAAGACGCTACAACGAGATCAAAGATAAAAACCCGGAAATTACATTAGAAGAGATATTTGAGAACATAGCCCACCGCGATTACCAGGACACCACCCGCGAGGAAAGCCCGCTTGTAAGGGCCGAGGACGCCATTATATTGGACAATACCAACCTGACACCACAACAGCAGTTAGACTTTGCCCTGGACAAGGTAAAACCGCTTATTCTTTAATAAGGGTAGAGAGGTGAAAGACCAAAGGTAAAAGGAGAAAGGTAGCATCAAGCATAAAACCTTTGGCCTTTTACTTTTAGCCTCAAAATCATCCTATGAACTTCTCGGCTTTAACACCAAAGTGATTCAAAAAATCAACTCCCTCATCGCTGGCTAAACCTTTGTATTCCGCGTATGATTTATCAAAATACACGTGCTTAATACCTGCCGAAAATATCAGACGGGCACAAGGCAGGCAGGGCGACAAGGTAGTATATAACGTAGCACCCTCCAACCTGGCGCCATTTTTTACGGCATAGAGTATGGCATTTTCTTCGGCATGCAGCGCCAGGGAGCAACTTCCTTTTGAATCACGAGGACAACCTTCGCCAGGCCATTCTTCATCACAATTGTGGGTATGCGCGGGCGGCCCGTTATACCCAATAGATATAATACGGGTATCGCGGGTTAAAACAGCTCCTACCTGGGCTTTAACGCAATGTGAACGCTTGGCCAGATCGGTAGCCAGGTTCATGAAGATATGATCGAAACTTGGTTTCATATGTTTTAAATCATTGAGTCATTAAACGTCATTGGGTCATTACTTCATTTAAAAATGACTTAATGACCCAATGATCAAATAACTTGTAAAATATTAATGCCCGCCCGAAACTTCAACGTGGTCAAGGTCGATGCCCTGGCTGCGAAGTTCGCGACTTACTTTCCAGGCAAAATACGCCAGGTAAGCAAAACCCAATACCGGTACAATATAGCTGAAATGGATGCCGCTCATGCCTGGTACAACATTCCCAGCGCCATCGGCAATTTTCCCTTGTAATGGAGGGATAATTGAACCACCCAGGATCATCATGATCAAAAATGCCGAACCCTGGCTGGTATATTTACCCAAACCAGTGATAGCCAATGAAAATATAGATGGCCACATGATAGAGCAGCATAAACCACCGCTAATGAAAGCGAATGTAGCAACCCTTCCGGTTGTGAACAAACCAGTCAGCATAAATATAACACCCAGGATACCCAGCACCGATAGAGTACGTGTTGGCTTTTGCTGACCGATAAAGAAGGCCACAATAAGCACCGCTACACATATAGCATAGGTGTACAGATTACTTACGTTCACTCCTGTTACAGCATTTACAAGCAATACTAAGCCAAACGCTACAAACGGAACCAGAACATATAAAACATATTTGGTTGATGTAGAAAGATTGAAGGCCCCGATTGAACCTGCAAAACGACCGATCATCAAGCTACCCCAGTATAAAGATATATAAGGAGCAATGTCAGATTCGTTAAACGATCCAAATTCCGGAGTTTTTAGTAACGAGCCCATATTACTTTGGATAGTAACCTCGGTACCTACATAAGTAAAAATAGCCAGCATGCCTAAAATCAATTGTGGATATTGCATAGCCCCCCAACCTTCTTTGCTTTTTTTAGCGGCAAAAATGGTTCCTACAAGCGTAAGCACAATAATAGCTAATGAAGCATAAACAAAATACTGGCTCTTTACAATGTCGGCTACGTGCTCTGGATTGGATGATAATAATTTATTAATTGCGGCGCTCAGTGGATCAGCCGCCAGTATCAATAAAAATGCGATGAATATGATAAATAATGGCTTGTTTGCTTTTTGGCTCGACTCAATTTTTTCGTCGCTGGTAACCTTTGGCAGGTTAGAAAACCAGAAGAATACCGCCACAGCTATAAACAAAGCCGCCAGCATGTAATAAAGGTTATTGATAGACGATATTTTAACTTCTGGCTTAGCGCCGGAGTTTGCAGTACCGAACAATACCACGCTCACTACAATCGGGCCCAGCAAAGCACCGATGTTATTAATACTACCGGCAAAATTTAAGCGATTGGAACCAGTTTCTGCAGGGCCCAAAGCCACCACAAAGGGGTTTGCTGCAGTTTGTTGCAAAGAGAAACCAACAGCTATGATAAAAAATACGGCTAAGATAAAACCAAACGCACCACTGGCAACAGCAGGTATCATACCTAATGCTCCTACTGCCGATATAACTAAACCTAAGATGATACCATTTTTGTAACCTAACTTATTCATGATATCAACCTTACTGGCTTGTGATGCAAAATAAAGTATCAATGAGCCTATAAAGTATCCGCCATAAAAGGTAAAATCGATCAACTGTGACTCAAATTGAGTTAAATGAAAATGCGTTTTACAAAATGGTATAAAAATACCGTTTGATGCAGCTAAAAAGCCCCAGAAGAAAAATACAGTGATCAGCGTATAGAGTGCCGAGCTGTAATTTTTTTTGTCGTTTTGTTCCATTTTTAAGTTTAGTTATACAGAATGTATTTTGAATCGCTAAACATAATTCAATTTTTGTAAATGTTATTATTCTTTTTCAAATTAAATAAATCACAATTTTAAGTTTCGTTGTTTAAGAGATAAAATTGCATATTCGCATGGTTCAAAATTTTGGAACATAAGTCTAAATAATGATAGAAGCTATTATTTCGGGACTGGGGATAGGATTAGTGTTGACGTTTTTGACTGGCCCGGTCTTTTTTGCTCTTATTAAAACCAGCATCGAAAAAGGTTTTCATGCCGGCGTTGCATTGGCACTCGGCGTAGTTAGCAGTGATGTGGTTTTCGTGGGGGCAATTTTATTTGGCTCTCAATATTTTGATATATCTAATCATGCCAAAACCATAGCCGGTGTTATAGGCAGCATTATATTATTTAGTGTAGGGATACGCTACCTGTTTAAAAAGGGAGAGGTGAACTATGAAAATAAAGTGCCCTCGGGTATTAACCGTGCGGGCTATTTTTTAAAAGGTTTTCTGATGTGTATTTTTAATCCTACCCTGCTATTTCACTGGATCACTGTGATAGGTACTGCCAGTACTGTTTTTCACGAAGGCGTAGCCCATCGTTCCTTTAAAATTGCGGTGATGTTTGCCACCGTACTTATAGTACAGTTTGGCATGGATGTTACCAAAGCATTTTATGCCAATAAACTACGGGATAAGATATCGGTTAAGCTGGTTCATCGCCTTAACGAAGTGGCAGGTATTGCCCTGATTATAGCTTCGCTGATACTTTTGGATAAACTGGTTACCCACTTTGTATTTTCGGCACCGGCGGGTAGTTAACCCCCTTTTTAATTATTGAATTAGTGATTTAGTGAATTATTGAGTGCTATTTCTATTAGGCAATTTTCTTCTTTATTAGCAGTAAGTTTCAGCTGAATCAGCAAAAAAAAAGGCGATGATCTAACTCACCGCCTTAAATATCATATTCCCCCTTCAGGGGGCTAGGGGGCTTAGCTTACATATAAGCTCTTTGGTTTTTACCTTCCATCCAGTTTACAAAAGCACGGTTAACTACCTTGTTACCGCCTGGAGTTGGATAATCACCGCTAAAATACCAGTCGCCGGTATGATCCGGACAGGCGATGTGCAGGTTATCTAAAGTTTGATATAAAACCTCTACCTTACATTTAATATCTTTTGGTGTAATGATCTGCGCTATACGATCGGAAATTTGCTGATCGGTAAATAAAGAGTAAATCTCTTTTACGTAGTTTTTCACCTCTTCTTTTGGCAGTTTGGCGCTATCCTTACATTTCTGATAAACATCCAGAATAATATCTTCGCGATCCATCTCTTTCAACAGGCTGATCGCTGCCTCAAAAGCTACGAATTCGCCCATACGCGACATATCAATACCATAGCAATCTGGGTAACGAATCTGCGGAGCAGATGAAACCACAACAACCTTTTTAGGACCTAATCTGTCTAATATTTTCAGGATACTTTGTTTCAGCGTGGTGCCGCGTACAATCGAATCGTCCAGTACTACCAATGTATCAGTATTCTTTTTAATCAGGCCGTAAGTGGTATCATATACGTGAGCAACCATTTCACTGCGATCAGCATCCTGGGTAATAAAAGTACGCAGTTTTACATCTTTAATGGCAATTTTCTCAACCCTCGGTGCCATCTGCAATACCTCTGTTAACTCTTCTTCACTTATCTTGTCCTCGCGGTTAAGCAGTTTATCGCGCTGGTATTTTTTAACGTATTTATGTATTCCTTCAACCATACCGTAAAAAGCAACCTCGGCGGTGTTTGGGATATAAGAGAATACGGTATTTTTAATATCATTATCAACCGCATTCAATATCTGTGGGCAAAGTAATCGGCCCAACTGTTTACGTTCGCGGTAGATAGATGAGTCGCTGCCACGTGAAAAATAGATCCGCTCAAAGGAGCAGGCTTTCTTTTCCAATGGTTCGCTGAACATATCCTCGGTTATTTTACCGTTCTTTTTAACGATAAGGGCATGACCAGGACGGATCTCTTTGATATCTTCAACAGGTATATTAAAGGCTGTTTGGATAGCCGGGCGCTCTGAAGCTGCAACAACTATCTCGTCATTATAATAGTAATAAGCTGGACGGATACCTACCGGATCGCGCATTACAAAGGCATCACCATGACCTATGATACCGGCAATGGTATAGCCACCATCCCAGTTTTTGGCCGATTTGCGAAGTATTTTGGCTACATCCATATCGTTGGCTATAAGTTTGCTGATCTCCATATTATCGTCCAAACCTTCGCGTTTGTACTGATCAAACAAGCCTTGGTTCTCTGTATCCAGGAAGTGGCCGATTTTTTCAAGAACGGTTATAGTATCTGCTCTTTCTTTAGGATGCTGCCCCAGGGCATACAACTGTTGCAATAGCTCATCAACATTGGTCATGTTAAAGTTACCGGCGATAACCAGGTTACGGGTCATCCAGTTGTTTTGCCTTAAAAACGGGTGACAGCTTTCGATGCTATTTTTGCCATGGGTGCCATATCTCAGGTGCCCAAGCAAAACCTCACCGGTAAAGCTTACATTTTCCTTCAACCATTCGGTATCAGCCAGTTTTTCGGGTGCTTCTTTCTGAATATCAGCGAATTTCTTCTGGATGTATTCAAAAATGTCAGCAACAGCATTTGACGCCATTGACCGGTGCCTGCTGATGTACCGCTTGCCAGGCTCAATATCCAGTTTAATGGTGGCAACCCCCGCGCCATCCTGGCCGCGGTTATGTTGTTTTTCCATCAAAAGGTAAAGCTTGTTCAGGCCGTACAGAGCTGTTCCGTACTTTTTCTGATAATAAGACAGTGGCTTTAAGAGGCGGATAAATGCCACACCGCATTCATGTTTAATCTGATCGCTCATGATTTGGAATGAGGCTGCAAAGGTATCATTTTATAATGAACTATCCCTATATCAATTGTCATTAAACCGTAGTTTGTGGATAAGTTACCTAAACGTTAATTTTTTGCAAACACCCTTTAGCCTTCCAGAGGATAGAAAGATTGTGTAATTTCTATTTTCCCAATAATATGATCATTAAAATCCTCTAACTCTTCGGCCGGAACCCATAACTCATTATGAATACGGCCGCCAACATTCTGCACTTCGTATTTTTTTAAGAAATCTGCAGGTAAACTAAATTTGGTAACAAAACCCGCCCCTGAGGCCGGAACATTCCAATCTCTGGCTATCTGTACAGCATATTCCTCATTCATCACCGGGTAAAAAATGGGCTGCTCAGCCAATCTCTTAGGGAATCTTTTCCAGTCTGACTCTTCGATCAGTTTAAGTTCTTTCGGCCCGACCGGTCGGTATAATGTAACAATCTCGTTTGTTTGCACTTCACTAATTTAACCTATTTATCCTTGTTTTGCAAAACCTATCATCTGGCGCAACTTTACCGGATCATAAACCCAGCTACCTTTTATAAAAATCGAAACGTTGCTATTAACGCTTAAATTCAGTTAGCCACATTAATATTTAATATCCCTGAAAGTAATATTGATACGCGGACCTGTATCGCCAGTGATTTTGGGCACCTGGTGCAGCCAGTGATGCTGTGTCTCACCCTGCATAATTAGCAGACTGCCATTACTGAGTGCCGTGGATATTTTGGCGTTTTTTTGTTGTTTGTGTTTAAATTGAAAAGCACGCGTGGCTCCGAACGATGCCGAGGCGATAACCGGGTTATCGCTCAGTTCTTTTTCATTATCACTGTGCCAACCCATGCTGTCTTCGCCATTGCGGTAAAAGTTAAGCAGGGCCGAATTAAATTGCTTATTGCATTGCTGCTCGGCTGCCATTTTGATCTGGAGTAACAGCGGTGTAAATGGCAGCGGTGTATTTACCACGCCCGAATAAGTATAAATTTTGCCGCCATCGGCATACCAGGAAGTAAGGCGCGGAAAATTGACCGATTTTCCATAGATTTTCATCTTATCCTGTTTCCACAAAATGGAATGTTTCAACTCCTCAAACACATCATAAACACCATCCTCCTGGTAAAAATTGGGATATAAGAATACCTCCCCATCAAACGGCAAAAGGTTATGACGGGCCGGGTTAAATATATTTAATTGATTATCGGCATTCATTTTTTTGAATCAAGGTACAAGAGTCAACACAAAAAATATCACTTCTTCTGCTTTTCTAAGAATTAGACAAAAGAAAATGTAAATCGTTTAAAAAAAGACGTCAGGAAATACCACTGCGCTTAATGTAGTCTAAAGACTGCAATCCTAACCGTTTCAGACGGCCCGGTTACAGCACCAGCAACGGCCCATTCTTATCTTTTCGTCAACATCCTTTAAAACTTCAAAGTAGCCCCTGTCTCAAAATAAAAAATATTTCCGTTTACCAAACCGGCAGCGATAGCAGACGGCAGTTTGTTTTTGGTTATGGCATAAGTTGGGGTAAAATTCAAAATAAGCATTCCTATTTTGTATTCTAACGGTGCAGAAAACTCATAATCAAGTACATCAAAATGACTTAGTTGTTCTTTTCGTTGGTCTAATAGCGCTGTTTCTTTTGCCACCAGAGCCTGGTTCTTTGCAGTAGATTTATATTTTCTTCCGGTAACGTATGCATCATAAAAATTTTGCGTCCCGGCGTTTATAGCTACTGTAGGCGAAATAGCAAACAGATCTTTATCATTAAAAACACCCTTTTTCTCAAAATCATGCGATAGGCTTCCATTTATAAAAACATCGTTGCTGAAACCATTCTTAATAATATTATAATCAACACTTACGGCGGGGGTAATAATACCGGCAATGTCATAATTTATATTTGCATTAAAAACGCTGCTGATGGATGATCCTATCTGTACACTGTTACTACTGTAAAATAGTTTGGCAACGGATACACCACCACTCAAATCATCAGTTATATCAAAATCATAACCTGCCACAATGTTCCCGCCATCAAGTTTCTTGCGTTTATTGTTTGGGATATAATTAATGTTTCCCGAAATAAATATCCCATTGTTAAAAGTGTATTTGAGCTCGGGTAAAATTATTGAAGTTTTAACCGTATCGGCACGGCCCATAAACACATTATTACTTAAATAATTAACACCTGCTTTAAAAGATGCTGTTTTGTCGGGTTTCTCCGCATTATCTATTGCTGATATTTGAGCAATAGCGTTACTGCCAATAAATAATGACACGAAAGTTAATAGGGGTATGTAAATAATCTTCATAAAAAAAATGGTTTAAAAATAGCTGTAATTAAGATATAATAGGGTGTAATAAACATTAATGATTAAATGGCGATTGCCTGGCTTAAGAAAGCGAATGTCAAAAAAAGAGAATTTTGTTTTATCAGAATTAAGAAACATGACAAGGCACTTATTAGGTATAAAACTATAGGAATATTTTGTTTTCTATCTGGTATAATGAAAATAAGTAGCCATGGTGTAAACAGCGGTGAAAGATAAATAATACCGGGGTGGTTATTGCCGCAATACCGCCATCTTTACGGTCGCAGGATATGATCCCTACTGTTCATGGATTTAAAGGCTCGGTATAGTATCAAGCATTCTGCAATAACAACGGGGGTTTAATAGCAGCACTAACCGTAAATTTTGTATTTTTATATAAACACCAATTTGCATGAGCTCTGTACTCGAGTCTATATCACGTATAATCAGCTATTGCAGCATAGCCATTATCTGTTATGGCGCCGCGCTGGGTTTACTCAAATTTATCCGTAACGAACTTAAGCGCTTCCAAAACTCATTTTCATTAGCGAAGACCGTTCAGATCAAAATTGAAGTAGGCTATTACCTGTTGCTGGGACTCGAGTTTTTAATAGCATCTGACATTATTGATACTATCCTCAATCCATCATTTAATGATCTGGGAATATTAGCAGGCACCGTTTTTATCAGAACAAGCTTATCATTTTTCCTGAATAAAGAGATTGAAAACGTTGCTGATAATAAACCGCCAAAGGAAACAAAATAACAAACAGCGCTTTCTTTCTTACACGAGGAGCCCTTGCTCCCCAAATCCTTACTCCAACAAAAAATCCGGCTTTTCAGCCGGACTCACTCAGGTTTATGTAATTGGTTTGAAATTCAATAGTTATAGTTTTTCGCCATGCTGGCTGATGTCCAGACCTACCACTTCCTCCTCGGCCGAAACCCTTAATGGCGATATCATATCTGTAATTTTCAGCAACAGCAATGAGCCAAAGAACGAGAATATGGACACACACACAAGCGCCACTAATTGCACAATAAACAAATGTGTTTCGCCAAAAAACAAGCCGTTCCCGGTTACATTTCCTGCATTTACATGCTGATTGGCAAAAACACCGGTAAGCAACATACCTACCATACCACCAACACCATGGCAAGGGAATACATCCAGCGTATCATCAATAGAAGTACGTGTGCGCCATTCAACTACCAGGTTACTTACCACGGCCGATATGATGCCAATGGCTAGTGAATGCGGCACGGTAACAAACCCGGCTGCTGGTGTAATGGCTACCAGGCCCACTACGGCACCAATACAGGTACCCATAGCTGAAGGTTTGCGCCCGCGCAGCATATCAAAAAATATCCAGGTAATACCACCAGCTGCAGATGCTGTGGTACTGGTTGCTAAAGCGGTAACAGCTAAGGCGTTGGCACCAAATGCCGAGCCCGCGTTAAACCCGAACCAACCGAACCATAAAAGCCCTGTACCAATCATTACATAAGTAATACGTGCAGGTGAATGATTAGCCTCGTTGCGACGTTTTAAATAGATAGCCGAAGCTAAAGCGGCCCAGCCGGCCGACATATGTACCACGGTACCACCGGCAAAATCCAGCACACCAAATTTGGCCAGTATGCCATCCGGGTGCCAGGTGCAATGTGCCAGCGGCGAAAATATAAATATCGAGAACAGACAAAGGAATATAATGTATGAGTTGAAACGGATCCGCTCGGCAAAGGCACCGGTGATTAACGCGGGCGTAATGATAGCGAATTTAAGCTGGTACATGGCGAATAACAGTAACGGAATGGTTGGCGCTGCTTTCCAGGTGGCATTACCCAGCATACCCTTCATCATAAAATAAGTAGAGGGGTTACCGATGATACCATAAAAACTATCGCCAAAAGCTAAACTAAAGCCAAATATGCCCCACATCACCGTAATAATTACCATGCAAACAATGCTCTGCAGCATGGTTGATATTACATTCTTTTTGTTAACCATCCCTCCGTAAAAAAAGGCAAGACCGGGTGTCATGATCAAAACCAGAGCCGTCGACATCAACATCCAGGCAATATCGCCGGTGTTAAAGTGAGGATCGCCAGAATTTTTGAATTCTACAGATGGAAAAAGAAAAGTTAGTACTAAAATGACAAGAATTACTAAGAAAGGAAAATACCGTTTCATGGAAATATTAGAATTGCTTTGTAAAACGGCCTGAAAGTATGATTTTAATTATAAAAAAACGAAGATTATTAAGTTTTTGTTAAAAAATTACGAAAATTGAAAAATTAGAGCACCTGAAGTACCCAATGAGGAAAAATACCAAGCAAAATCAGGATAAAACTTATGAATATTGACAAAACAAGCAAATTCACAGATTTTTTATTGCTTATTTCGGCCATTTCCTTTCTTTTCAGAAATAAATTGAGAGGGATCTTGATATAGTAAAACAGCGAAACAACTGTAGTAAGCGCGCCGGTAATCATTAATAACAGAAGCCAGATACTATGCGTTTGCTGATAAACTCCATAAACTGCCGAAAACACGAACAATTTCCCGGTAAAACCGGCGGTTACCGGCAAACCGGTTAGCGATATGAGGATAATCACAAAACAAACGGAGGCTATGGGGTATTTAAGACCAAATCCGCGATAATCTTCCACATCTTCGGCACCGGTTTCGTTGGTAAAGTAGGTGGCCAGTGCCAGGGCGCCGATATTGGCCAAGGCATATACCAATAAGTAGTATGTTAATACCGATACGCTTTGTAAGGATAAAACTACAACCGCCATAAGCGCAAAACCGGTATGACCGATACTGGAGTAGGCCAGCATCCTTTTGATATTGGTTTGTAACACCGCTGCAAAGTTGCCGGCTATCATGGTAACTATACCGATTACAGAAAGCGCTATACTCATATTAAAGCCGGTCCAAAGTCCGGTAAACATAAACGGCGAAAGGAAATTAATGAGCAAGGCAAAGGCCGCTATTTTAGGTACAGTTGATAAGTATGCAGTAACTGGTGTGCTTGCTCCCTGGTATACATCGGGTACCCAAAAATGGATGGGGACAAAGGATAATTTAAAACCAATACCTATTAAAACCAGGATCATGGCAAAGGATGTACTGACAGAATTAACTCCTGATAGTTGCTCAATAGTATGGTGAAATATAATATCCAATGAACCGCTAAAGCCA